>SYMW01000029.1 GCA_005805305.1 Verrucomicrobiales bacterium
GGCCACGCTCAACGCTGGTCCTGAGGCGGAGCTACCCCAAATAAGGAGAACGGGCCCAGGCTCCAACGGAAGCCGGTGCCCGTTTAAAAAATGAAATCCGCGCTCTGACAGGAAATATAGGCCATCATACGGAACCGCTGGATACCGGGCTGTTCAGTTGACTTGGCTGGAACCGAAAAGTAAAGTGCTGCCGCATGTTGGCCACACATTCCAGCGTGGAGGGAGCGCACCCCCGAGAATTATTTCATTCGGAGCCCGGCTCTTTGTGGAATCAAGTGCTCCAACCCGTCGAGTCGTTCCTTCCACAGGTCGTGGAAAAGATAGAAGACCAGGCATCCTCTTTCGAAGTGGAATTGGTCGCCTATGCTCGATACGCGCTCGCGACGCAAGGGAAACAGCTGCGGCCGATACTGGTCGGGCTGTCGGGCGGGGCCACAGGCTCGCTAGGCCTCGACCATGTTTCCATTGCGGTCATCATCGAGATGATCCATTTGGCAACGTTGGCGCACGATGACGTGATGGATGGGGCGCAAATCCGGCGAAGCCGTCCCACGCTTTCCGCGAACTGGGGGGACGGGATTTCCGTTCTCATCGGCGACTGCCTTTTTTCGCACGCGCTGGAGATGGCGTCTCAGTTTCCAAATCCTTTGGTTTGCCGTGCTTTCGCGCGTGCCGCGAAGCGCGTTTGCAGCGGCGAGATCCTCCAAACCCAGCACCGTCAGGATCTGACTCTCACGCGCCAGAAATATTTTCGAGTGATCGAAATGAAAACCGCGGAGCTGTTCGCCCTGGCTTGCGAAATGGGGGCTTCCTTCAGCGGCGCCTCCAAATCAGTGGAAGCGGCCATGCGACAGTACGGGACGGCGTTGGGCACTGCTTACCAGATTTACGACGATTGCCTTGACGTCTTCGGAACCGAAAAAGCCGCTGGAAAGTCTCTCGGCACGGACTTGGAAAAAGGGAAGCTCACACTGCCGATCCTGGTCGCGTTGGAAAGATCCAGCGCCGCGGATCGAACCACCTTGGCGCATCTGTTGGAGAACTGGGAACCGGCGGGCCTGGACTGGGTGCAACAGACTTTGTCCGACTTGGACTGCTTCGAAGAGTCCCGTCGGTGCGCTGGACGCTTCTTGGCTGAGGGCCGGGAGCAACTGGGCGCGTTGGATCCTTCAGCCCATGCCGAGTCCATGTCGCATCTGCTCGATTATGTGGATCTGCAGTTTCAACACCTGGGCAGCGAGCAGCATGCCTAGGCGGCCGTCCTAAACCTTCAATAAGTCCGAGTTTTGATGGAAGCCGCCGCCGAGAAAACTGCCGAGACACCAGTTTCGACGGATTCCGATGAAGATCGGCAGTTGGTCAAACGGGCGCAAGCAGGCTACCTTCCAGCCTACGACGAACTCGTCAGACGATATCAGCAGCGCATCTACGCCACAGTTTACCACATGACGTCCAACCACGAGGACGCCGCCGACATCTCCCAGGAAACATTCATCAAAGCCCATCAAGCCCTCAAGTCGTTCAAAGGAGATTCCAGTTTCTTCACTTGGATTTACCGCATCGCGGTGAACAAGACCATCAACTTTCTGAAGCAGCGCAAGAACAAGATCCACATGAGCTTGAACGATCTTGATTTGAACGCTGAAAATGATCCGGATCTGGTCGCCCTGGTTTCGGAGAAAACTCCGCGCCGGGACCTCAATTTGAGCGAACTTCAAGAGAGATTGAACGAGGCTCTTTCGAAGCTGTCAGAAGTTCACAGACTTGTGGTCACGATGCACGATATTCAAGGTTTACCCCACGAAGAGATCGGCAAGGTTCTGGGGTGCAATACCGGCACGGTGCGATCTCGTTTGTTTTACGCTAGGCAACAATTGCAGGCCTTTTTGTCGGATTTCATCCAATAAACAAAATTCCAACCATCGACCTCGCGAATCAGTATGGAGCAATCACCTCAAGATCATGATCTCATTCGCAGATTGCTGGCGATCAAACGTCATGAGCTTCCTCCCGCCGGGTTCTTCGACCAGTTCCACGCGGGCGTCATGGGCCGCATCGAGGCCAACATTGAATCGGCTGAACTGGCGTGGTGGGAGCGCGCCCTGTTGTGGTTCGACTCGAAACCCATCATGGCTGGCGCCTACGCCATCGCCGTGGCCGGCTTGTTCGTCTGTGGTCTCGAATTCTCCCAGATGATCCAAACGGAAACCGCCGAACTGACCGTGGACGGAATCGCGATCGGTTCCGCCTCAACAACGGGACCAGCGAGTTTCTCTTCGGGAAGGTTTGAATCCTCAATCCCGCCCGTCTACGCCGGTCCAATCGTCTCCGCGTCGGCTGATCCGGGGAGCGGCAAAATCATCCCCGATTCATCACCGGTGGGACCGCCCGCCTTTTTGTTCAGCCCTTCGGAATTGAACACGCGAACCGCCTCCGACGGGCTCGGAGCCCGTTGATGCTCCAGAACCCTTCGTTCAACTGATTCGATCGTGCGCCCAAGGATAGCACGCGCCGCAGGGATGCTCGCGCGTGCCTCCAGAAGTCTTGGGCCGCGTATGCAGCGTCGCCAAATCATAGGAAGCTCCGGCTTCCTTCATCACCAATTCCAGGAAGTGATGCTCATAGGTGATTCCCGGAAACACGAGCTCGTTTCGATTGATGTCCACGATCCTCGTTTGATCCGGATAAACGATCACTCGCCGAAACCAATTGAACCGCGCCTTGCGCTCTCGAATAAAAGCGCGCAACCCCTCTTCATTGGACACCTCGAATATTTCCCGCGATACCTTCATGCTCGATCGACTCTAATCATCGTCGACTAGGTTTGAAAACCAAGAATCCGCGCCCGGTGCCACCGAGCCCTCGATCAGTTGATGTCGCGAACGCGACTCCTCTAGTATCCCTAGAGAACGTATCGGTGTCCCTCAAAGGGCACCTGATTCTGAATGATATTTCGTGGACTTTGGGCCGGGGCGAGTTGTGGCATGTTTCGGGATCCAATGGCGCTGGAAAGAGCACGTTCCTCAGACTTTTGAAGGGTGATCTCTGGCCCGACCCCCAACGCGGCGGACGGAGGCGGTATAATTTCGACGGAAACCCTACTGAGATCCTCGCCGATCTAAAGGCCCGAATTGCGTGGGTGTCGCCCGAACAGCAGGAGCGTTATTGGAGACAGGAATGGGAGGTGTCATGCCGAGCAGTGATCGAATCAGGCTTCTCTCAGACGGACTATCCGGGCCAAACCACAACCCCCGGCCAAAGCAAAATTGTTTCCAGGATCTCAAATCTTCTTGGCGTGGCTCACCTCTGGCCGCGAAATGCGCAAACTCTCTCACAAGGCGAGCTAAGAAGAATCTTGATCGCTCGGGCTTTGGTGTCAAAACCCCTCTTGTTGCTGCTCGACGAAGCCACTCACGGTCTCGATACCGACTCCAGGAAACGCCTTTTCAAAGCACTGGAGGATGTGTCGCGCGACGGAACTACAGTCGTTTTCGCCTCGCATAGGCCGGAGGAATGGATTTCGTGCGGCGGCCGATTGCTCCGAATTGAGAACGGCAGGATTCTTCCCATAAATTCCCGAGCGGTCGCGCGATTCGCCGCCACACGGGCCGCGGCCATTCAGGCCTCCGCAAAGAAGGTCGGCATTCCCTTTCCCAACCAAGCGCCGCCCAAAAAAGCCCGCGTTTCAGATTTGCCGGCGCTGCCGGAACCCATCAATACGTCGAGAAATCAATCGAGAGCCGAGGGCCGAACGCCCAATGTCATTCAGCCAGAGGCCTTGGTCGCGTTAGAGGGAGTGACCGTCTATCTCCATCGAAAACCCATCATCCGGAACCTGGACTGGACGATATATCGGGGCGAGCATTGGGCCGTGGTGGGCGCGAATGGCTCCGGAAAAAGCACCTTGATCAAAACGTTGGTAGGAGATCTGCACCCGGCTTGGGGAGGCCGGGCGAGCCGGTTCGAGGCGGAGAAGCTCTCCACTCTTTGGGAGGTGCGAGCACGAATCGGATACGTCGCGGCTGACTTCCAGTCCGCTTATGAAGGGGAACTCACGGCTCGAGAAGTAGTGGCTTCCGGGATTAGCGGAACGATCGGTGTCATTGAGAAGCTGGCCCCAGCCCAGTGGACGCTCGTGCAACAGGCGCTGGAGGAATTCCATTTGCGATCAATCGCCAAAAACCCGTTCAACCGACTTTCCTATGGCCAACGCCGGCAAGTGTTGCTCGCGAGAGCGGCCGTCCATGGCCCTCACTTAGTCGTGCTGGACGAACCCTTTGACGGATTAGACGCGCCATCCCGCCAATCCTGGCTGCTCGCCCTGGGCCGGTTGGCTCGGCGGGGCGCCTCGATTGTCTTGGTGACGCATCATGAAGACGACGTTCCCGTTTGGTTTACCCACGCGCTGCGGCTGCGAGATGGAACAGTTGTCTTTCGGGGGCCACTTTCGAAGCCTTCGGAAAACTCCAGTGAAAGTCGTTGATCCTTAAAACGGCGGTTGCCCAAGGCGAATCTCCGGAAGATCCTGGCGAAAAAGTTTCTCCGAATCACTCGCCAGATCCACAAGGGATATGCCTCCCTCTTCGTCAAGCCTTTCTCATCGAGGCTTTTGCAAATCTGCTCGATGTTCAACTGCTGTTTTAAGGTTGATTTGAATGCCTCCGTTTGCGTCTTGGCTTCAAGACGAGACCAAGGATACTGTCAGCTAACCGTGTTAGACGTATCAAGGGCCTCGGGGCTCCCACTGCGCTCTTTCCACGGATCTTAATTTTGCAACCATTAGCCTTCCATTTCGGCCCTTTGACCGTGCACTGGTACGGGGTGTTGGCCGCGCTGGGGTTCTATGCGGGGCTGCTCACCGCGGCGCGGCGGGCGCGGAGCGTCGGAATGGCGCCTGAAGTCATTTGGAACATGGGCACATGGCTGGTCATTGGCGCGTTGCTAGGGGCCAGAATTTGGTACGTCGTGTCCTATTGGAAGGAGGATTTTGCGGCCCGCCCGTTGCTGGAAACCTTGATGATCCATCGCGGAGGCCTTGTCTTTTACGGAGGGTTGATCGGAGCCTTCGCCACGAGCTACATCTACGTTCGCCGGAATGGGCTGGATGCCTGGCAAATGGCTGACTTAATGGCGCCAAGCGTCGCTCTCGGTCATGGGATCGGGAGAATCGGGTGCCTCATGCACGGCTGCTGCTACGGCATGGCCTGCGAGCTTCCCTGGGCGGTCCACTTTCCAGTGGACCATGAAACAAAAGGCGCCGGCGTCCATCCCACGCAGATCTACGAAGCGGGGTTGAACTTGCTCCTGAGTTTGGCATTATCGAGATTGTTTCAGTTTCGAAAATTCCATGGACAAGTGTTTGCCGTCTACTTGTGTTCCTATGCGTTGCTCAGGAGTTTCGTCGAAGCCTTCCGCGGTGATTACCCGATCCGTTACGCGAACGGACTGCTAACCCCTGCCCACTTGATCAGCATTGGCATTTTTTCAGTCGGCGCACTTCTCTTTTTGGTTCTCCGCAACCGATTGCCGAGCCCGGTCGCGAGATGAACACTCGAAACCATGCTCGTTATGCCGATAAACTGGCAGCGATGCCTTCCCTGTCGATATTCCCGCGAATCTCCAACTAGGCCGCTCTTCGTGAAGTGAGTTCCTCAAGATCAACAACTATTCATGTCGAATCATCGATGCCACAGGTGCGGCTCGACACCTACCTGCGCTCTCAATTCCCCGCCGTGTCCAGGGGGACGATCCAGCGATTGATTGAGCTCGGCCACATCACGGTCAACCAAAGACCAGTGAAACCCACGCACCATCCGGCGGCGGGGGACCAGATTTCCGTGCATTGGCCGGAGCCCAAACCGTCCCACGCCTTTCCCGAGCCTATCCCTCTTTCGATCCTGTTTGAGGACGACGACCTGCTCGTGATCAACAAGCCTCCGGGACTTGTAGTCCACCCTGGAGCCGGACACGACGAGCACACGTTGGTCAACGCGCTCCTCCATCATTGCGCGGGCAAGCTGAGCGGCATCGGAGGCGTGGCCCGTCCGGGCATCGTGCATCGGCTCGACAAAGACACAAGCGGTTGTTTGGTGGCCGCGAAGAACGACGCCACTCATCTCGCCCTTTCGAATCAATTCGCGGAGCGTTCCCTGGAG
Organism: Verrucomicrobiales bacterium; assembly: GCA_005805305.1. Taxonomy (GTDB): domain Bacteria; phylum Verrucomicrobiota; class Verrucomicrobiia; order Limisphaerales; family F1-80-MAGS106; genus F1-80-MAGS106. Next base: position 6,156 of record SYMW01000029.1, read on the forward strand.
AAAGTGTATCACGCGTTACTCTGCGGAGGGGCGATGTCGGACTCGGGCCACATCCGCGCCCCAATCGGGAGGCATGCAACTCAACGGAAACGAATGGCCGTGGCAGACCGTGGGAGGGATGCTTGGACCGAGTTTAGAGTGCTTGAGCGATTCGGCGCCGCAACCCTCACGGAAGTGCGGCTGCATACCGGCAGAACCCACCAAATCCGAGTGCACTTTCTGTACATCGGGACGCCTCTGGTGGGGGATGTCGTCTACGCGAAACAGCATAATGCACGGCTCTTCGAGCTCACAGGTTACCAAGCGCCACGCCAGATGCTGCACGCGAGCAAACTGAAGTTCCGCCACCCAAGGCTGAACAAAGAATTGGAATGTCGAGCTCCCCTGCCCCACGATTTTGAGGAAGCGAAAGCGGCCCTTGGATCCCGCAAGGAACTGGCGCACACGGTGGCGCGAGGCGCATGGGACATTCTTGAGCCGGCCGGGATCCAGCAAGGGGGTTCCGCAGTGTCGCGGGATGACATTGATTGATGAAGCCAATGACGATGAATGATCCATTAATGCAGTGGATGGTAACAACCAAATCCGGAAAGCTAGGCCAGTTGGGGACATTGTTCGGTTTAATGCTGCTCGGCCTGGCCCATGGCGCGGACCCGGTCGTGGAGCCCAAGGATTTGCCGCGAGTGCCACCCATCGAACCGGCGAAAGCCTTGGCCACGTTCGAAGTGAGGCCCGGGTTTCGATTGGATCTGGCCGCATCGGAGCCGCTGGTTGTGGATCCCATCGCGATGTCTTTTGACGAGCAAGGTTTTCTTTACGTGGTGGAGATGAGAGACTACTCGGAGCGCCGCCCCGAGAGGTTGGGGCGAGTCCGGCGCCTCGTTGATTTGGATGGGGATGGACGTTACGACCAAAGCACGGTTTTTGTGGACAATCTCGCTTGGCCCACCGCCGTGATTTGCTATGCCGGCGGTGTGTTTGTGGGGGCGACGCCCGACATTCTCTTTTGCAAGGACCAGGACGGGGACGGGATTGCCGACACCAAGGAGTTGATCTTCACTGGCTTTGCGAGCGATTACGCGCCTTTCGCGACGAATCAATTGAATGTGCAGGCAATGCTGAACACTTTCCAATGGGGTCTCGACAACCGAATCCACGGCGCGACTGGTGGCAGCGGCGGCAGCATCCGATCGGTGAAGCGATCCGGCGCGCCGAATCTCGACATTCGCGGGCGCGATTTCTCATTCGATCCCCGAACCTTCGAGATTCGCGCAGAAAGCGGGGGGGCGCAGCATGGTCTCAGCTTCGATGATGTGGGCAATAAGTTCGTGAGCAGCAACAGCGATCACATCCAGCAGGTGATGTATGAAGATCGATATGGAGGACGCAATCCGCAGTTCGCGCCGCGAGGGCCGCGGGTGAGTATCGCGGCTGACGGCCCAGCCGCTGAGGTTTATAGAATCAGCCCGGATGAACCCTGGCGAGTCCTTCGCACCCGGTGGCGCGTCGCGGGATTGGTGCCGGGCCCGGTCGAAGGCGGCGGCAGGCCCTCGGGTTATTTCACGGGCGCCACCGGCGTCACCATCTATCGAGGCGACGCCTGGCCCGAATCCATGCGCGGCGACGCGTTCATTGGGGATTGCGGCAGCAATCTCATTCATCGAAAGCAGCTTCTCAACAACCGGCTGGCGCGTCTCGCCCAGCGTCCTCCAGGGGAGGAGCGCATGGAGTTCGTGGCGTCCACCGATAACTGGTTCCGACCAGTACAATTCGCGAATGCCCCGGACGGCACCCTGTTTGTTGCGGATATGTATCGTGAAACGATCGAACATCCGTGGTCCATTCCTCTGTCCTTAAAGAAGCATCTCGATCTCAACAGCGGAAACGACCGAGGCCGTATCTATAGAATAATTCCTGAAGGTTTCAAGCAGCCCAACAGGTCGCGGCTTGGGGCGATGTCGACAAAGCAATGGGTGGATTTCTTGGAACATTCCAATGGCTGGCATCGCGACACCGCGGCGCGGTTGCTCACCGAAAGACAGGACAAGTCCGTGATCCGGGACGTGGAGCGGCTGCTAGAAAAAAAAGCGCAACCTTTGGGCCGCCTCCATTGCCTTTACGTGCTGTCTTCACTGGGATCGCTCAAAGAAAAGCATGTATTCGATGCGCTCGCGGATCCCGACTCGGCGGTGCGCCGCCACGCCGCGAAGTTGAGCGAGAACCTGCCTTCTTGGAATGCCAAATTGAAAGGTGGGGAAACGGTTTTTTCAAGATTGGCGCACCTGGCCACGGATCCAGAGCCTGCGGTTCGCTATCAAGCGGCATTCACGTATGGCCAACTGCCTATGCCGGATAAACCCGACCTGTTGGCCGCCATCGCGCTTCGCGACTCGGAGGATCCTTGGGTTCGATTGGCTATCTTGACATCGCTCCACGAAGGCGCCCCTCAACTCTTCCAAAAAACCGTCGCAGAGACGCAATTGACGTCGAAGTCGGGCGGACAAGAATTCCTGAGGCAATTGGCGAACACGGTCGGGGCGCGGAATCGCGCCAACGAGATCGAGTCCGCGGTGAGCCAGATACTGGCTTTGAGATCTCAAAACGATGTGTTGGCGCTTGCTGAAGCCCTCTGGAGCGGGGCGGAGGGCGCTGGCGCCGAGCCCTCGAGTTTGACGTCGATCTTCACTTCGGTGATGAATCGGGTTCGCGCTGTGCTGAGTGATCCAAACACCGCCGAACCAATCCGTTTGGCGGCGATCCGCCTCGCGGGCAAGGGGCATCCGCAGGATTTCCGGGAACCGCTCCTGGCATTCATCGGCCCCGGATCCCCGGAAGGGACGCAGGCCGCGGCTCTTTCGGCCTTGGCTCAGATGCGGGGGCCCACGTCACTCAAACCTTTGCTGGAACGTTGGAGCCAGCTCACGCCACGACAGCGCTCAAGCGTGCTAGAGCTCTCGATGAGGCGGACGGACCTGATGCTGCAAGTGGTTCACGGGCTTTCATCGAAGCAGCTGGATCCAAAAGATTTCAGCGCGGCGCAATGGGAGCGGTTATCCAAATCCTCCGATTCCCGCGTGCGAGAGGCGCTGTCACAAGCAGGGGGGGGGCTGAACCCTTCGGGAGCCCGAGGGCCTGTCTTTGAAAAGTTCAAGGGGGCTCTCCTAGCCGCTGGCGATCCGGCTCGTGGGAAGGCGATTTTTCTTCACCGATGTTCCTCGTGCCATCGATCGGGAGGGGAAGGCGGCACCACTGGACCCGACTTGGCGAGTGTTCGTGCGAATGGAAAAGAGTCAGTCTTGAGGCATCTGGTCGATCCCAACCTGGCCGTGGCGCCGCAGTATGTCGCATACGAGATTCAATCTAAGAATGAGGAAATCATCACGGGGGTGATCGCCAGCGAAGGAGAAAGCAGTTTGATCGTGAGGGGCGCCGATGGGAAGGAGATTGCGCTTCCGCGCGGGCAGATTCGCGCCTTGCGATCGCTGGGACAGTCGCTCATGCCGGAAGGACTCGAGGAAGGCTTGAACACCCAGGAAATGGCGGATTTGCTCGAGTTTATCATCGCTGGCAACTGATGAGGCGAAGCGTTCTCCAAAAGACAGTTCCAAGCGTGCTTTCGATCGCTGGCTCCGACAGCGGAGGGGGCGCGGGTGTCCAGGCCGATCTCAAGACATTCGCCGCTCTAGGGACACACGGCACAACCGCCATCACGTGCATCACGGCCCAAAATCCTGCGGGCGTGATGGGGATCCAAGCAATTAAATCGTCGATGGTGACGCTTCAATTGGAGGCTGTATTCGCTCAGCTCAAACCATCCGCGGTGAAGACTGGCATGTTGTTTTCAGCATCCATCATCAACGCGGTCGTTGAATGCCTGCAGGCCCATCGGGGTATCCCTCTGGTCGTGGACCCGGTGTTGGTCGCCACCAGTGGAGCTCCCCTGATGGAGACGTCCGCATTCAAGGTTCTCCGCAAACGGCTCTTGCCGATGGCGACGGTGATCACTCCCAACACCGACGAAGCGGAGTGGCTCCTTGGCTTCAGAATCCATACTCGCGACCACCTCAGGCATGCCGGAATGGAGCTGCACTCAATGTTCGGCTGCGCGATCCTCATGAAAGGCGGCCACTTGGCGGCGGCCCGAGCCAAGTGCGGCGGCGAGTCAACTCGCGCGGAACAAGGGGCGTTGGATTTCTTTTTCGATGGGAGAACGGAGACCTGGCTCGAGGCGCCTTTCGTCTCGAACGTCTCCACACATGGAACTGGATGCGTTCTTTCCGCGGCCATCGCCGCCCATCTGGCACGGGGGATGACGCTCACGAAGGCGGTGGTGGAGAGCAAGAAAGTGGTTAGCCGGGCGATTGCCAGAGGAGTCCTCTGCCGAAGCCACGATGTGCTCTGGCCTTTTTAGTCACGGACTCCAGGCTTGGTCTCTGCTCAAAAAATCTGCCCCGCGGGAGCCCTGTTATCCTCAAAACGGCAGTGGCCCAAGGTGAACGTTCGCAAAATCCTGGCGATAAATTTTTTCCGAATCACCCACCAGATCGACAAGGGATATGCATCCCGCTTCGTCAAGCCTTTCTCTTCCAGGCTTCTGCAAATCTACACGAGGATCAACCGCCGTTTAAGGGTTATTTCGCGAATTCGACAAAACGAGTCTCCCGCACGACGGTCACCCGAATTTGACCGGGGTACTGGAGTTCGTCCTCGATCCTGCGAGCAACGCCACGCGCCAAGGCCACCGCTTGCTGATCTGTCACTTCGGATGGTTTGAGAAATATGCGCAACTCCCGCCCGGCTTGAACCGCGAAACACTGCTGCACTCCATGAAAATCGGCGCCGATCCGCTCGAGATTTTCCAGGCGTTTCAGATAAGTCGTCATGCTTTCAGAACGCGCTCCAGGTCTCGAGGCGCTGATGGCATCCGCCGCACTCACTAGAATACCCAGGATCGTCGTGTGCGGCACCTCGTCGTGGTGCGCCGCCACTCCGTTCACCACGTCGTCTGGAACGCCATGCCGTTTCAGGAATTCCGCTCCAACCACCGCGTGGGAACCCTCGACTTCGTGAGTTAATGCCTTGCCAATATCGTGAAGAAGTCCCGCCTTTTTCGCTGGAGCGACTTCCACTCCGAGTTCCGCGGCTATCAAACCCGTCAAATGGGCCACCTCGATGGAGTGATCCAGAATATTTTGAGAAAAGCTATGCCTGAAACGGAGGCGTCCCAACAATTGGACGATCGCGGGATTCATCGGAGCAAGGCCCAGCTTGAACACGGCGCTTTCTCCCGCGCGCATGATTGTTTCATCCATCTCTTCCTTCACTTTCGCAACGACTTCCTCGATGCGCGCGGGATGGATGCGCCCGTCCAGAATAAGGCGGTGCATGGACTCTCGAGCGATCTCGCGCCTGACCGGATCAAAAGCTGAGAGGACCACCGCGTTGGGAGTGTCATCAATCAGGACCGTGACTCCGGTGGCAGCTTCGAATGCTCGAATGTTTCTGCCTTCGCGGCCAATGATTCGTCCCTTGTTATCCTCTCCCTGCAACGCCACGGTGGTCGTGGTGGTCTCGAACGTATGCTCGCTGGCATAGCGTTGAATCGCAATTCCAACGATGCGTCGCGCTTGATCCTCGGCGCGGGCTTTCGCATCTCGGACCACGCGGCAAACCAGTTTATTGGCATCCTCCAGAGTCTCCTCCTCAACTTCCTTCAGGAACGCGGCCTTGGCTTCTTCATGCGTCATGCCAGAACTGCGCTCCAACTGCAACCGGCGTTCTGTGGCCAGGTCCAGGACGGTCTTCCGCTCGTTGGCTAGGGCTTCAGACTGCCGTTCCAACTCGGCTTGATGGCGTGCCAGCGATTGCTCCTGCCGGACCAAGCCTTCAATCTGCTGATTGATCAGCGCTTCGCGCTGCGACACCCGCTCCTCGACGGAATCCAACTCCGCCCGCCTCGCGCGGCTGGATTCCTCCGCTTGATCCCGAAGCTTCATCGACTGCTCCCCCGCGACGATTCGGGCTTCTCGCAATATTGAGTCAACCTCGCGCCGAGCCTCCTCCAACACAGACCGCTCTTCCACACCCGAGGCACGCCTTTCGGCGGAGGCGCGCCATCGGAAGAACAGAAATCCGGTAAGGCAACCCAGCAACCAGGCGCCCACTAAATTCATCGCGATGACTAGTTCAGCGAACAACATCAAACTGGAGTTTCAAGGGATGAACAAGCCAGCCATGCAACCTCATATCCCTTTCATGAGCGGGCTGCGGCGCCACGATGGGGGGGCGCAAAAGACATCAATCGCTCAGGAGTGACCAAAAAATCCATCATGACGTCATGCGCCTCGAGGGGAATTTCCGGGCAAAGCTGCTCTTCAAACGCAACCCCGCAGGTCGTGGCCGAGACACGGGCCAGCACACGGTCATAAAATCCACGCCCCCTGCCCAGGCGGACCCCGGACATATCAAACCCTAACCCAGGAACCAGAACCAAGTCCAGTTGGTTCCACGGAACCACAGAACACCACGACTCGGGTTCCCTCACACCGAATCGGCCTTCCCTCAGCTCCCGATCTTCCCCATGAATCTCCACCGGCAGGTATTCTCCCGCGTCTTTTTCAAATCTAAGCAAAGCCGTCCTCAATCGGGCCGCCACACGGCCCTGGATCCACGGCCAAATGTCCGGCTCGTCTGCCAGTGGCGAGTAGCCCAGGACGAATCTCGAGTCCCGGACCATGTGCAACTCGTTCAGACGGCATCTCACCCGGGCGGACAGGGCACGTCTGCTGTCCGAATCCAGGGAACTTAAGGCGCCCTTCAGCCGCTGCCGAAGCAGGGCCTTCCGAGAGCCAATCCCGTCATTTTCTGGGGCCATCGGAGGCTTCACGCCACTTCGCTAACCGCTCTTTGATCTTGATCTCGGCGCCCTGGGCCGCGGCTTCGTAATATTTCTTTGACGCCCCCATGTAGTCCTGGGACGCGTGGTGCCCCGGAAAATCGTGCGGGTACTGATATCCCGCCCCATGACCAAGGCGCTTGGCCCCCAGATAACTCGCATCTCGCAAATGGTCAGGAACCGGGAGTGTGCGCCCCCGCCGGACATCCTCCAACGCGGCGTCGATGGCCTTGTAGGCACTGTTGCTTTTGTGCGCGGTCGCGATGTAGATGGCCGCTTCGGCGATGGGGATTCGAGCCTCTGGCCATCCAACATATTCCGCCGTTTGATGCGCCGCGAGCGCGAGCACCAGCGCCATTGGATCCGCCAACCCAACATCTTCGGCGGCGCAGATTAGAATCCTCCGCGTGATGAACCGCGGATCCTCCCCCGCGTGAATCATTTTTGCCAGCCAGTAAAGGGAGGCATCTGGGTCGCTCCCCCGCATGGACTTAATGAAGGCGGATATTGTGTCATAATGCGCATCTCCATCGCCGTCATAAACGACAGCCTTTTTCTGTATGCACTGCTCGGCGACAGCTAGCGTGATCCGCACCACACCATCAGCACCAGGTTCCGTCGTCAACGAGGCAATCTCCAACGAGTTCAGCGCCTTGCGCCCATCCCCCTCGCAGACACGGGCAAGGTGACGGATGGCTGCATCCTCCACTTGCAGAGACATAAACCCAAGCCCGCGCTCGGAATCGCCCATGGCCCGGCGCAAGAGATTGGCAATTTCCTCCTCTGTCAGCGGGCGGAGCTCGAAAATCTGGGAGCGTGAAACCAAAGGGGAATTCACGAAGAAGAATGGATTATGCGTGGTGGCTCCAATCAACCGCACCGTTCCCGCTTCGACGTCCGGAAGCAAAACATCCTGCTGAGCCTTGTTGAAGCGATGGATTTCATCGATAAACAGGATCGTTGGCTTCCCGGTGTTTGCCAGCCTATTCGAGGCTGCGGCCAATACGCGGCGCAAATCACCAACGTTGGATTCTACCCCGCTGAGACGTTCGAATCGCGCGCTCGTGCCGGCGGCTATCACCCCAGCGAGTGAAGTCTTCCCAGTTCCCGGAGGTCCGTAAAAAATGAGCGATTGGATCCGGTCAGCCTCGATTGCTCGACGCAGCAAGTGACCCGGGCCCAGCATGTGCGTCTGGCCCGCGAACTCCTCGAGGCAACGAGGCCGCATCCGCTCGGCAAGAGGAGCGCCTTTGCCGCGCGTCGGATCCGGCTCCGGATTTCTGGCGGACGCCTGTGCCGGAGCGGGGGCAAAAAGATCCGATTTCAACATGCGATCAATCCAATGCGAGCTTCAAAAAAAGAAACCCCACCGTAATGCCGTGGGGAACAGTTCCTGTGAACTTGATTGAAACAGGTGGAACCCACTCGTCAACTTTCGACTTCCAGTCAAGGCCTGTCGGCAGTTGATTGAAGCAAGGGCTCCGGTATGGGATGTTTACGGTCCAAGGACTTTGTTTCGGTACACGAACATGGCAGGGTTAAATTCTTTCGTGATGGCCCAAATCCAGTGCCAAAGAACAAGGAGGCCGCACGGTGGATTCATGACCTCGCCAGCGACCACTCTTAAGACGAAAGGATCGCCGAATCCAGCCCTCGACTCAAGAAAAAAAAGGGCCTGACTTGGTTGAATTTTGCCATCTCTCCCTCCAGCCGCTTGATTCTTTTCGCAGTTGAACTCAGTAAAGAGTTGCAAGAGTCTTGAGCAGCCACAAATGGAGGGGATACACCTCTCCACCGGGTTGCCTGGCAAACGAGATCGGCGGCCAACTCCGCATCGACCAGGAAAACTCTCACTTTGCGCAAGCATCGGCCCTGGAAACTTGGTAGAAACATTCCGTGCATCGAATAGGCATCATAGGAGGAAGCGGCCTCTACAATCTTGAAGGTCTCACTCATCAGGAATGGGTCACCGTCAGAACTCCATTCGGAAAGCCATCCGATCAATTGCTCCATGGAGCATTAGGAAATAGGGAAGTCGTTTTCCTGCCTCGACACGGGCGAGGGCATCGAATCCTTCCGTCCGAGCTGAATCATAGAGCCAACATCTACGCGCTCAAGAAGAGGAATGTCTCTTGGATCATCAGCGTCAGCGCTGTCGGTTCGCTCCAGGCCCGCCACCGACCGCGCGACATCGTGCTGGTCGACCAGTTCGTGGACCACACAAAAAAGTCGCACGAACACACTTTTTTCGGTCAAGGAATTGTGGCCCACATTGCCTTTGCTGATCCTACTTGCGGGGAACTGCGAGCGATTCTTTCTCGCGTCGCAAGACGGAAAGGAATCCGCGTTCATTCCGGTGGCACTTACTTGAACATGGAAGGACCGGCGTTCAGCACGCGAGCGGAATCGGTCACGCATCACGAACTCGGCTACGATGTCGTGGGCATGACAAATTTGGGCGAGGCGCGATGCGCCCGGGAAGCCGAGATCGCCTTTGCCACGATGGCGATGGTCACCGATTATGACAGCTGGAAAGCTGGCGAGGAATCCGTGAGCGTGGAATTGGTGGTTCAGAACCTCGTAAGAAACACGGAAACAGCGAAGAAAGTAATCGCTGACGCCATCGCGGAGATACCCGTCACACCCTCCTGCTCGTGCCATACGTCCCTCGATTCGGCCATCATGACCCCCGAAACGCAATGGCCCAAGAAAACCGCGCGCAAGCTTGCGGCTATACTCTCAAGGCGCGCTCAACGGAGGATCTCCAGCTAGGACTTTCCGACAACTTCCTTCTCACCCGGCTTTTCCCCGGTTTGATTCGAATAGTGGGACGCGTAGTAGCGATTCTGGTAGTAATAATAGGAGTAGTAATAGGAGTCGCGCCCTTCGAAGTCGATGTCGTTGAGGACAATCCCGGCGATGTTAACGCCGGCATCCTGGATCCGGCGAATGGACTTTCTCGCGTGCTCTCTTCGGATCTTATTGAACTTTGTCACGAACACGACCCCGTGCGATGCGGCGGCGACGACCAGTGGATCGCTGACGGCTGAGACAGGGGGACAATCGAGATAGACGCGGTCATAGCGCGCGGCCACTTCCTTCAAGAACTGCACCATGCGGGGCGAGGAAACGAGTTCCGATGGGTTAGAAGGAGCTGCGCCACAGCAAATCACGTCTAGATTCGGAACCTCGCTGTGATGCACGATATCATCCAGGCGGCTGGTTTTCCCGGAAAGGTAGGACGCAAGACCGATGGGGCTTTGCAGTTGGAAAGCCTTGTGAACGAAAGGACGGCGAAGATCGCAATCCACGAGCAAGGTCTTAAACCCAGTTTGAGCCGTCACAATCGCCAGATTTGTCGCAACCAGCGACTTGCCCTCTAAAGGGATGGTGCTCGTAACAGTCAATACTCGAAGCTTGTCGGCATTGTGACTCAGAGCGATGGCCGCTCGCACAGTGCGAAACCCTTCCGAGGAATTAGATCGCGGCTGCAAATGCGTCTGCAGGTCACGCTCCACGATGCTGTTGGCTTTGATGTTTTGCACATAGCCCAGAAACGGCAGCTTGAGATATGCCTCGATGTCGTCCTGGCTTTTGATGGAGTCATCCAGGAAATTCACGAAAAATGCCAGACCCAAGCCCACGCACATGCCTCCAAATACTCCGAGCAACAAAGTTAAGGAAACGCGGGGTTTGACTGGGTTTCTTGGACGGATCGCGGGATCCACCATACTGATGTTTTGTTTCGCGTCTCGCGAAGACAATTCCACTTCCTGCTTGCGTTTCAAAACCTCCGTGTAGGTCAGTTTGGTCTGCTCGGCGTTGCGCTCCAAGACATTGAAATCAACTTTTTTCTTGCCGAGCACAAAGGCCGCCTTCTCGCTGGCCGCCAGCACCTCGGCAAAGCTTTTGACCTTGGCATTGGCCAACACGGCTTCGTTCAAAATGGATGCGTACACGGTTTCTGATTCGTCCTGGATGCTTTTCTTTAATTGATCCAGCCTTTCCTTGGTCTGAATCACGGCAGGCCATTTGTCTCGATACTGTTTCTTTAATCCCGCCAAGCTCACCTCCAGCAGGCTCAACTCCTTCCTGTAAGCGGAAATGTTGGGATCCGAGGCGATCTTCGGAATGGAATCGAGCGATTGACCCGAGGCGCGCAGCTTTCGAACTTCCAGCGCGATATTATTGAGGACGGTCGCCTCGCCTTCGGCCCGATCTAAATCCTGCTTCGCTTGGCGCAACTGCTGCAGCACGATGTTTTCATCAGAACTCAAGGAAACCAACTTGTTGTCTTCGCGATATTTCTGAAGCTCGGAGTCAGCCTGCTTCACTTTGTTCATCAAGGTCGCTTCCTCGTTCTGCAGCCAAGTCAGAAAATCCAGTGAAACTTTTCTTTTCCGATCCAAATTGTTCATCATGAAAATGTCAGCCACGGTATTGGCCACATCCATCGCCAGTTTGGGATCCGGATCCTCAGCTTTGATCTCGACCAACCGGCTCAACCGAATCGGCGCGATCGTGATGCTTCTGGTCAATGCGAGAGCTGGATCGGCGCTCTTTGCAAAGCGGCCTTCCTTGTCCAGCTTCAACTTTGCGACCACGGCCTGCATCAAGGTCCGGCTTTGCAAATTCTTCTGCTGAGTCACCATGTAATCGACTTCGCGCGTGCTGCTGGCAAACCCGCCGTCTCGCGCGTTCAGCATGTTCTCGAATTCACGATCGATCTGAATTCGGGCGGTGGCCTGATATACCGGCGTCGCTTTGAATAGATAAATAAGACAGAGCGCGAACACCGAGAAAAAGGCGGTGATCACGAGCCAGCGACGCTCCAGCACCACGTGCCAATAGTGCCGGAGATTAACGGTTTCCTCGGGGGGCTGGTTGGCTGCTCCAAGACTTTCGGATTGCATGGGAGTTGACTTAAAAAATGGACTCGCCGATCTCGATCAAATCATTGGCTTCCAGCCAAAACTTCTTGTCGTCATCCTTCATGTTTTTCAAGTCATCGTATCGAAAGTTTTGAATCTTGCCGTTTCGAGTGACCTCGATCTTGCTCTTGCTGGCGCTCTTGGTGAGCCCACCCGCGAGGGCTATGATTTGCGGGATATCCGTCTTTTGCTCCACAGAGAGCTCGTAGACCCCGGGCTTCGCCACAGCTCCAGACACGCTCACTCGCCGCGACCGGTATTCTTTCATCGAAACAATCACTTGGGGATTGATGATATAGTCCTTATCGAGCAGGGTGCGAATCAGATCCTCGACTTCTGCTGGAGTCTTGTTCACCACTTTGATGGGTCCCAAATAAGGGTATGTAATGGTGCCGCCCGACGTCACTTTGCGGAATATGCCTTGCTGTCCCTCGTTCAACGAGGGTTCTCCCACGACACTGATCACAATACTGTCCTCGGGCGCCAAGCGGTAATCCGATTGCGACCTAGGGGCCGGAGGCTTTTCTTGCCCCATCCCGCTGGTCGAGATCAGCAAGCTGGCTATTAACATCAATGAAACGATTCTCATTTCTAAAAATGGGCGAAATTCAAAAATACCTATCATGCAACTCTATCCACAGGAGACAGGGAGTCAATAGGAGATCCCCGAAGCGAGCGTGTGATTCACCTGCCCAATAATCGCGTCTGATCCGAAAAACTGGAGAGCAGGAAGCAAGCCAAGACGTTCCCGCCCTGCCATCGATCTAAAAAGAGAAACAAGACAGACCGCGAAAACCTTCAGGAAAATGACAGAACCATTTAAGGCGCGCCAGGGGTAGGCGGAAACTCAAGGTTAGGATTAGCGATTTTTTGAGCTTCCATTTGTATCACCTGCACGACGGCCTTCTCATGGCCAGGGACGCCGGCGTCATCCGCTTGGGCATTAGGCTGCGTTCGCAAGGTTCGAGATGGAATTCCACGCGAAGCACCCGCACCCACAACCGAATTATTGGCTTGGTTCTGCGCGCCAAAACGATCCAACCCGCCAGTGGTGATGGAAGGGTTGGGAAGGGTCGAAGTTGTCGTCACCCCTCCTCGGGAAATGATTGTCGGTCCTGTCACGCCTCGATTGTTCAAATTTTGTCCGGGCTGCGGCATGACACCCGGGGGCAACACGCCCGGTTTATTCGCAGCCGCGGGCGGAGGAGCCGTCGATTTCATTCCGTGGGTCTTGAATGTGAGAAGGGTCTCAATTCCAGCATTGAGGATTTTGACTTCGTCCGATTTATTGTTGATTTCGAGCACTTCAATGCCGTTCTCCCGGCCGCCTTCCTCGATCGAAAGATAGGTGGGAGACGCGCCAGCTGGGGGATTTGCACCCTTGGCTTCAGGGAGAACCACCAAGTGAACGGTTTTGCCCTTTCGACTGCGCACAATCCCGGTGAGATGAATGTTGAGCTTGGTCTCCGGCTTCGGCGTTTCGATCACCTGAGGCGGCGGCACTGGCTTCAACGCGAAAGGGTTGCGGTCCACGATGGACTGCAAGGCGTCGCGCGTCAAACCCGCCGCGGGCGGCTGAGTATCTGGCCAGGCGGGAGTTGGGAAAATCGCGCTCAGGGAGATTGCCAAAAAGCCGCGCCAAGCGACCCGGCTCCGAGGCACCGCCCTCCGACACCATCTTTCGAATATCCTCATGCTTACCATTTAACACCACCCGTCTGGAGAGGTTGCGAGCCCAACCGGCTGTGCTGACAACCTATTCAGTCCCGCCTCCACGCAGGCATTCAGCGGGGTTTCGCTTAATAAGCGGCCTGAACGCCCTTGACTGAGCGCTTTTTCATCCAGGGCATGATCCCGCGCAACCGGGCGCCGACCTTCTCGATCGAGTGATTCTCACCGGATTTCAGCAAGGCGTTGTAATTCTTATACCCTGTTTGATACTCCCGAACCCACCCTTTGGCAAATTTTCCGGATTGGATATCCTTGAGCGCCGCTTTCATGCGCTTGCGCACTCCAGCGTCGATAATTTTGGGTCCAACGCTGACGTCTCCCCACTTGGCGGTTTCGGAAATCGAAAATCGCATGCCGCTCACGCCGGACTCGTTCATTAAGTCCACGATCAATTTTAATTCGTGAAGGCATTCGAAGTAAGCCATTTCCGGTTGGTATCCGGCCTCGACCAGGGTCTCATAGCCCGCAGTGACCAGCGCGGACAAGCCGCCGCATAACACGGTCTGCTCACCGAACAAATCGGTCTCGGTCTCCTCCTTAAAGGTGGTTTCGATCACGCCCGCCCGCGTCCCCCCAATTCCCTTTGCCCAAGCGAGAGCGACTTTCTTGGCTTTCCTGGTCGCGTTTTGATAAATCGCGATCAGTGCCGGAACACCTTTTCCTTCGGTATATTGCCGCCGGACGATGTGCCCCGGTCCTTTCGGGGCGACGAGGATCACATCCACGTTCGAGGGAGGCACCACGGTTTTGAAATGGATCGAAAACCCATGCGAAAAAAGAAGAGCCTTGCCCGGGGATAAATTAGGGGCGATGTCTTTTTCATACGCGCTGGCTTGTTTTGTGTCGGGTATCGCGACGAAAATCACATCGGCTCGTTTCACCGCTTCTGCCGTGGTCAGCACCCCAAAGCCGCACTCCTGGGCCACAGGGATCGACTTGCTGCCCTCGTAAAGCCCGATGATCACGCGAAGTCCGCTGTCTTTGAGGTTCAGCGCGTGGGCATGGCCCTGAGAGCCGAAGCCTAGCACAGCCAGGGTTTTGTCCTTCAGGGCGCCAAGATCCGCGTCTTTGTCCGTATATACTTTTGCAGGCATGAGTGAACGTTTTGTTTAAGGTGTATCGAAATAAAGCCAATCCCTCGAAAAGCAAAGGCAAAACGTGGGCGCGTCCCTCTCTGGAGTCATTTCCGCGCGAGCGCCACCTTGCCGGTGCGAGTCAAATCGAGTATCCCATAGCACTTCATCAAATCGAGGAATTTCTCAACTTTGCTCTCGTTCCCGGTGACCTCAACCGTCAGGCTGGCAGGCTGGACGTCCACAATCTTTGCGCGGAAAATATCGGTGATCTGCATCACCTCCGCCCGAGTCTGAGAATCCACGCCGACCCTGACCAACACGAGCTCCCGGTCGATGTATTCGTCCCGCTGAAAATCCTGAACATCCAGGACATCCACCAGTTTTTGAAGCTGCCTGACTATTTGAACGAGCGTGGCGTCATCACCACGGGTCACGATGGTCATCCGCGACGTGTTCGCGTCTTGCGTCGGCGCGACGTTCAGGGTGTCAATGTTGTACCCACGACCGCTGAATAGGCCGGCGACCCTCGTGAGCACTCCAAATTTATTTTCCACCAGGACAGAAACGGTGTGGCGCATAGTGTTTCCAAGCACGCTCAGCTGACAAAAACCAAAAACCCGCGTTCCATGGGGAACTGCGGGCGGCCTGCGAGCAAGCGCTCCAACGCCTCAGCCACGGTCGAGGGACCGCGGCTTGAAGTTCGCCGGATCAATTAGTCATACTCAGGAGCGTACAAACCATGGTGCCCGAGGTCAACTGCAATCCTCGCCCGGTCAGCCATCACAGTGCATCCACAAGTTGTCGGTGAATTTGGCTGGCAGCCCGGAGCGCGGCTGTGTGCGAAGCACCAACCGCAGCAGGTTCGGCGTGGCTGCGAGCCTGAGATACTGCTGCGACTGGCTTTCAGCACAGTCGCGCTCCACCGACAACGCGTGGATGGACCGCCCACATCAAGCCGGACAAAACCCCAAATGCACTTGCCAGAATGCGACCAAGAGAGTTTCATAGGCCAAGCTTCACTCTCTCGATGCCGCTGCGGTGATGCCACACCCCAACCCAGATCGAAGCCTTATGCGCCTCCACCACTCCCTGAGCGTTGCCCCACGTCGGGCCGCATTCACCTTGATCGAACTGCTCGTCGTCATTGCCATCATCGCGCTGCTCGCCAGCATGCTCCTGCCGGCTCTGTCGCGGGCGAAGGAAAAAGCTCGGGGCGCCAAGTGCCTGAACAACGTCAGGCAAATGGGTTTGGGTTACGCGTTTTACGCGGATGACAACAAGGACGACATCGTGACGCTTTACCTTTTCGTCAAGCCGCCGCCCACGGCTCTGATTCAAGACTCGGTGACGTGGTGGGTGGATTTGATGCGCCCGACGCTGCAGGGGACCAACGTCATCGCCTGCCCATCGGTGAAAAACGGTTTCGGAGTCGCGATGAACCACGTGGAATTGACGGCTTGGAGCGATGTTTCTCGACCGAAGCTGTCCTCAGTGAAAAGCCCCGTGGACTCGGTGCCCATGGCGGACTCGGGCTTGATCCGCAACATCAAGGACAAGAACCCGGATCAATGGGTTGAAAAGCCCAATTCAGCTTTCCTCTACTGGCGCACCCCGACGAATGTCGGGTATTATGACTCAGATCCCCAGCGCCCGGTAGGCCGCCACAGCGGACGCGCCAACATGGGTTTCGTGGACGGGCATGGGGCGCCTCAAAAAGTGAGCAGCCTCGGGTTGCAGTTTTACCCGGGTCAGGACGAAAGCGCCAAATCAGCCACAGGGACCCTCGCGTTCGGCGGCAATGGCAAGCATGACCCCCGTTGGCTGTGGGATCGCGAATGACCTCCTTCGACCCTTCCCACGGGATTCCATTCCGGACCTCCTGGCACCTCTCGGCCGCATGAACCGAAGCACTTTCGGGCAATTAGCCCTGCTGGTGCTGATCGCCGCCGCCGCCGCGTGGAATTTCACGAAACCCACGGACGGACGCAAAATCGATCTCAATCCCTACAAGGCGCTCGGATTCGTTGCCGCCGATGAGACTTCCAAACTGTTAGGCCACCACGGCTCGATCATTTTGGTCATACCCGATCCGGGCGACGAACCGGATCCCGTGATGGAAGCTCAACTTTCCTCCTTCAGGAGCGGGTTGAAGGAGGCGGGAAAAGTCGTGGCCCAACTGGTTGAAACGGTCAAAATGGATCCTTTTTTGAGCATGCGCACCGGGGGATCGATGCCGCCGGAGCAATTCATGGACATGCTGAAACGGCATCCGAAAGCGGCGGCTTTCGTGCTTTTTATCGGATTCCCCGGGTTGTCTGGCCCGGAAGTGAGCCAACTTCGCTCTCACCCAGCCAAACGGATCGCCATTTCGGCAACTCTGCCTAATTATCATGAACTCATCCAGTCGGGCGCTCTCCATATGGCGATCGTCCCGCGCAACCGCCCGGCCGATGAGATCGTTCCTGAGGCAAAATCCAGGCGCGAAGCCTTTGATCAAGAGTATTCGATCCTTCGCCAAACCCCTCGGGCGCCTTGACCGAAAGGTCGTGCAATAAAAGTCTCGGATTCTCCTATAGGCGGGAGCACTCCCGAAGCCCGAGGATGGCACATCGATCAATGGAATAGTGACTCACCACGAGCGCCATCGAAACCAACTCCGGATTCAGGCGGCTGAAACTCTTTCGAAAGCCTGGCGCGTGATAAGCCTCAACCGTGAAACGCGGATTGAAGGTTGCTTGACAACATTTACCTTGTCGCCCTGGCCCGGCAACCGCTTACATGCTTTCGAGCATGAGCATCATTGAGGAATTGGAGTGGCGGGGCTTGTTATCCGATTGCACGGATCGCGAAGCGCTGCGGACGCGGTTGACCCTGGGTCCTATAACCCTCTATTGCGGTTTCGACCCCTCGGCAGACAGCCTGCACGTGGGCAGTCTGGTGCCCCTAATCGCTCTTCGGCGATTTCAAATCGCCGGACACAAGCCGATCGCGGTCGCGGGAGGGGCCACGGGGTCCATCGGAGATCCCAGCGGCAAGAGCGCCGAGCGCAATTTGCTTTCCGCCGAAGCCCTGGCTCACAACATTGCCGGGCTCAAAGCGCAACTCGCCGCGCTGCTTGATTTCGAATCGGAAAGCAACGCCGCGTTGTTGGTGGATAACGCCTCGTGGACCGCGCCAATCAGTTTCCTGGATTTCCTCCGTGACGTTGGGAAACACTTCACGGTGAACATGATGGTCGCGAAGGAAAGCGTGCGAACCCGGATGGAGGATCGCGAAAACGGCATCAGCTACACGGAGTTCAGTTACATGCTCCTCCAAGCCTTTGATTTCCTCCACCTGCATCGAACTTTCGGATGCGAGCTTCAGATCGGAGGAAGCGATCAGTGGGGAAACATCACAGCGGGCACGGACCTCATCCGTAAAAAGCAGGGCGGCAACGCGTTCGGCCTAACCCTGCCGCTCATCACTAACGCAGACGGCTCGAAGTTCGGAAAGACGGTCGCCGGCGCTGTCTGGCTGGATTCGCGGCGCACGAGCGTGTATCGATTTTATCAATTCTGGGTTCGAGCCGATGACCGCGATGTCATCCGCTACCTGAAATACTTCACTTTTATGCATCGCGAGACGATCGATTCTTTGGAGCAACAGCACATGCAAAAGCCGGAGGCCCGTGCCGCGCACAAGGAACTTGCCAGAGCCGTGACCACCTTGCTGCATGGCAGCGCCGCCACGGAGGAAGCCATCCGTGCCAGCGAGATCCTGTTTGGCGGCAACCTGGAGGGGATCACCGAATCCACGTTCAATGAAATTGCGTCGGAAGTTCCTTCGACACGGCTGAACGCCGCCCGATTCGACGCTCCCGGAATGCCGCTTCTGGACCTGCTCATGGAAACCCAACTCTGCCCTTCCAAAGGTCAAGCGCGGAAGGATGTGGAAGGGGGCGGCATCTACGTCAATAATCAGAGGCTAGCCGACGCTCAAAAGCGGCTCACCTCGTCCGATTGCCTTTTCAACCGGCATCTCCTCCTCCGGAAGGGAAAAAGAAACTATCATTTGTGCTCGCTGGAGGCATGAGTTTTCCAAACCATCCACATCCCCAGCGCTGAGGACACCACCATCACCATGTCTCAACTCGCCTTGCCCCTGCCCGAAGGTCAATTGCTCCAGCTCAAACGATGGAACACTCCCACGGTCTACAATGGCTGGGAGCAAATCACCCGTGCTGACAGAACGCGGGATGGCATCAACCTGGAGGAAACCAGGGACTTCATGCCTCAGATGGGGCCCATGGTCGGCTATGCGTTGACCGTTGTGATCGAGCCGAGCAATCCACACCACCCCAACGCCAGCCCCAAGGCGTGGAGCGAGTACCGGCGCTACGTTTCGGCGTTTCCATCCCCGAAGATTGTCGTCATCCAGGACCTCGACAAACCGCGCGTCGTCGGCTCGTTTTGGGGCGAAGTCAACAGCAACATCCACAGAACCCTCGGCTGCGTGGGCACCATCACAGACGGCGCGGTGCGGGATCTCGATGAAATGACCAATGCGGGTTTCAAGGCGCTGGCTCGGAGGCTTTGCGTCGGTCATGCCCACGTGTGCCCCGTGAAATGGGGCTGCGCCGTTGAGGTTTTCGGCCAAAAAATTGAGCACGGGCAGTTGATTCATGCCGACAAACACGGCTTCCTGGCCATCCCGCACCAGGATATTCCCGCTCTCCTCGAGGCGGCGAAGTTCATGGATGCCAATGAGTGCAACACTCTCATTTCGGCCGCTCGCGGCTGTCAAGGCTTGGGGACGGAGGAAATCCTCAAACGTCTGGATCTGGCGTCGGCGGAGTTTTCTAAAGAAACCAGACGCCGATTCACTCGCACCGGGGAATGGTGATCCATCGCCTCTCTCCCAGGATCCTCCTTGATCCAAATGGCGAAAAGCCGAGCGATGGGCTGGTGCCGGATCCCGCGGCCGCGCGAAGATTTTCAAAGCATCGCGTTGTTTCCTGGCACGGGAGATGGCAAGGTCCTTGTCAGCGGCTTATGCGACAAAACGCGCTCCTCCTCCCCATTCTGCTGAGTTGCGCGACTCTGTTGCTGGCCCAGCGTTACCGTTACTGGGGAGGCGGCGAGGGGGCAATATCGGAGGACTCGGCGATTCGCACCGCGCGGGACGCCCCGACGCACAGCGTGGACATGCCCACCTGGACAAACCGGCCTGGATTCAATAAGGACGCCTTCACTTTCACCCGACTTCGTTACACACGGAATCCCTATCGCTCCCGCGCCTTCAGCCACTGTTTCACCGATTTCCCAGACAGCGATTTGAATCTGTCCTACAGGCTCCAGCAGCTCACCTCCATCAACGTGGATCCGGACGGGCGAGTGCTCCATATCAACGACCCGGAGTTGTTTGAGTATCCATGGGTTTACATGGTGGAGCCGGGAGCCTTGCGTTTCGAAACGCATGAATTGGAAACCCTCAAAAAATACCTGCTCAACGGCGGATTCCTCATGGCCGACGATTTTTGGGGGACGCGGCAGTGGCGGAACTTCGAGAACGAAATGAAGCGCGTGCTTCCGAACAGCGAGTTTGTGGACCTGCCCATGGATCACCCGATCTTCAGTTGTGTGTTCGATCTCCGGGGATTAACGAAGCAAGGGTTGCAGGTTCCTAACTTTAGAACAGGAGAAATGAGCCAGCACGACGGGGTCACTTGGGAAGAGCACGATGGGGAAGAATGCAGGGAGGTTCACATTCGAGCGTTGTTCGATGACAAAGGCCGGATGATCGTGATCGCTTGCCACAACACCGACAACGGCGATGGCTGGGAACGTGAGCAGGAATATCATTATTACTTCCGGCAATTCTCCGAAAAGCGCGCCTACCCTCTCGGCATCAACATCATTTTCTACGCGATGACTCACTGAAACTGCGGTCCCGCTCTCCAACACGGCCTGGCGCGTCAATCGAGCAAATATCCTAAGCCAAACTGGGAAGCCTGATTCTGAAAACATTCCCGCAAACATCCCTCATCTTAGCCCTCCTGATTTTGACCGCCGCGGAGCCATTCAGCCAAGCTCATTCCCAGGTCGATCCCGATTCCGGACGGACATTGACATTGAAGCTGTCGGCGCAAAAGGGGTATCTGCCAGGGATCCCCGTGTTGGTCCGAGTGGAGGCGCGCCAAAGCGATGGCGCTCGGGAGCGAACCCTGTGGAACGCCGAAGCGACGCTCGCAGCCGACCAACCTGGCATCGTTCTTTCCACCAACCTCATCGTTCTGATGAACGGGTTGGGCAGTGCGTTGGTGGTTTTCACAGGAGGAGTCGATTTCGAACTGAGCGCGACGGTGGGCTCGCTGCGGGCCACCCGCGAGCTCGTCAGCCTCGCGCAGGCGCCGCAAGCTTCGGTCGGTGGAGTCTTGACTGGCAGCGCCACGACCTGGTCCGGGGTCGTTCGGATCAAGAACGATGTGACGGTGCCAGCCGGCCATGAATTGAATATCGCGCCAAACAGCCTGCTCCTCATGGACGGAGCGCCCGCAGGAACGGCGGGCGCGAGTTTGATCGTTGAAGGCTCGCTCCAATCCCTCGGCACGGAGGCCGAACCGGTCACGATCACTTGCGCCGAAACCGGCCTGCGCTGGGGGCAGATTCGGCATCAAAGCCAGCAACTGTCCAGCGCTCCGCGGTCGCGTTACTCCCACACCTCGATCACGCGAGCGGGCCGCGCCCGGGGCGAGGGCCATACCGGCACGGCGCCCGCCATCAGGGCCACTTCCGCAAAACTCAGCTTCATTTCCTGCAGCTTCACCGACCTCGCGGAAACGGCCCGCACGTCAGAGGAATTCGGGTTGCCCGGAAAGGTGATGATGGCGAGGGATTCGGAGTTGGTGTTTGAAGACTGTTTGATGGCCCGCGCCCGCATGGGGCCCGAGGTCGCCGGCACCTCGGTTCTCTGCTCCAATTCGTGGATCCTCGATATGAGGGGGCCGGATGACGCGGACGGCTTTTATGTGCATGATCAATCCCCAGGCCAAGTTGTCCGTTTTGCTCACTGTGTCATCGCCCAAGGGGATGACGATGGCATCGACACCCTCGGATCCGTGGTCTCGATCGAGCAATGCATCGTCCGGGATTGGGCGAACCGGCTCGAGGACGCGAAAGGAGTTAGTGTCTTCAACGGCGCCACGCACATCCGCCGCTCTTTGATCGTGAACTGCACGGTGGGCGTGGGCGCCAAGTGGAGCACGGGCCCCACGGCATCGGTGGCCATCGACCACAGCACCGTCATCGGACTCGCCAATGCCGTGTGGGCCAATCGCAAGTCAAACGCTCCAGGGCCATACGTGCGTTTTGATGTCAGCAACTCCTTGCTGCGAGGGCAGGAGGCGGTCTTGAGCGATTTTTCCCGAACGAACTTCACGATTCGATTCTGCAACACGAGCCAGTCGTGGGAGGGCCAAGGCAACCAAAGCAGCGACCCTCTGTTTCAAAACGAAGCAGGCGGCGACTATCGCCTCAAGCCGTTTTCCCCTTGCATCGACACGGCGGATGCGCTGAGCGAACGCGACCCCGATGGCAGTCCGGCGGACATTGGATACTTTGTCTTCACCCCTCCCTCTCCCCGTCTGGAGCGTTTGTCGAACAGCGCAGGCAACACATTCCAATTCAGCCTTGATGCGTACACCAACCGAAACTATGCGATCGAAGCTTCCACCGACCTGATTTCGTGGGAACTCCTGAAGACGGTGTGGCAGTTCGAGCGGTCTGCCGACTTTCAGGACAAAACCGCTGCCAACGCCCCTCGTCGTTTTTACCGAGCGAGGCTTGGCCAGAACTCACATAGGCCGTTGTGAAAAAAAACTGTTTTGCCTCAGTGGGGTTACGGACATACGGCCCATGTGTTGCATGGCCAAAAGGCGGATGATGCTACGCGCCTGCTGCCGCGGATACATCAGGTGGCTGCCTTGTTGAAGCGATGGCTGTTGGGAACGCATCAGGGGGCGGTTCGGGCCGACCACTTGGATTATTACCTCGACGAATTCACCTTCCGGTTCAATCGCCGAAAATCCGCGTCACGTGGTAAACTATTCTATCGACTGGTGCAGCAGGCGGTCGCGGTTTCGCCGGTCCCTTGCAAGGAACTTCGCGGCGGCAAACCCCACCCATTGGGGCAGGTTGAGTCCATTGGATAGCCCGGTAAGGTTTAAGGATCAATCGCTTTGTGCGCACGGGATGAATCTGGCTCTCACCCCTGCCGTGGCGGCAGCTCGGCAAAGAGACATCAGACGATCTGGGAGATGACATCGCCTTTGAGCAAAGTGAGGCGCTCGTCGCGCCCTCCGTAGGGGTAAGTCAACTCGTCGTCTTCGAATCCGAGCTGATGCAAGAGCGTCGTGTGGATGTCCCGGAAATGTCGCGGCTCACGAACGGCGCGCAAACCAATATCGTCCGTCGCTCCCACGACCTGGCCTCCCTTGATCCCGCCACCGGCGAGCCACATGGTGAAACCGAGGTTGTGATGGTCCCGCCCCTTGCCTCCTTCCGCTTCAGGTGAACGCCCGAACTCGCCGCCCCAGAGCACCAGCGTGGAATCCAGCAGACCGCGCCTCTTTAAGTCACGAAGCAGTCCGGCGATGGGTTTGTCCGTCTCCACGGCCATGCGAAGGTGGTTCTCTTCGATATCGCCGTGAGCGTCCCATTGCTTGTTGCCCGGGCCTCCGCCCGAAACGACGCAGATGAATCGGACTCCCGTCTCAACGAGCCGGCGAGCCAGCAAACAGCGTCGTCCGTAATCGTCGGTTGGCTCCTTGCCAACCCCATACAGATCCAACGTCTCCAGGCTCTCTCGCGACAAATCGAAGACCGAAGGGGCCTCCATTTGCATCTTGAAAGCGAGGTCGTAGGTGTTGATTCGGGCCGAAAACTCGTCGTCCTGTGGCGCGGGATTTGCCTCGTTCAGCCCGCGGATCAGCCGAATCGTCTCACGGCGTTGAGCCATCGAGACGCCGGGTGGCAAGTCCAGGTTCAGCACGGGACGCTGGCCGGGTCGAAACATGGTGGGCTGGTGGGCGGCGGGGAGAAATCCATTGGAATACATCGGCTGTCCTCCCTCAAGCGCCCCGTCTGGATCCGGCATCACCACGTAGCCGGGCATCGAATCGCTTTCCGAACCAAGGCCGTAGGTAACCCATGAGCCCATGCTTGGGAACCCGGGAACGATGCGGCCTGTGAACAACTCGTATTGCGCGGCCGAGTGCACGACGCGGTCGCCGTGGCATGAACGAATGACGGCCAAATCGTCCACGCATTGGGCGGTATGGGGAAAAAGATCGGACACCTCGATGCCGGAGCGCCCATAATTTCTAAACGTCCGGCGAGTGCCCAACAGTTTCGCGTCTTTCTTGACAAACTGATAGAGCGCCTCGCCGAACTCTTTGGGCCGGGGCTGGCCATTGAGTTTGGTCAGCAGAGGCTTGGGGTCGAACGTTTCGATGTGGCTCGGCCCGCCCGCCATGAAAAGGAAAATCACGGACTTCGCTTTCGCGGCGCGGGGAGGCTGTTTTGGCGACATCGGATTGCTGGCCGCCGCGCGCGCTCTGTCCTGTCTCAAAAGGCACGCCAAGGCGATCGAGCCGAAGCCGCAGAAGCCGTCGCTGATGAACTCACGGCGCGTGCGAAGGGGCCGAGAATGCCTCAGTCCATCATTCCACATAGAGAAACGAGTTAAGGTTGAAGAGAGCCAGCGCGAATTCCTTTGGCGGGGAACGCCTCAAGAATTCGAGCGCCAGAGTTTGCTCTGCGGTCGTGGGGGCGCGGCCCGCCACCAGGAGGTAGGCACGGTGGATTTGGCCGCGCGGGTTGTCACCGCTCTCGCGCCGCAGCCGGTCGGCGAAAGCCGCGGCGAGTTCATTCGAGATGCGCCCGTTCAACATCTCAAGCGCCTGAGGGGCATGGGTGCTGGACTCGCGTCTCGGACAACTGGCTTGGAGCAGGGGCTGGTCGAAAACCTGAAAGAAAGGAAGCGGCAGATTGCGCTTGGCGATGAGGTAGATGGAGCGCCGAAAATGCTGGCTCGGATCGTCTGTGACATGCCATTGAGACGGTTTGTAAAGCTGGCCGACCAAATCCTGCTCGACCGGCAGCATCACGCTCTCGCCACCGCCTTGGGGATTCAGAACGCCCGCCACGGCGAGCATCGCATCGCGCAACTCCTCGGCCGCGAGCCGGCGCCGGTTGAAATGCCATAACAATCGGTTGTCAGGATCGGCCGCTTTTCCTTTCGCCATTGAAACCCGAGGATTCAACACCGCCTGCCGATAACACGCGCTGGTCACCAGGAGTCGGTGCAAGGATTTCAAGCTCCATTGACGGCCCAAGAGCTCGCTCGCCAGGTAATCGAGCAGTTCGGGATGGCTTGGGCGGTCTCCATTCGCGCCAAAATCGTTGGGAGTCCTCACGAGGCCAGCGCCAAAATGCTGCTGCCAGATTCGGTTCACGATCACCCGCGAGGTGAGGGGGTTGCTGGAATCCGTCAGCCACCGCGCGAGTATCGTTCTCGGATTGGGGGTCTCCGGCGGCAACTCCGCCGCGCCCGAGGGCCAGAGAACACTCACTCCTTTCAAACCCACCTGTTCCTCCTTGCGGTCGGGATCGCCTCTTTTGAGCACATGGACCGGCGTGACTTGAGCCAGGTCGTTCCGGATGCTAGCGAGGGACGGCAGTGGTTTTGGGAGGCTCTCCTCGGTCTTCCTGATCTGTTCGCGCAAACGCGCCTCAGCCTCCCCGGAAGTGCCTTTGAGGGATTCCTTGAGACGGGCGATTTCCTCATTTAAAGCGTCCGTGCGCGTCTTCCATGCCGCGTGCTCGGCGGGGCTCACGCGCGGGATATCATTCTCTTGGGTCGCCGCCAGGAACGCCTGGAGTTGATAATAATCCTTCTGCGAAACAGGGTCGAACTTGTGGTCGTGGCAGCGGGCGCAGCCGACCGTCAAACCGAGGAATGCGGCGCCGATCATATCCGTTCGCTCGGTCAAAACTTCGTTCCGGCTCGCGGAGACTTCTTGATTGCCGGCGTTGCGACGCACCGGGCCGAGGCGATGAAATCCCGCGGCGACCTGCATCGTGGGATCATGGGGCGCGAGTTCATCCCCCGCCAACTGCGCCGTGAGAAAGTGATCAAACGGGGTGTCGGAGCGAACGCTTTCGACGACGAAATCCCGAAATCGCCACGCGCCGGGCACCGCTCGATCATACTCGAAGCCCTCGGTTTCGGCGAAACGCACGACATCGAGCCAGTGCTGACCCCACTTTTCTCCGTGGGCCGGACTGGCCAGCAATCGGTCCACTAATTTCTCGTAAGCGTCCGGGCTGGCGTCGGCGAGAAAGCCCGCGACTTCCCCGGGTGTTGGAGGGAGTCCCGTGAGATCAAAAGTCACTCGGCGGATCAAGTCTTGGCGGGAGGCGGGGGGGGCGGGCTCCAACCCGGCGGCTTCGATCCTGGCGAGAATGAAGTGGTCCACGGGGGATTTTGTCCACAAAGGGTTCACGACCGCAGGTGGTGAGAATGGCTTAACCGGTTGAAAGGACCAAAACGCCCGCTCCTTCGCGCCGATTGTTCCGCCATGGAGTTGCGCGACTGTCGAAAGCGTGGCGAGCAGAACAATCACCCATGCCCGCATGCAACGAACGCCCGGCAGTTCGGGGTGCGCGGACAGGGCGTCTTTTAAACGGAGGTGATCGAGCTGGTTGTTGCTGGGTGTTTTGATTCTATTCATTCTCGCACACTTCCAGAGACTGCGACAACGAGAAAACGGTGTGGGCAGCTCCCAGCCGCAGGCCCGAGTTGCGCACCGCGACTTTGGTGAGGGTCTTGTTTGCTTCACATGAACCGAATTCCTGGGAGCGCGGCCATCCCGGCCGTAGCAGCTTCGCGGCACGGCAAGCAGGTTCACGATTCTACCTTCCTGGAATTGCAAACATGCTGTGGCCAGGCTGGCCGCGCTCCCAGGTTCATGGCCTCGATTCAGGAGTTCAGACCACGTTTATTTGATTTTGGTTCGGCCACCAAGTGACACAAACAATCCCGCGTTTGGGGTGCGGTTGGTGTGGTTTTTCGTTCGGATTTCGGATTTGGACAGGACTTCCGTTCTGTTCTATCCTGCCTCCATGAAAAGTCCGTTTCCTGGGATGGACCCTTACTTGGAAGCCCGATGGAGCGACGTGCATCAAGGCCTTATCACGTACGCCCGGGATTCACTGCAGCCAAACTTGCCTTCCGACCTGCGCGCCCGCATCGAGGAACGCGTATTCGTCGAAACCGAAACGGAGCAAATCCGCGGGATCGTTCCTGACCTTCATGTGGCCCCGTATCAACCGAAACAGGCCATCCATTCCACGCTCCATGAGGCGGGTGAGGTTGTGGTCGCTGAGCCGATGGTTTTTCTCCTGGAAGACGAGGCCGTGACGGAAGGCTACATCGAAATCCGCGAACGCGGTGGCGGCAGGGTCGTTACGGTCATTGAGTTTCTCAGCCCAGCCAACAAAGCTGGCGGCGAAGGCCGCAAGCATTACCTTCAGAAACAGCGCGAAATCTTGAAATCGAACACGAATTTGGTCGAGATCGACCTCCTGCGCTCGGGACAACGGGTCATAGCATTCCCTGAACACCGAATCCCGTCGAGGCATCGCGGCGATTACCTGGTGTGTGTGCGTTGCGCCTGGTCTGAGCGCGCCCGCGAGCTTTACGCCCTGCCCCTGCGCGACCGGCTGCCCGCCATCCCGGTTCCGTTGCGTGGGACTGATCGTCCCATCCTGCTCGATCTGCAGGCGTTGATGGACCAATGCTACCGCAACGGCCGCTACGATGACATCGATTATGCCCAGCCGCCCTCTCCTCCGCTCACGGCGGGACACGCGGAATGGGCCGACGCGTTGCTGAAGGCTGCTGGGAAACGCCCGTGACGCGTGTGGTGTGGCCGGGTAACGGGTAAGGAGCTGGTCCCGTGTCCAATCGAGTGCTCGGCTTTGCTGCTAACACATGCCGGCTTCAGCGTCATGCTGCGTTCATGAAAAGTCTGTTCCCCGGAATGGATCTTTATTTGGAGACGCATTGGGAAGACGTGTATCGGAGGTTCCTCGTTGACGCCGTGTCGCTGAAGCAACGGATGTCCGTCCTGCCGGTTCCGCTCCGCCGGCCCGAAGCCTCGGCGACGCTCGACCTCCATGCGCTGGTTTCCTCTGACCACAAAAGGATTTGTTTGTTTGAAATGGCGGCGGTTTTGCTATCATGCGGGTGGACATGAAGCCTGTTTACGAAGGCAACCCGAAGCACAAAGCGCCCTGGCAGCCGGGGCGCAAGGGATCGCTCTGCCCAACGGATGTCAGCATCGAGCGTGCGCGGGAGCTTCTCCAGTCGAGCGTCGAAGAGGGGAAGATGCGGTTTGCCGCCGACAAAGGCCGGGCCTTCTGCGCTCGCATCCATGACACGGCCAAGAACCGGTGGCACGGGTATCCTGTAGCATGGAAGGAAGTGCCGATCTCGGTTCGCACCCGGTTGTTGAAAACTGGCGCGGTAGTGCCCCACGAAATCAAGCGGTATTGGGAGGGAGCGCAGTGAGCCTGAAGCTCCATCAACGCCCAGCGGTGGAGTCGGGCGACCCGAATCAATTCGCGATCCGGATGGAATTCGTTCCGAATCTGGATTCTGGATTCGCCATGCCGGAGGAAGATCTTTCTTGGGGTCGGATGCAAATCTGGGTTGCGGGTCGGAATCTGTGCGAACATGTGGATCGCAGCGAAGTGCGGAAGGCAGTGGAGTGGTACCTCCTGCCCGTGATGGAGTGGCTGACGGAGTCCTGGGACTTGCTGCTCCACGAACAACGACCGCCCGTGTCGAATGCCGGCGAGTCCGCCTGGCATTCTCTGGCGGAGACGAATCGTCCTGAGCGATTCGAGCGGGCCGGCAACTGGGATAGAGTTGCGGACGAGGCGCACACTTTGTGGACCTCCCATCATTGTCTGCGTACGAGCCGGTTTGGCGGAATCTTCCCCGACGTGGTAGTTCGTCGTTTGCGGGATGAAGTGGAATTCTCCTGGGGGGAGACCCCGCAGGTTGGCGCACCCGATGGATTTCGCTTCCTGCATGGTGCAGGAAAAACTCTCGTGACACCCGACGCTGTCGCGAGTCCGCTTTTCGATGTGCTGCGTCAGTCAATCGAGGCGCTGGCCGAGGAGCAACCGCAATCAAACCGTCTGCGAACCCTGTGCCAGCAAGTTGCAGGCATCGCAAGCGCCGACCGCCAAATCAGGAGGACTGCCCTCCTGGCTGGGCTTGGAGCGACGTCCGGGGATTGGGTGAACCGCTGGCAAAACCTTCGCAGTACGCTGGAGACGGAATGCTCCGGCTACAAGGAATCAATAAAACGGTGGTTTGAGCCGGAGCAAGGCAACAGGTTGTGTGTTGCGGGCAGCTGCGAAGCGGCGGTCATGTTCGGCTCAGCGTCTCCCACGCTTACCGAGAGCGATGTTCTGTTGATCGCAACCCGTTTGGTGAGGTCATCGGGCAAGCAACCTTCCGCAAAGTGGACGGCGTTGGCGAACGAGCCACAACCGCTCCCAGCCGGTGAATCACCATGGACGGATGGCTATCGGCTGGCGCAGGAGTGGAGAGCCAAAGCGGGTATACGCCACAAACGCGACGGGGCCGTGGATGTTGAGGAACATCTCGAAAGACTGGGTGTGAGTTTTGAGGATATTAAGCTAGACGACGCCACCACTGCAGGCCTGGCTGTCCAGCCGGAACAAGGCGCGCCGCATATTTTTGTGAACCGGCGAAATCCGCGTTGTGAATTTCCATCAGGCAAGCGGTTCATCCTCGCTCACGAGCTTTGCCATCTTCTTCACGACCGCTCTCACGGGCGCAACCTTGCAATGATCTCCGGCCCCTGGGCGCCGCGAGACCTCGAGAAGCGAGCCAATGCCTTTGCCGCGGCGCTGCTGATGCCACCGGAATTGCTCAAGAAAGGATTGCACAGCGATGACGATCTCGAATTTGAGGGTTTGTTAGCTCTTGCAAAACGCCTTCGCGTCAGCACGGACGCCCTTGCGCACCATCTCGCGAACTGCAACTTGATCAGCGAGGCAACGCGAGACGTTCTGCTGGCTCAACTGGTCAATCGTCAGGAGGCCGGAAACGGCACAAAGCGGACGGCACGCAAGCAGTCCAAGAGTTAAACCGGGCGAAACGTCGAACAGGGGCGCTTCGCCAGACAGGAATTGTTTGGAGAGATGCCTATGACAATAGTATCGCTAACCACAAATCCGTTCGCACTCCTCAGCATCCCAATTGAGGGAATCCGTCCCCCCGGATGTCATCAAACATCGAAGGAAATTTGCCTGAGTCAGCCCGGTTTGGGTTAAGGAACCGTGCAATAATTCGGGCGACCGCATTACGGCATATTTGGCGGATTCGCTCACGGGTAAGCCCGAACTTCGCGCCGACTCCTTCAAGGGTAAGCGTCGCCCCGAGAGCGAAGGGGTCAGTCCTTACTTGCGACACATCGGGGTTCATTTGTCTGCCCCAGGGGGAGGGGTGTCCCGGCGGGTTGCAGCAGTGCCGTGCCCGCGACGACGGCGGTGCCCAGTTCGAGTTTCCCGATATCAGCTCATGGTCTCGCCTCCACCGGGAGCAGGCTCAGGACAAAATCGAAAATGGCTTGAGCGTGTTCGAGTGCCGCGTCAAATTCCTCTGGCGACGGCATCGGGTCGTCCGTAAGTCCCGGATATCGGAAGGCAGAAACATAGGGGGTCAAAATCTCCGCCGCTTCCTCGAACTGCGCAAAGTCAATCTTGTCATCCGCGGCGTCTGTGATCAATCAAATCAGGTCGTGTGTCTTGGCGACCTTGATGCCCCGCCAGGTCAGCCACCCTTTCAACGATTTCTACGCTGCTTGCTGGCAGTGGTAAATGGCCGTGTCCAGCGGGCCGTCCGGCGTGGCGCTGACAATTCGGGCGTTTTGCAGGTCGTGCACGGCTTTCGTGAGCCACTCGCGGGTGAGCCGGGCGAGGTTGTCAGCCATAGAGCTTCCTGCCCTGCGCGAGAATTTGGTGCTGTAACGAAGCGCGCAAATCCTTGTAGCGATCGAATTCCTCCCGCGTTTGCACAAACACGTCCTTGCTCAGCCGCAGTCCCCGCAGACAGCGATGCGCCCGTTGCATCCGACGGATCGCTCGCTCGCCGCTCTCGCGGACGATCACCATCAAGTCCACGTCGCTGTCCTCATGCGGCGTGCCCCACGCGTGAGAGCCAAACAAAATAATTTGCTCTGGCTGGAACTCGGCTTTCAGCCGTTCCACGACCTCCGCCAACAAACCTGACGGGATTGTCTTCAAGGTATCCAGAGTAACATGTGCCAATGTTTTTGAGAAGTCTTTCCATGAACCGCACGGTAGGGCAAGGTGTCCCCACCGAGCCGTCGGGGCTCCGGAAACTCATGGGCTCCTGACGGCTCGCTGAGGACAGCTCGCCCTACCCGTCAAATCGCCATTTGACCTGGTTCATGGCCCCGATTCATGTCTAAAATTTGGAGGTGTTTCCTTTCCTTGAACCGTCTTGCAGGAGCCGACGTGAGGCTCACTTCTCCCCCTTGGAGTGTCAGAGCCTCCTTCCGTCGACACCTACAGGTTCATGGTCCCAATGCGAGCCGCGAATCGGTTTGGTGGCTACCCGTAAACCTGTAACCGACAGGGATGCGAAGCACCGCAGACCTCATTCTGAACGACGTGGAACGTTACTGCGGCTCGGTTCATGGTTGCAAAGCATGCGCAAAGCAAAGAGAGGCTCTCCAAAAAGGGCAGGACTGGATGCCCATTCGACGGCGTGGCCGAAGCAATAAACGGTTCGGTTTTTAACTACCCAGAAACGGGATCCGATGTATGTTCAGTCATCGTCATTGATTATGAAGGGAAATCGCCGTCAATTTAGTCTGAACGCAGTTTTTTGTCTGGGAGTTCTGGTCTGCGTGCTGTCCACCACGACCCAAGCCGCGTCCTCCCAACTTCAATTTAACCGCGATATCCGCCCGATCCTGGCGGACAATTGCCTGGCCTGTCACGGGCCGGATTCGGCCAAGCGAAAGGCGAGCCTTCGGCTGGACACGAAGGAGGGGCTTTATGGGGCGACGAAGGACGAAGGCGCCGTGGTGAGCCCTGGGAGCTTGGAACAAAGCGCGCTTTGGAAAAGGATCACCACGACGGACCAAGACGATCTGATGCCGCCTCCCGATTCCCACAAGAAGCTGACCCCGGACCAGAAGGAAACGCTCAGGCGCTGGATTGCTGGCGGCGCGGAGTGGGAGTCCCATTGGTCCTTCATCAAGCCCGAGCGCCCTCCGGTGCCCGCAGTCAAGAACGCTCGGTGGATCCGGAACCCCATCGACGCATTCGTGCTGGCCAAGCTGGAGGAGCGGGGATTGTCTCCCGCTCCCGAGGCGGACCGCCGCGCGCTCGCCCGGAGACTGGCGCTTGATTTGACCGGCCTGCCTCCCAATCCTCAGGATCTGGAGGCCTTTATCGCCGATCGTTCGCCGGATTATTACGAAAAGTTCGTGAAAAAGCTCCTGAACTCCGAGAGCTGGGGTGAGCATCGAGCCCGTTATTGGCTCGATGCCGCGCGTTACGCGGATACCCACGGCCTGCATTTTGATAATTACCGGGAGATGTGGCCCTACCGTGATTGGGTGATCCGGGCTTTCAACTCCAACAAAACCTTCGACCAATTCGTGATCGAACAAATTGCCGGGGATCTGCTGCCGGAGCCCACCCAGGACCAACTCGTCGCCACAGGGTTTCACCGATGCAACATGACGACCAACGAGGGGGGAACAATCGAGGAGGAGAATCTCGCCAATTACGCGCACGACAGGGTGACAACGACCGGATGGGTGTTCCTCGGGCTCACATTGAACTGCGCGTCGTGCCATGACCATAAGTTCGATCCCGTTTCCACGCGCGATTTCTATTCGATGGCCGCATTTTTTAGAAACACGACCCAGCCGGCAATGGATGGCAACGTGAAAGACTCCGGCCCCAGCATTACCGTCGTCACGGACCCCATGGATTTGCGGCGATGGCAGGCCCTTCCAGAGGAGGTCGCAAGCGCGAAGCGGAGCCTGGAGAAGGTGCGGAAGGAGGCGGAGCCGGGGTTTTCGAAATGGATCGACGGCCTGCGCAAGGAGGATTTAGAGAAGGACCTGGGAGGCGAGGGGCTCGCGTTTCACGCCCCACTGAACGATGGGAGCACCAACGAAATCCGCTACCTCGTGCGTGGAGCCGAGGGAAGAACACGCCCCTCGGGGGAGTTGCAGATCAAGGCGGAAGGGAAGACCGGCCCCGCGCCGCGTTTTGGCAAGAGTGTCACGGCCTCTTTTGCTAACGTTGGAGACTACGATCGGCAGCAACCTTTCTCATTTGGATCCTGGGTGCATGTCCCGGAGAATTACAATGGGACGGCCGCCATCCTGTCCCGCATGGATGAAAACAACCAATATCGCGGCTGGGATCTGTGGATTCAAAATGGTCAGTTCGCGTCGCACATCGTGCATAATTGGCCGGAGAATGCCATCAAAGTCCGAACTGCCAAGCGCCTCGCCAAAAAAGGCCAATGGCAGCATGTCTTGGCCACCTATGACGGATCGGGGAAAGCCGCCGGATTGAAGATCTATGTGGACGGCTTGCCGGCCGGCCTGGAAGTCGAGAACGGAGCCGGGATCAATGACTCCATTAAGACGGATGCTCCCTTCAGGCTCGCGCAGCGTACGGGAACCGCCCATTTCGATGGAGCCGCCTTGCAGGACGTGCGGATTTACTCGCGTCTGCTCGCGGCCGCTGAGGTCGCGACGCTCGCCAACTCGGCGACGCTGGCCGAATCCTTGGGAAAGCCATTGGATCAGTGGAAACCAGACTCGAAACAGCAGGCTCTCAGCTACTATCTCGCGACCCGTGATCCGCTTTATCAAGGAGCGGTGAGCCACTTGGAATCACTGGAACAGGAGAGGGAGGGGATTCGGCTCCGAAGCCCGGTGACGCATGTGCAGGTGGAAAAGAAGAATTCCGAGGCGATGGCGGCCGTGTTGTTTCGAGGGCAGTATGACAAACCAAAGGAGAAAGTGGCCGCGGACGTGGTGGAGGCACTTCATCCCCTCGCGAAGGAAGAGCCGCGCAATCGGCTGGGCTTGGCCCATTGGCTGGTGTCACCAGAGAACGCCCTCACATCCAGGGTCACCGTGAACCGTTTTTGGCAGGAAGTGTTTGGAGCCGGCCTCGTGGCGACGGTGGAAGATTTCGGGGTGATGGGCGAGAACCCATCCAATCAGGCGCTCCTGGATTGGCTGGCCGTGGAATTCAGGGAGGGCGGTTGGGACGTGAAAAAGCTTTTTGCCTTGATGGTTGGTTCCGCCGCTTACCGGCAGAGTGCCTCCTCGACTCCGACGAAACTCGACAAGGATCCCGGGAACCGGCTGGTGAGCCGCGGCCCGCGATTTCGGATGGATGGCGAGATGATTCGCGATTACGCGCTCGCGATCAGCGGCCTGTTGGTATCGAAAATTGGAGGCCCAAGCGTGAAGCCCTATCAACCCGAAGGAGTTTGGGAGGCGGTGGCGATGCCGGAGAGCAACACACGCCGCTACCAGCGCGATTTAGGCGAATCGCTGTATCGGCGGAGTCTCTACACCTTTTGGAAACGCGCCGCCCCTCCCGCGGTGCTGGACATCTTCAACGCGCCGAGCCGGGAGACATGCACGGTGCGGCGGGAGCGCACAAACACTCCCCTTCAAGCACTGGCCACGATGAACGATCCCCAGTTTGTGGAAGCGGCGAGGAAACTGGCCGAGACCGCCTTGGAGCAATCCCAAAACGATGCCAAAAAAGCGATGGCCTTCATCACCAAAAGGGTTTTGGCTCGCGAACCGCGCGGTTCGGAATCCGAAGTGCTCAGGGACGCGCTCTCCCAGTTCCAAACGTTCTATAAGGCTCATCCCGAAGAAGCACGGAAACTCATCGGCGTCGGCGAGTCCAAGCCGAGCTCCGCGTTGGATCCTTCCCAACTGGCGGCGGTGACCTTGGTCGCCAATCAAATACTCAACCTCGATGAAGCCCTCAACAAATAACCAATCTAGCTGGCAGCAAGTGGGATTCCGGATCCGGGGCGGCAACCTGCCACTTCCGGGCTCAGGTCCCGAAACCGAACGAAGCACGAGTCCGCTCAACGGGAGATTCTAGCATGAACTTCTTAAACGATTACTCGAAATTTGAGACTCGGCGGCAGTTTTTCGCCCGGGGGAAGAACGCCCTGGGTTACGCCGCGCTCACTTCCCTGATGGGCCGCAGCCTTGATCTTTGGGCGAGCGACACGGCTCCTTCCATGCTGCCGCATTTTCCGCCCAAAGCCAAGCGCGTGATTTATCTTCACATGGTTGGGGGGCCGTCGCAAATGGATCTGTATGACCACAAACCCGTGATGGGCGAGTGGTACGACAAAGACCTCCCTGAATCCATTCGGATGGGTCAGCGGCTGACGACCATGACCAGCGGCCAAAAGCGATTTCCGATCGCCCCTTCCAAGTACCGATTCAAGCGGCATGGCCAGTGCGGGATGTGGGTCAGTGAAGTCCTCCCTTGGACCGCGAAGTGCGTGGACGACATGGCGTTCATCCGATCCATGCACACGGAGGCCATCAACCACGAACCAGCCATCTGCCATATACAGACAGGGAATCAGATACAAGGCCGACCGTGCATCGGCTCCTGGGTGAGCTATGGCCTCGGTTCCTTGAACGAAAACCTGCCGACCTTTGTGGTGCTCGTGGCTGAACCCACCAACAAGGAGCAACTCCAGGCCATTAGCGGCAGGTTATGGTCGAGCGGCTACCTTTCCGGGGAGCACTCGGGGGTTTCCTTCCGTTCCCAGGGCGATCCGATCCTTTTCATCGCCAACCCGCCAGGGGTCA
Organism: Verrucomicrobiales bacterium; assembly: GCA_005805305.1. Lineage (GTDB taxonomy): Bacteria > Verrucomicrobiota > Verrucomicrobiia > Limisphaerales > F1-80-MAGS106 > F1-80-MAGS106. The sequence continues at coordinate 41,793 of SYMW01000029.1, forward strand.
GTAGCGGGCTGCGTCGAACTCAGCTCGACGGATTGAAACGTTTGAATGAGATGAATTTCAAAGCCGTGGGTGACCCGGAGACCCACACTCGCATCCAGCAGTTCGAGATGGCGTTCAAGATGCAATCTAGCGTGCCCGAGCTCACGAACGTAAAAAACGAGCCTGACTCCACATACAAACTTTACGGGGAAGAAGCGCGCAAGCCCGGCACTTTCGCCTATACCGCGCTGCTGGCGCGGCGTTTGGTGGAACGTGGGGTTCGCTTCGTGCAGATCTATCACAACAACTGGGATCATCATGCGAATGTGTCAGGGCGCATGCCCTCACAATGCAGGGACGTGGATCAGCCCACTCATGGCCTCATCCACGATCTCAAGGCTCGGGGAATGTTTGAAGACACCCTCATCATCTGGGGTGGTGAATTCGGGAGGACCATTTACAGCCAGGGCGGCCTCACGAAGGAAAATTACGGGCGCGATCACCATCCTCGTTGCTTCACGATTTGGATGGCCGGGGCCGGGATCAAGGGCGGCACGATCTATGGGCAGACAGACGAGTTCAGCTACAACATTGTTGAGAATCCCGTTCATGTTCGTGATTTCCACGCGACGCTCCTGCACCTCCTGGGCATCAAACACGACCGGTTCACTTTCAAATACCAGGGCCTCGACAATAAATTGACCGGCGTCGACGCAGAAGCCCAGGTGGTGAAGGAACTCCTGGCCTGACCTGGGCGCGTTCCCTGTTCCGCACTCGCGGTTGCTGCGCATACGAACGCCATCGCAACCCACTCACTCTGCCCCCATCCGGGCCGCAAAAAGCACAAGTCCGGAAGTTGACAAGCGCGCCCGGCGTTCTAAGTTAAGGAGCAGTCCGGGTGGCGGGACGTTTCTTCAGCGGCGTTCTCCACGCCCACCTCCTTGGCGTCCGCTGCCCGGATTGTTCTTGCTCGAATCAATCAGCCTCTGCCCTCGAGGCTGCCGGTCGATATTAAGATCCTTGAGCCAAGCCGACGTCGGACAGAGGCCACCGTGGCCTGGGGGCCTCGTCTTCGGCCACTCTCGCGCTCCCACTCCGCAGTTGTTGTTCGGCAAGAACTCCGATCATTCCGGCGTTGTCGCCGCATAAACTTGGCGGTGCCAGCCTCAAGACATACCCCCGCTCCGCGCATCCACGCCGCAACGCCGCCCGCAGACCGCTGTTGGCCGCCACCCCGCCGGAAATGGTCAGACACGGCGCGCCGAGGGCGTCGCACGCCCTCAACGCCTTGCAGGCCAGCACATCCACGATCGCCGCTTGAGCGGAAGCGCAGACGTTTCGCAGCTTGAGGGGGTCGCTCAGGGTATCAGGATGGTCTCGGACATGATAACGCACGGCTGTCTTCAAGCCGCTGAAGCTAAAATCAAAATCGCCACTGCCGAGCATCGGCCTTGGAAACTTGATGGCTCCGGCATCCGCGCCTGAGGCGAGTCGATCCAAGTGAACGCCACCCGGGTAGGGCAAACCCAGCAGCTTGGCGATCTTGTCGAAACATTCTCCGGCGGCGTCATCCACCGTCATCCCCAAAACCCTATGCCGGAACATCCTTTCGACGAACACGAGCACCGTGTGCCCGCCACTCACGATCAAGGCCACGTGCGGGCTTATTTGAGACCAACGAGCCGTCAAAGGCTCTCCTTCGATCCAGGGAGAATACAAGTGCGCTTCATGATGATGGACGGGGATAAAAGGCAACTGAAGCGCCAATGCGAGCCCTTGCCCCGCTTGAACGCCAGTCATCAACGCGTTGGGCAGTCCCGGGCCCAAGGTTGACGCGACTGCCGTCAACTCTTCCAATCGGATCCCGGAGGCTCGCAAGGCTTCGCGAGTCACCGGAAGCAGGTGGCGCAGGTGCTCGCGAGCCGCCAGTTCCGGGACGACTCCTCCATACTCGGCGTGGAGCGCCACTTGTGACGCCACCACGTTGGAGAGGATGACACAGTCGCGAACGACCGAAGCGCTCGTCTCGTCGCACGAAGTCTCAAATGCAAGAACGGCCATGTGCGTCCCCCCCAAAAAACCCGCGCCGCCTTTGGGCGAAGCGATTGTTAAACCCTTGTAGCGATCGCCTCGCCTGAATCATTAATCCATCGCCGCACATGTCCACCCAATTCGAGAAAGGCACACTAGTGCGTCATGAGGTAAAAGATGATGTTGAAACCAAGAGGGTAATTTTTCTTCTCCGAAAACTCCCGGAAAAACCAGGGATCGGATCCCTCCTCCTCCCATCCGTCACCGTTGTCGGTGTTATGGCACAAAAACACCATGATGCGATCCTTGTCATCGAAAATCGCCCTGAAGTGAATCTCCCGGGTGTTGCCTCCGAGATGGTTGTCTTCCCAGGTGACGCCCGTGCCCTGATTCGAGACCGCGGATCGAAGATTGGAGGTTTGGAGCGAAAGGCTGTCCGGCAGATCGAACAGGAAATGAAAAATCTGATGGCTGCGGGGAACATCGACGATCTGGCGATCCGGGAAGATCTTCTTCATGGCCAGAAAGACGCCGTCCCATTCCCTCTGGCCCCAGAAATCATCGACCATCATCGCGCCGCCGTTCAGCAAGTACTTGCGGAGCGTCGCCGCCTCCTCGTCCGTCAGAGTGATGTTCCCGGCCCCGCTCATGAACACCCAAGGGAAGCTGAACAACTCAGGATCGGCGATTTCCAGGACCTTGGGCTCGGGATGCACTCTCAACGAAGAAAGTTGTTGCAGCCGATAGGAGAGATTCAGATCCGCGTCGGGATAGTCCGTGAACCACGCGTAGCTGGATCGTTCCGGACGGCTCGAAGTGTACTTAAGCCGGGCGAATGTGAACACATCCTGCTCGAATCGCTCCGGCAGCGGCCAAGTGGGCACCCCGCCGCGATCGATCGGGCCGGCGCTCACGGCCGAGCGGCGTCGACTCCACACCTGGGCAAAGGCGAGCCCCACGAAGCCCGCCAAACACACCAGTAAGAAAGCCTTCAGGAACCTTTGGCGCCATCGGTTTCCCGGCTTGAAGAGGATCTCGGACTTCATCGCCGGCCAGTGAAATCGCACTCGATACAATCGGCGCTTGGGGGCACGCCCCACTCGGCGCATCCAAGATAAGGGCGCGGAAACGGCCTCGCCACTGTTCGGGCCAAGCGGCGCCTCGGCCGACGCCGCGGAATAGATTGAAACGCCGATGACATCATGCTCGATTTGATTAGTAGCCAGGCGCTCCGATTAGTCCAGTCACAACGGCGAGGCCAGGGCAAAGAGCCGCACTCCCTGTGGATGCATGCGCGGATCTCGACTGGAAAGGGTGGTTTCGGCTTGAGCACGGGAGAAAGACCAGCGATTGTATAAAGAATATCTCCAGGATCGCCCCGAGCCGTGGTTCAATTCAAGATGAGCCCCGATCCTTGGAATTCAAACACATCATGCTGGGATGTCGAAAGAGAGCCCGCCGATGGGCGTCTGATCATCCGGTCGCGAATTCCGCCGTCCGCGCCGGCAGGCGGCCCGTTTTGGCCATATTTCTTTTTTCGTGGGCGGTTTTTCTTAATAGCGCGGCACTGGGCGCCCGCGGGGAACCGGACGGAAAGGCTCCCATTTTCGAATCAGAGGTGCGCCCCATCCTGAAGGCCTTTTGCTTTCATTGCCATGGGGAAGGCGAGAAACTCAAGGGAGGCGTCGATCTCCGGCTCAAACGCGCGATGCTGAGGCGCACGGATGAGGGAACCGTGCTCGTGCCCGGCAAACCCTCGGACAGTTTGCTCTACTTGCGCGCCGCGTCAGGCGAAATGCCGAAGGGAGAGAAAAAACTCGAACCGAACCAGATCAAAATACTGGAGCGCTGGATCGCCTCGGGGGCCAAGACGGCCCACCCGGAACCGGATTCTTTGCCGCCCGGATTTCATCTGACCGAGGACGAGAAAAACTTTTGGGCATTTCAGCCGCCCAAGTCCCCAAGGATCCCTAAAACGAGAATGAGCGATTCCGTCAGGTCGCCCGTCGATGCCTTCATCTTGGAGAAACTGCGGGGGAACAAGCTGCGATTTGCGCCGGAAGCGGACAAAACAACGCTTATCAGGCGGCTTTATCTCGACTTGACAGGGCTGCCTCCGACGCCGGAAGCCGTGGCGGCCTTCGTCGCGGACTCCTCCCCCAACGCCTACGAGTTGCTCGTGGATCGACTGCTCGAGTCGCCCCATTACGGTGAGCGATGGGCCCGGCATTGGCTGGATGTCGCAGGCTATGCCGATTCGAACGGATTCGCGGATGCCGACAGCGTCCGGGGGCACGCGTGGCGCTATCGGGATTACGTGATTCGTTCCTTCAACCAGGACAAGCCCATCGACCGATTCATCTCCGAGCAGCTTGCGGGGGACGAACTCGCGGCGCTCACGGAGGCCAACGCCTCGGCGGGGATCACGGATGAAAGCCGGCTCGAGTTGCTGACGGCCACGGGCTTCCTGCGCCTGGCGCCGGATGGAACCGCCGACGAAGTTCCTGACCAGAACCTGGCTCGCAACCAAGTTGTGGCGGAAACCATCAAGATTGTTTCCTCCTCCTTGCTGGGCCTCACAACGGGGTGCGCCCAGTGCCATGATCACCGGTATGATCCCATCTCCCAAGAGGATTATCACCGCATGCGCGCCCTCTTCGAGCCTGGCATGGACTGGAAGAACTGGAAGAATCCAAATCAACGCCTCGTTTCTCTCTACAAGGACGAGGACCGCAAGAAGGCGGAACAAATCGAAGCCGAGGCTCGCCAGCAAAACGAAGTGGCCGAGAAACTTCGCAAGGAATTGTTGGAAAAGGTATTCGAAAAAGAACTGGCTAAACTGCCCCAGGATGTCCGGGACAAAGCCCGGGTGGCGCGCAACACGCCCCGGGAAAAACGGACGGACGAGCAGCGCACGCTTTTGAAGCAGTATCCGAGCGCCGATGTCCAGGGATCCCTAGATCTCTACGATCCCGAGGCCCAAAAGAAAGTCAACGAGGAGAACGCCAAGGCCAGCAAAATCCGCGAGGCCAAGCCCGCGGAACCCATGTTGATGGCGTTCCTGGAGACGCCGGGACGCAGGCCCGAAACGTTCCTGTTCTCGCGCGGAGATCACGATCAGCCCAAGCATAAAATTGCGCCCGGCGAGTTCTCCGTGCTCGGGAATCGCACTCGGTTGGGCGAGTTTCTCGCGGCGGCCTCGTCCTCAACGAATCTGGCCACTTCCGGCCGGAGACTGGCCTTCGCCAATGGGTTGACAGAGGGAAACCATCCTTTGGCGGCTCGTGTGTTCGTGAATCGCGTTTGGAAGCATCATTTCGGAAGAGGCCTTGTGGACACGCCCGGTGACTTCGGGCGCATGGGCGACCGGCCCACTCATCCGGAGTTGCTCGATTGGCTTGCGTCCCACTTCGTCGCGAGTGGCTGGAAACTGAAATCCCTGCACAAGCTGCTCGTCACCTCGACGGTCTACCGCCAATCCTCCGTGAGCCCAAAGTCGCTCGAACGCGATCCAGACAACCGTCTTTACGGGCGCATGAAACTGCGGCGTCTCGACGCTGAAACCCTGCGCGACGCGGTGCTCGCCGTCAGCGGCAAGCTCAACCCCGACATGTTTGGCCCCCCGATCCCCATTGCCCAGGACGGCTCGGGCCGGGTCGTGGCCGGACAGCAAAAAACCGACGGCAGGGGCGACCCCACCATCGTGGAGCCAATCGGGGAACTCGAGTTCCGCCGCAGTATCTACCTGCAAACGCGGCGCAGCTTGCCGGTGACGGTGCTCGAGGTTTTCGACGCCCCGGTCATGTCGCCGAATTGCGAGGCGCGCCCCCTGACCACGGTGACCCCGCAGTCGCTGATGATGCTCAACGACACTTTCATCCTGGCGCAGTCCAGATTCTTCGCGGAACGGCTGTGCCTGGAGTTCCCGGGCGACTTGCGGGCGCAAATCAATCGCGCTTGGACGCTGGCCTTCTTGCGCGAGCCCGCCCCTTCGGACATTGATCAGGCGCTGCTATTCATCGCCGAGCAAGGCGAAAGCATACGGGCAGCACAGGCGGCCAAGGCAGTTTCGCCAAAGCCAGATCCGAGGCCCGACACTCAAACCTTGGCTCTCGCGAGCCTGTGCCAGGCCATGCTCTGCCAGAGCCGATTTCTTTACGTGGATTAACCACCTTATTCCCCATGAACCACTCAGATTTCTGCTCACGACGCCATTTCTTAAGAGCCAACGCCTACGGGCTGGGATCGCTCGCAGTGCCATGGCTGTTGCGAGAGGACGGCCTTTTAGCCGCGCCCGTGAAGCCGCACACGGGCCCTGTAAAATTCGATCTGACCCCGAAAACGCCTCCCTCCCCGGCCAAGGCCAAAGCAATGATCTCGCTCTTCATGATGGGCGGGCCGAGCCACATGGACCTGCTCGATCCAAAACCTCTCCTGGCGCGATACGACGGCCAACCATTCCCAGGAGACATCAAATTCGACAACGCCGCCGAGGCCAGCTCCAAAGTCTTCGCCAGTCCATTCCGGTTCCAGAAGCATGGACAGAGTGGAACTGAAGTCTCTGAATTGCTGCCGCATCTGGCGGGAATCGTCGACGACATCACCGTCGTCCGGTCGATGCGCACGGGGGTCAACAACCACAGGGAATCGTTGTTCGCGGTGAACACCGGAAATTTTCGGGCGGGCCGGCCCGCTCTTGGAAGCTGGCTATGTTATGGCCTGGGATCGGCGACGCGGAATCTGCCCGCCTATGTGGCGTTGACCGATCCGCGAGGGCTCCCCCAGTTCGCCCAGGATCATTGGAGCAGCGGATGGCTTCCGTCCATCTATCAAGGCACGCATATTCGCCCCGCCGAACCCCGCATCTTGAACCTCGATCCCGCGGAGCATTTGCGGGGAGCCAGTCAAGCGCGCCAGCTTGAATGGGTGCAGAAAGGCAATCGGGAACACCTGAGGGCACACCCAGGCGAGGACGATTTGGAGGCGCGCATCGCCACTTACGAACTCGCCGCGCGCATGCAAACCTCGGCGAAAGAAGCCCTTGACGTATCCGGTGAAAGCGAAGCCACCAAGAAGCTCTATGGGATCGACAAGGAAGCGACTCGAGATTACGGAACGCGCTGCCTCATCGCCCGCCGACTCGTGGAACGTGGAGTGCGATTCGTGCAGATCATTAATGTGGGCCAATCCTGGGATCATCATGGAAGCCTCGTCACCGCGCTGCCGAAATCCTGCCAAGCCGTGGACCAGCCCTGCGCCGCGCTGGTTCAAGACCTCAAGTCGCGCGGTTTGCTGGACTCCACGCTGGTGCATTGGGGCGGCGAAATGGGAAGGCTTCCCGTGGTGCAAAACGACACCGGGAGGGAGAAGGCGGGACGTGACCACAACACCTATGGATTCAGCATCTGGCTGGCGGGCGGCGGCACTCGAGGCGGCTACGCCCACGGGGCGACCGACGAATGGGGCCAGCACGCGGTTCAAGGGGTGGTGCATCACTACGATTACCTGGCCACGCTCCTCCACTTGTTCGGGTTCGATCACCAGCGCCTCGTCTACAAACGCAACGCCATCGAGACTCGCCTGACCGACAACCATCCGGCCCGGGTCGTGAAAGAATTGCTCGCATGATTCATCAACACTTCCAACGCAATCGGGAGCATGGGGGCGTCGGACCCCATTCTTGCGCTCCGTGAACTCCAGGCGAAGGTCGCTCACGCAGACGTCGCAATGAAGTGCTGGCAAACCGCGATTCTGTTCCTCGGCTTCGCGCTCATCCAGCCCGAGCTCACTGCAGCCGATACCAATTGGTGGTCGCTCAAGCCGCTCCGTCCTGTCGAAGTGCCTCCAACAGCGGGAACCCATTCGCGGTGGGGCCGGACCCCCATCGATGCTTTCATCCTGCAGTCCCTCCAAGCCAAGCAGCTTTCCCCCGCGCCAGAGGCGGATCGAAGAACCCAAATCCGGCGAGTGACGTTTGATCTCACGGGACTCCCTCCCACTCCAGAGGAAACGAAGGCTTTTTTGAATGACCCACATCCCGAAGCCTACGAACGCTTGGTCGACAATCTCCTGTCCTCGCCGCGATACGGCGAGCGTTGGGCGCGGCTTTGGATGGACGCCGCGCATTTTGCCGAAACACACGGCCACGATCAGGATCGAATCCGCACGAATGCATGGCCCTATCGGGACTACCTGATCTCGGCCTTCAATCGCGACACGCCCTATGCGCGATTCGTCAGGGAGCAGATCGCCGCCGATGCGCTCTATCCCGAGACCCCCGAATCCATACGCGCCTTGGGATTCATCGCCGCCGGTCCTTGGGACGAAAGTTCTTTGCGCGACATCCGCGAAGACACGATCGACCGCCAGATCGGGCGCTATTTGGATCGCGATGACATGGTCACCACCGTCATGAGCACCTTCGCCAGCGTCACGGCGCACTGCGCGCGATGCCACGACCACAAATTCGACCCCGTCTCGCAAGCGGATTACTACGCCCTGCAGGCCGTGTTCGCCGGAGTGGACCGCGCCAATCGAGTTTACGACACCGATCCAAAGGTGCATCAGCACCGCCAAGCGCTCATGCGCGAACGCCGCGCCGTCAACGCCAAGGAACCTTGGGTTCTCGAGAAAATCGCCTCCTCGGATTTTCAGGGGAAAGTTCGCGAATGGGCCGCGGCCCGGCCTCCCGAGCCAGCTCGCGCCTCGGCGAGCGACAAGGACAAAGAGAAGGATCCAGTGGCTAAGATTCTGGAGAAACCGGAGGGCGCGAGAAGCGCGGATGAATCGATCGAGCTGGCAACCTACGTATGGAAACAACTCATCGAAGCGCAGCTGAAGAGGCTTCCCCAACCCTCCTACGTTTATGCCGCCGCGAACGACTTCACTCCGGACTCCAGCATGGTCCCTTCGGCGAAACCTCGCCCCGTCCATGTGCTGAAACGAGGCGACGTCTTGAAGCCGGAAGCGGTGGCGGGCCCGGGGTCCTTGACGTGTGTCTCGTGGCTGCCATCGAGGTTCCAGACCTCCGAAACGGTGGATGAATCGGTGCGCCGAGCCGAGCTCGCACAATGGCTCACCCACTCGCAAAACCCGCTCCTGTGGCGATCCATCGTCAACCGCGCATGGCATCATCATTTCGGCCGGGGCCTCGTTGATACGCTCAACGATTTCGGCCAAATGGGTTCCTCCCCAACGCATCCCGAACTCCTGGATTGGCTCGCCGTCTGGTTTCGGGATCAAAATGGCTCGCTCAAAAAGCTCCATCGCTTGATTCTCACCAGCTCGGTCTACCGCCAGAACGCCTCCGGTCACGCCTCGAGCCGCGTTCTCGCTTCCCAGATCGATGCGGACAACCGCCTGCTGTGGCGCATGAATCGAACCCGTCTGGATGCCGAGTCGGTTCGGGACGCGGTGCTGCGATTCGCCGGGAGGCTGGACTTCCGCATGGGAGGACCCTCCGACCGGCAATTCGACATCAAGCCGGGAATCCACGTCACACCCGCGGTGGATTACGCGAAATTCGACGTGGACGCGGAAGCCGGACGGCGGCGGGGTGTCTACCGGTTTCTCTTTCGGACGCTGCCTGACCCGATGATGGAGGCATTGGATTGCCCGGCGGGCGACCAACTCACGCCTGTGCGCAATGTGACCGTCACCGCGCAGCACGCGCTTTCGATGTGGAACAACGTCTTTCTGCTTCGTCACTCCGATCACATCGCCCGGCTTATCGCCCAAGAGGAATCCGCGAGTTCGGCGCGGATTCATCGCCTTTACGAAACGGTGCTCAACCGGCCGCCGACGGCCCTGGAACTGCGGCGAATGTCGGGTTACACTCTAGAGCACGGGCTCGCGAATGCCTGCCGGCTGCTGCTCAACTCCAACGAGTTCATGTTTCTGAACTGAGCTCATTCGGTCCATGAACCCCTTTCTTCATCGGTCCCAGTTTCAAAAGCCGCCGGATACACGGCGCTGGCTCTCACGCCGGGAGGCGCTTCAACGGGCGGGCGGCGGCCTCGGCGCGGTCGCGCTGGCCCAGTTGCTCGGCCGCCAGGGGTTGCTGGCAGATCCTCCGAGGCGGGCGGGCGCCGTTTTCCCAGTCAAACCGGGTCTCAACGCAGGACCTCACTTCCCCGCCAAAGCCCGCCGAGTCATCCAGCTGTTCATGAATGGAGGCGCCAGCCAGATGGACCTCTTCGACCATAAGCCCGAGCTCTTCAAGCGCCATGACCAGCCTTTCGACCCGGGTTCAGGAGTGCGGGTGGAAGCGGCCACAAGCGTGCCCGGAAAAGTGCTCAAGCCTGTTTTCGACTTCAAGCGGCATGGACAATGCGGCCGCTGGGTGAGCTCACTGCTGCCCCACCTTTCGGGGCACGTCGATGACATGGCCTTCTTCATGGCCATGACGTCCAAAACCAACGTTCACGGCCCGGGCAGCTTCATGATGAATACCGGGTTTCTGCTTCCCGGATTTCCATGTCTGGGCGCGTGGGCCAGCTACGGTTTGGGAAGTCTTACCGATAATTTGCCCACGTTCGTGGTCCTCCCAGACACGAAGGGGCTCCCTTACAATCAAAAAGGGAATTTCACCGCGGGCTTCCTTCCTTCGAATCACCAAGCCACGATCATTCAAGCCAAGCCGGATTCCGGCGAATTCTCCTTGAACGACCTGAAGCGCGCCCAAAACTCAAATTACATCACGGACAAAGCGGAACGGGACGGCCTTGCCTTGCTGCAACGGTTCAACCAGGAGCATGCGAGCCTAAATGACGCGGACCCCCAGCTCGAGTCCCGGATTCGCGCCTACGAACTCGCGGCCCGGATGCAAGTCAGCGCTCCGGAAACGTTCGATATCTCAAGCGAACCGGCTTCCATCCGTTCTCTGTACGGAATCGACGACAAACCAACGAGTGACTTTGCAAGGCGCTGCCTGCTCGCCCGGCGCCTGATCGAGAGTGGAGTGCGATTCGTCCAAGTGTGGAGCGGCGCCGGCGGTGCGGCGGGCAACTGGGACAACCATGCGAACATCGAAAAGGAGCTTCCTCCCATGTGCGCGTCCACGGACAAACCGATCGCTGCCCTGCTGGCCGATCTCAAGTCCCGCGGGATGCTGGAAGACACGCTAGTGCTGTGGAACACGGAATTCGGGCGGATGCCGTTTTCCCAAGGATCCACGGGCCGGGACCATAATGGAGGCACGTTCGTTGGCTGGATGGCAGGCGCCGGAGTCAAGGGCGGGGCGTCCTACGGGGAAAGTGATCCTTGGTCGTGGAAAGCCGAGCGCGACATCACTTATTGCTATGACTTCCACGCGACAGTGCTTCACTTGATGGGCATCCATCATGAAAAGCTCACTTTCCGCCACAACGGAATCGACAGACGCCTCACGGATGTCCATGGCGAGGTTGTCACGCAACTGTTGGCGTAGCGCCTTCGGATCAGTACTCGGGCTGACCCCCACCCCGATCGTGAACTCAGCTCAACTCACCTTGGGAAAACTGTCGTCGCGCAAGGAGCGCCAGGGTTCTTCCTGCGACTTGTCCACGATGCCCGGTTCCGCCGCGTTTGCGGGCGACAAGATGGCCAGAAAAATCAACTTCTCAGGAAACGGATTGTAGGTTCCGTGGACTTCTCCCATGGGAATAAAGGCCATCTCGCCCTGGCCAAGAATTCGGTGGGTTTTCCCGACCCATTGCTCCGCCCTGCCAGAGAGGATGTAGATGAGTTCCTCGCGAGTGGGATGGTTGTGGAACGGATGCGAACGAAAAGGATCCATGTTCGCCCGCACCAACAGCAAGTGCTCGTTCTGAACAACGTCGGAGCGGCACAACCACTCCTCGATCGTCCACGGCGACTCAAATCGAACGGCTTCCGCTAGTGTGACGAAACGACGGCTTGGTTCCAAGGGCTCCACGTTCTTCCTCAGAAACTCAATTCCCGCTCACCTTTCGAGTTGTCCGGTCTTGAATCCACAACACATCCTTGTTGTTCGGCTGGGGGACATTGAGGGCCAATCCTTGACCCGGTTTAAGGACAGGGGTGGTCCGAGGATCAAGCCAGCGTTTGATTTCCGAATGCCCGTCCGCGAAGGCCAATCCGGCGGCTTTGTTATGATACCCCGCAGGATAATCCACCATGACCGTTTTGGCGGGATTAGGATAGTCTGGCATCCAGGTCACCCAAAAGCCGTCGTTGATGCTGTCTTCGCGCTCGTCCAGAAGAATCCAAGTGCCGCTGGCGCCGGGGTCGATAAAGTCCGATGTTTTCAGGTACATTCGCCACTCCGGCCCGCCAAACCATGTATGCTTGCCTTCATTGCCGCCCACCCAGGAACTCATCGCCATGCTTCGAACTCTGGGATAGATCTGACCCTGACGCTTCACGGTGCTCTTGTCAGCGGGACATTTGAAAACTCCCGCTGAGTTTAGATATTTCCAAAGGGGACTCTTTTCGATGTCTTGCTTCGTGTCCCAGTTCGACGGATTCGTGCCGCTGAAATCCAGGGAGCTTGTGCCCATCCACCCCGCAGGACCATACGCATGAATCAGTTTCTCGTTGTTTTCATCCGCGTAGAAAAGCCAGGCGTACATGATCTGCTTCGTGTTGTTCATGCACAGAATTCCCTGGGCCTTGGCTTTCGCCTTGCCGAGGGCCGGCAAAAGCATGCCGGCAAGAATGGCGATGATCGCGATGACTACCAGCAGCTCGATCAAGGTGAATCCAGCACGGAGGGCCGGAGCGGTTGAATAAAGTGGCTTGTTTTTCATAAGATCGCCGAAGGCCAAAACTCTCGCCGACAAACACAAGGAATACTTTTAATCCTACTCTGAAGGATTGAACCCGCAAGACAGATTTTGCGGCGTTGTGCCCAACTGCCCAACCGGTGTATCCACGCGTTGTCGGTGATCGGGCGCGACTGTGCTGAAAGCCAGTCGCAGCAGTATCTCAGGCTCGCAGCCACGCCGAACCTGCTGCGGCTGGTGCTTCGCACACAACCGCGCTCCGGGCCGCCAGCCAAGTTCACCGGCAACTTGTGGATGCACTGGTCA
>SYMW01000301.1 GCA_005805305.1 Verrucomicrobiales bacterium
GGCTGCATCGTTCAACCGCCGTATGCGGAAAACCGCACGTACGGTGGTGTGGGAGGGTGCCGGGGCGCAATCCCCGGCACCCGACCCGATCACCGACAACTCGCGGATGCACCACCTTTTTCTTGAAATCGACTTTCAGCTTTCAACTTCCAAGCATCGTGGATTAGAGTGGGGTGTTCTTTGATCCTGGCTGGGCGGAGGATCGCTCCCGGGTGACCGGGGGAGGAAAGTCCGAACACCAGAGGGCGCGATGCCACGTAACCCTCCGTAAGGAAGGACACACGCGGGCGGGCGGTTCGCGAGGGCCGTTCGACGGATAGTGCCACAGAAAATCAGACCGCCACCGGGCTCCACAGCCGGGAGGTACGGGTGAAAAGGTGGGGTAAGAGCCCACCGCCTCGGACGAAAGTCATCGAGGGCACGGAAAACCCCATCGGGCGCAAGGTCAAATAGGGAACAACGAAGTGGCCCGCTTCATCCTCGCGCGAGCGAGGTAAGTTCCGGGTAAGACCGCTCAGAGAAATGATCCTCTCCGTCTTATGGACGAAGACAGAATTCGGCTTACAGCCCGCCGGGGTCAAGGGACATTTAGATGGTTGAGTTGAGGCTGCTCGGGCGGGAGCGTAGGCGCTGATCGGATTCGCATCGCGAGACGCCGCCCTCTGAATCGGCGGGTCGGAGAATCGTATGAATGCACATGACCGGGCCGCCGTCCGCAATGTGTGGGTTGGGCGAGGACGGGCGACGCCTCTTTGGACGCCGCTCCCACTCAATGGCTCGCGCCTGACTTGAATTGTCGTGGTTCTGGGACAAACAGATCGAGATTTCTTTGGCCTTGCCGTGCTCATTTATGGACTGAGCACGGTGCATACCCTCTTTTTGTGGCGCAAGGGTTTCCGTCGGGACGATCACATCGCTTATCTGTTGTTGCTGGTGGGCGCCGGATTCCACACCATCGCCATGTTTAAGCGAGGTTTTTCCTTGTCTCGATGCCCATTGAACACCCTCTATGAGGCGACCATTTTTTTTGAATGGACCATCGCCGCGACCTGCTTGACGACCGGTCTGTGGTCCAAGCTGCGATTCTTAGGCGCATTTTCTTCCCCGATCCTGTTTGGGGTGGGAGTCTTCGCATTGATGCCGGGGCTGGATTCCCCAGGGTTGGGGGAGTCGAATCTAAACGGGTGGTCGAGCCTGCATGCCGCCCTGATCCTGCTGTCTTATGGGGCGTTTGGCCTAGGGTCCGCCGCCGCCGTGATGTATCTCACGCAAGAGCACGATCTGCGGCATCGGAAGGCGCGAGCGGTGCTCTCCTGGATGCCGCCGTTGGAACGATTGGAACATGCGACGCGAGTGCTGCTGATCGCCGGTTTTTGCCTGTTGACGACCGGCCTCGCGGTTGGCGCCGGCTATTTGAAGCGTCGGTCCGGAGTTTTCATCACTGGTGACCCAAAGATTCTTTGGTCACTGCTTGTCTGGGCCATCTACCTCGCGTTGGTGGTCATGAACACCCGCTACCACGAGAGAGGGCGGCGATTCGCCTGGGGAACCGTGGTCTGCTTTGCGTTCGTATTGCTGACTTTCTGGGGGGTCAATCTGCTCTCGCCGATCCATCAATAACGAAGTCCCCAAGTTGCCAAGCATCGCATGCCGATCGTCGTGTTAGGAATGAATCATAGGACTTCCCAGGTGGAGCTGCGGGAGCGATTCGCCTTCGAGGAATCTCAAATCCCCGGCGCTCTGGCTGCGCTCCGGGAGAACGGCGTGGTGGCGGAGGCGGTGATTTTGTCGACGTGCAATCGAGTGGAGCTTTACGGGGTATCCAACGCCGAGCCGGCTCAATCGTTGCGGGATCTTCGCCGTTTCATGTTCGATTACAAGCGTGTCGAATCGCTCGAGGGCGACCCTTTCTACTTCCTCTCTGAACCCCACAGCGTGGAGCATTTGTTCAAGGTGGCGAGCGGCTTGGATTCCATGGTTCTGGGAGAAACCGAGATTCTTGGCCAACTCAAAAAGGCTTATGAGTTGGCCTTGCAACACCGATACACAGGGGGGCGATTGAACAAGGCGTTTCAAAAAGCTTTCAACGTCGCGAAGCAGATCCGCACCGACACGCAAATACAACGTGGCAGCGTGTCCGTCGGATCCGTCGCCGTTGAGTTGGCCGAGAAGATATTCGATTCCCTTCGAGAACGAACGGTGATGGTGATTGGGGCGGGCGATACCAGTGAAAAAACCGCTCGGGCTCTCCTGAGCCGAGGGGCCAAGAGCGTTTTAGTCTCCAACCGATCCTTCGAGAGGGCCTCGGCACTCGCCGCCGAACTCGGCGGCAGAGCCATCCACTTCGATGAGTGGTCCGAAGAATTCCCTCGAGTCGACATCATCATCAGCAGCACTTCCGCTCCGCATTATGTGATCGACCGGGCCAGGATTGAGCCGCTGCTGAAAGCCCGGCACGGCCGTTCCCTCCTCTTGATCGATATCGCCGTGCCGCGGGACATCGACCCCTTGGTTTCGGGATTGGAAGGCGTCTATCTGTATAACATCGACGACTTGCAGCTCATCGCGGCGGATTACCAGCGCCAGCGGGCCGAGGAAGTGGCGCGCTGCGAGGAGATCATCGCCAGCCGGGCAAAAGAGCTCGGGAACGCGCGGGGTGTCAGCCAACCGCTTTCCCGGGAGGCCAGTTCGGAACCTGCCTTTCGCTTCCCAGAGGGCCCCGAGGGCCTGGCATCTCCGAAGGCGGGGCTCTGATTGAAAAAGGCGCCCACCAACGAAGCGCGGACGATCCGGATTGCCACTCGGGGCAGCGCCCTGGCATTGGCACAGGCGAACGAAGTGGCGGCGTTGTGCCGGGATTTGTTCCCCGGATGGGCTTGCAAGCTCAAGATCTTCAAAACCACCGGGGACAAGCTTCAGACAGCGTCGCTGGCCCAGCCCGGCGCCCTTCCAAAAGGGCTTTTTACGAAGGAACTTGAGATGGCCTTGCTGGACGGAGTGGCGGACATCGCGGTTCACAGCTTGAAGGACTTGCCGACCGAGCTTCCTGCCGGCCTTGAACTCGGCGCTGTTCTGAAACGCGCGGACGCGCGGGACGTGCTCGTGACGCGGGTCTCGAGCGCCAACAAACGCTCGTCACGGGGAGGGAACGTGGCGGCTGATCGACTGAGACGCGGCGCCACGGTGGCGACGAGCAGCCCGCGGCGCAAAGCCCAACTGCTCTCCCGCCGGCCCGATCTCAACGTCGTGGAGATTCGTGGCAATGTGGGGACCAGGCTGCGAAAGCTGGCCGAATCGACGACACTGGACGGCACGCTGCTCGCCGCCGCGGGCTTGCATCGGCTCGGATTTCGGATCGGCGCCGATGCCCAGCTTTCTGGCGACGAAGTTCCGGATGGCCTGGCGGCTTTCGAACTTGAGTTCGAGGAAATGATTCCCTGCGTCGGCCAGGCTGCCATTGGCCTCGAGATCCTGGGAAGCGACGAGTTCTCCGCGAATGTTTGCGCGGCATTGAACGACGAGATCACGCACCGATGCGTTTCCGCAGAACGCGCGTTCTTGAGAGCCATGGGGGGCGGGTGTCAGAGTCCCGTGGCCGCCATTGGAACCCTGCAAGGCCAGCGCCTGGAATTGAGAGGGGTTTCGTTCCAGGGGCAGGGTGTTCGACACGGACTGGTCATCGCAGCCTTCAGCGATCCAGAGCTGGCGGGCAAGATGCTGGCAGGCGTTCTCGCGTCAGAAGCCTAGGCTTTGACGCGGCCTTCAAATGTGGGATCATCGATTCATGCGTCATTCATGGTTTGTGGTTGCCACTGGCTTTTTATTCGGAGCGGAGGGTGTGTTCAGAGCTGCTGTGGCCCCTGCTCCGCAATCATTCAAACAGGAAATCGCGACTCGTTATGGAGCTCGAGAAGGGCTGCCCGAAGGGGCCGTGCAACTGCTTGATTTGAGCGATGCGGGCGTCCCGCGGGCATTCGCGGCGGGAGGCTGGTTCGAGATGATGGAGGGCAGATGGCATGAAGCCCAGGCTCTGCGGCCACGGGGAGCTTCCGAGTTCGTGATTCCAAGCCCCGGGCCAGGCAATCCTCTCACCGTCGATTTGCCCTGGTCGAAAGTGAAACAGATCATTCGACGCGGAGCCCGGGTTTGGCTGGCGACGGATGAGGATCCTTACATCGTACTGGACGGGAAGGCGCGGACGATGGGCTGGCCGAGCCGGTTTCGAGTGCATCAGATAACGGTGGATGCCGCGGGAGAACAAGTCTGGGTGGCTTCGAGCGCCGGACTTTACAAGCATTCTGGCCAAGGCTGGCAGAGGGAAAACGTGCAGGACGGATTGGGCCGGGCTTGGGCGTTCTCGGACGTGCTGGGCGTGGCCATGGATTCGCGCGAACAACTTTGGTTTGCCACGAAGGCCGGCGTCGGCGTCAAGCGGCCGGGAGGATGGCAATTCTACGAAGGCAAGGATGGTCTCCCGCACAACGACTTCACGGGTGTAGCCGCGGGAGCGGGAGGTGACATTTGGTTTTCGACGCGACTCGGGGCCATCAGGCATGAGCAGGAGGCCTGGCACTACAGACAAGGCCCGCGGTGGCTTCCTCACGATGACATCGCGCAGATCGTCGCGGGACGGGATGGAAGGGTTTGGTTCGCGACAGCTTCTGGCGTGGGACTGATCGAGCACAGACCGATGCGGCTCTCGGAAAAAGCGGCGTTCTACGAAGGCGAGATCGAGCAGTACATTAAGAGAACCCCTTTTGGTTACACCGCGGAGGCTCCGTTGAAAGCAATCGCGGACAAGAGCACCGCCGCGCCGGACGATAGCGACAACGACGGGTTGTGGACGTCCATGTATGGGGCGGGAGAGTGTTTTGGGTATGGAGCCACTCGCGATCCGCGGTGCCTCCAGCGGGCCAAACAAGCTTTCGAAGCGTTGCGTTTCTTGCAGAAAGTCACTCAGGGAGGGAGCCACCAGCCGCCACGAGGGTATATTGCCCGCACGATCAGACCCGTTGAATGGCCGGATCCGAACGTGGGCCGGATCCAGCGAGATCGCGAGGAGCAAAAAGGGGATCAATTATGGAAAGCGTACGAGCCGCGCTGGCCCAAGAGCGCCGACGGCAAATGGTATTGGAAAGGGGACACCAGCAGCGATGAGTTGGATGGGCACTATTTTTTCTACCCTCTCTACTACGATCTGTGCGCGGCGGATGAATCCGAGAAGGAAAGGGTGCGTGATGTGGTTCGAGGCGTGACGGATCATTTGATCGAAAACGGGTTCAATCTCGTGGATCACGACGGCCACCCAACGCGCTGGGGAGTTTTTGGCCCCGAATCCCTTAACTTCAACCCGTCCTGGTGGCCGGAAAGAGGATTGAACTCGCTCAGCATGATCACTTATTTGACCGTGGCGGAATACGTGACGGGTGATTCGAAATACGGGGATCGCGTCAAAGATCTGATCGAGAAGCATGGCTATGCTCAAAACCTCATGTTTCCCAAAGTTCATTTTGGTCCCGGCTCGGGCAATCAGTCCGATGACGAAATGGCTATCATGTGTTTCTACAGTTTTTTGAAATACTCGAGAAATGAGAAAGCCAAACAGATGGTGCGCTACGCATTCTTTGCGTATTGGGCAAACGAGGCGCCGGAGATGAACCCATTCTTCAACTTCGCGCACGCGTCGAAGAACGCCGAACAAACGATCCGCAACGTGTGGGGCGTTTACGCCGTGTCGCCCTGGCAAGGGTGGTTCGAAGACTCGATGGAGACGCTTCGGGGGTTTCCCTTGGACCGATTGAACTGGCCGCACCGGAATAGCCATCGGCTGGACATTCAACTGCTTGGCCCTCAACAGGGAAAAGACTTGTACGAGCCTCGGTCTGAACCGCGGGGCTGGCGGCGTCATGGGAAGGTGCTGCCAGTCGAGAATCGCCATTTCAACCATTGGAACACCGATCCTTGGGATCTTGACTATGGAGGGGGAGGCAACGTGCTGGGATCCGGCACCGTGTTCTTGCTCCCTTATTATATGGGACTGTATTACGGATATATCCAAAAACCGTGAGTGTGCCCTTGAACCCGGACCGCTCCCAAGGACCGAGGGCGGGATAAAACATCGGGGTGTCGCGGATCGTGTGCGGTCAGGAGGACACTTGTCGGCGGGTTTTAGGGGGTTCATAGTGGGAGTATGAACACCGCAAAGCAAAGCGCTGCTGGGAGGCGCATGGGATTCACGCTCATCGAACTCTTGGTCGTCATCGCGATCATTGCGATTCTGGCGGGCATGCTGTTGCCGACACTGTCACGGGCCAAGGAGGCGGGCCGGGGAACGGTCTGCAAAAACAACATGCGCCAAATCACCCTGGGCCTGTTGTTGTATGCCGATGACCACTCGGAATTCCTCCCGTGGCCGGGCGGGGTGGATCGAAACTTTCCGGCGGATTGGATGTACGGCGGGCAGGAGGACACATTTCCCAAAACGCCCGACCGGTGGAAAAACCGAGCGTTTGGTTTTCATGCGGAATCCGGGTCTGTGTTCAATTACGTGACCGGGCAGCCGCGGGTGTTACCCTATAGTGAGGGCATCACCACCACCTACCCCGTTTACCGATGCCCGAGTTCTGGAAAACTTGGGGCGGCCATCCGCGTGAACTTTAGCATGAGCAGTTTGCTGGATCCGGGAGAGCAGCTCGCCAATCGCCGCACCGTGGGATCGAAAGGCGTGGCCACGTCGACCGTGGCGAGCCCCTCCAACAAAATCCTGCTCGTCAACGAGGACGCCGCCACGATGCGCAACGCCAGCTTCGCCCCCGGAGGAACGGCGGCTGCCGGGCTTTTTGTCACGCATGCCGGGAGAATCAACATCGGATTCCATGACGGGCACCTCGAAGCCTTCAAACATAAGAAGGTGATGCAGATCCAGAGCGGCCGCGAGGTTCAAGAATTCTTCGACCCCTATTACTAGCCTCGGCTTGATCGCCAGCTATCTAGAGCTTGCGGGGAGCAAATGTGACCGGAAACAAGGGCGCGCCTTCGGGGGAGCCGCCGGCATCTTTTTGAAACCGCCGAAATTCGTGGATCGCGGTGATATCACTTGAGTCCTCTTGCTCGATCGGCCCCAGATCCAGTCGAACCTCCACGTTGCCAAAGCGTATGCACTGGCCATGATTGACGCCGCTTTGGGCCTGAACTCGCGCGCCGTTCACGAAGATGCCGTTTCTCGCGCCTCGATCGCAAACAATGACCTCTCTCCCGTACACCAACAACTGGGCGTGCTCTCCTGAAACAGATTCCTCGTCAATGATGATGAGATTGCGCCTGGAGCGGCCCACGGTGAATGCGCCGTCGCGAAGCTCACAGGATTGATTCGCGAACTCCGGTTGGGTAAAGACGAGTTTTGGCATAAGGATCCGGGCAAAAGTATCTCCCAGAAAAATCAGATGGACCCTAAAACTGCTCTAAATTCATCGCGGCCAAAATCCTTCCGTCCGCAAAAGCCTTTGTCAAGCGACCCTCGCACTCCATCGTCAGAATCTTCTGCCGTTGCTTGATCCGTCGTTCGCCGCTCCAAGGGCCGCGTTGCGGATCTCTTTTTGAGTTTGCCATGTTCCCCGCTTGGCCTATGGTCGGATATTCCCAAACCGCTATGAAAACACTTCTTCCGCACTTGGCGCTGGCCTTTCTTGCCGGATCTCTTCCATTCGCGCCGACCCCTTTCGCAGCGGAGTTCCCGTCCTCCGTGGAGACGGAACTCCAACCGCTGTCCGCCCAAACGAAGCGCGTGCTGGAAATGCTCGAGTTCCTTGGAGCGCCCCTAAGCGCCGCGGAGCAATCCAAATTGACGGCCTCATTCGCCAATCCGGCAAACGGCGTCAAGATCATCCAGGAAATCCTGGACCCGCACTGTCTGGCGGGCATCCAGATCAACCCAGAATCTCGGGTGAAGGTTGGACAGGGTTCGGCGCCGCCCAAACTGGTCCGCAATGGATGGCGCACGTTCCTGCTCAAAATCCACAATGAAGCAGGGGTCACCGCCGAGCTCAGGGTGGACAGTCCCCACGCGAAGCGGCTCCATAATTCTCCCGAAGACGAAGTCGCCAACCGCTGGCTGGACGTCGATCTCCCGAACAAGCCGCCCATGACGAAGACACTCAGTGGACTGGGCCTGGAGTATCGCATCATCCAACTCTATAGCCGGGATGCCGGCAAACGGGAGGCAAAGCTGTCCTTCAACGTCGGACAAGGAACTCAAGACCTTGGCTTCCGAAGCGATGTCGACATTCTATTCGACTGCGAGAATTCCCGCGACGTGGTTTTTCGAGTGAAGGACGAGAACAACAAGCCGACGACGGCATCCTTCATCATTCGCGATCCACAGGGACATTTATATCCTTCGCCTGGAAAGAGGCTCGCGCCCGATTTCTCGTTTCATCCCCAAGTGTACCGCGCCGATGGAGAATCTATCGCGCTCCCGGACGGACATTACACGATCGAGTTTTCCCGCGGCCCGGAGTCGGTCACGAAGATCGAAAAAGTCACTATCGACGATGCCCACCGCGAGCTGTCTTTCAAGGTGGAACGGTGGATCGATCCGTCCAAATCCGGGTGGTGGTCCGGAGATCATCATATTCATGCCGCGGGCTGCTCCCACTATGTGAAACCCACCGAGGGGGTCCACGCGCCGGATATGATGCGCCACTGTCTGGGCGAGGATCTCAAGATAGGCGCCAACCTCACATGGGGTCCTTGCTTCGATTATCAAAAGCAATTCTTCACTGGGAAAGACGACAAAGTGTCCTCCTATCCCTACCTGCTTCGCTACGACGTCGAGATCTCGGGATTCGGCTCGCACCAATCCGGCCACTTGGTGCTGCTCCGGCTGAAGGATCAGATGTATCCGGGAGGCGAATCGACAAATCATTGGCCGACCCTTTGCCTGAACTCGCTGCGTTGGGCCAAGAAACAAGGCGCCGTGGTCGGGCCCGCCCACTCGGGCTGGGGACTCGAGGTCAAATCCACCGAACTGCCAAACTACGAGCCCGCTCCGTTCAATGGAATCGGCGCCAACGAATACATCGTGGATGTCACCCACGAGGTGCCCGGCCCGGACGGAAAACTCGTGCCTGCCGTCGATTTTATTTCGACCGTGGACACTCCGTATGTTTGGGAATTGAACATCTGGTACCACACGTTGAACTGCGGCTTCAGGACCCGCATCAGCGGTGAAACCGACTTTCCGTGCATCTATGGGGAAAAAGTCGGCCTCGGCCGCTCTTACGTCAAACTGGATGGAAAGCTGGATTATGACCAATGGTGCGAGGGCATTCGAAAAGGGAGAAACTATGTCGGCGATGGCAAGAGCCATTTGATGGATTTCAAGATAGACGGAGTCGCCATGGGGGAACGAGGAAGCGAATTGCGCTTGAAAAAAGCAAAGCAGGTCAAAGTTTCACTCAAGGCCGCCGCCCTGTTGGCTCAAATCCCTGATGGTTCGATTCGTAGAAAGCCCTATTCGGAAAAGCCTTATTGGCATATCGAGCGGGCGCGCCTCGACGATACCCGGGAAGTCCCGGTCGAGCTCGTGATCAACGGAAACCTCGCGGCGCGAAAGAAAATCGTCGCGGATGGGAAATCAAACGACATCACGTTCGATGTCGAAATCCCCAAGAGCAGTTGGGTGGCTGTTCGAATCCTGCCATCGTCCCACACCAACCCGATCTTCGTGGTCGTGGAAGACAAACCCATCCGTTCGTCGCGGCGCAGCGCCGAATGGTGCCTGGCGGCGGTGGAACGATGCTGGACCAACAAAGAGCGATTCATCAAAGCGGATGAGAAAGAGGACGCCAAAGCGGCCTACGCGCACGCGCGCGCCACTTACCGCGATATCATTTCAGAGGCCTTTCCAGATTGAGCTGTCCCTCATTCATGAAACATTGGATGTTCGCTGGCCCGAAGGTCGGAGTCCTCGTGGCGCTGGCGTTTCAATCTGCGGCTTTGGCGGCGCCGGCTTCGACGCCGTCGCCGTCGCCGAAACTCCAGGCTCATTCCCATAACGACTACCTTCAGAAGCGCCCTCTGCTCGACGCGTTGGATCAAGGGTTTTGCAGCGTCGAAGCCGATATTTTCCTGGTGGATGGCCTGTTGTTGGTCGGCCATGACACATCCGAACTCCGACCGCATCGCACATTGGAGGCGCTCTACTTAAAGCCGCTTCGCGAGCGGGTTCTAAGGAATGGCGGCAGGGTTTATCCTCAAGGCCCGGAGTTTCACCTCCTCATCGACATCAAACAAAACGGGGCGTCCTTGTATCAGACCCTCTCCGGTCTGCTCGAAAACTACCAATCACTTCTCACCCGATTCGAAGAAAACCGCACTTTCACGAACGCCATCTCCATCACGCTTTCAGGAGACCGGCCCAAGGAAAAGATGCTCGCCCAGAAAGTTCGATGGGTCTCATTCGACGGAAGAGTGCCCGATCTCGAGAGCAACCTCTCGCCCCACTTCATGCGGATCGTCAGCGACAACTGGAACCACCACTTCAAATGGAAAGGGCTTGGAGAATTCCCGGCGGCGGAAAGGGAGAAGCTCCGCCAACTCGTCGCTCGAACTCACGCTCAAGGCCGCCAAATTCGTTTTTGGGCTGCGCCGGACAATCCTATGGGATGGCGGGAATTCGTCGACTCCGGGGTCGATCTCATCAATACGGATCATCTCAAAGAGCTCTCCGAATTCCTCGCCCGGAACCGGTGAATGCGCGTCTTGAACTCCAGCCGCTAGCATGAACATGGATTCCACTCAACCCATCACCTGGCGCCGCTACGGTCCCAGCGGGCTCATCTTCACATTCTCGGATCATGCTGGAGAGAAGGTTTTTGAGCGCTTGCACAGTGTCGCTGAAACGATTGAAAACTCTCCACCGCCAGATCTGGTGGATTATTTTCGAGGTTACACCACGCTGACGCTCGAGTTTTCGGAGCCCTCTGCCGCCCATCTTGAAAGCCTGGCGGTTGAGCTGGCGAATGCGTGGAACGCGCGGCCTCCGCTCGAGTCCGAATCAAGGCTCATCGAGATTCCGGTGCGCTATGACGGCCCGGATCTCCCTCGAGTCGCCCAGCATGCCGGGCTCTCAGTCAAGGAAGTATGTTCTATCCATCTATCTGCAAACTACCGAGTCCACATGATCGGATTCTGTCCTGGTTTTCCGTATCTTCATGGCCTCGATCCACGCTTGAACACCCCACGGCTGGACACGCCCCGCACGCTGGTATCGGCGGGCTCCGTCGCGATAGGAGGAGAGCAGACGGGCATTTATCCAGTGAATCGTCCCGGTGGCTGGAACATCATCGGGCACACCCTCGAAAAACTCTTTCATCCCGACCTTGCAAGAGGAGGCAATCCGGAGAAAGCTTTTCTCCTTCGGGCGGGCGACCTGATTCGATTCGTTCCGGCTCGCTGACGTGAAACCCGATTTGCTCATGTCGCCGCCGCTGAAACCCGTTCTGAGGGTTCTTTCCCCGGGTTTGGGGTTGACGATTCAAGACAGAGGGCGGCCCGGATTTGGCCGATTCGGCGTGCCTCGCTCGGGCGCCATGGATCCTCACGCGTTCACTTGGGCTAACAGGCTGTTGGACAATTCTCCAAACGCGCCGTCGCTAGAACTCTTGCTGCAAGGCGCGCTCCTCGAAGTCTTGTCGGACGCCTGGATCACCGTCTGCGGAGCCGATCTTGCGTGTTCGGTCCCGCGTTGGCGAACGGTTCGCGTCAAAACCGGGAGCCACATCGAATTCTCTCAAAACAAATCAGGAATCTGGGCTTACCTCGCGATCGAAGGAGGATTCGGAAACCCCGCCGAGCATTACTTTGGGAGCCATAGCACTTACGCGGACGCGGGTCTTGGAAAAAGGTTCGAGCCGGGTGATCTTCTTCACGGGCTTGGCGGCCCTGAACCCCGGCTGGAGCTTCCGCCCAGCGTGGCGTCACGCCTTGTTCCTTGGGATGAGCACAGAGACTATCGTTTTCCCCCTCCCCTCCGTGTCTGGCCGGGTCCTCAGTGGGAACTGTTTTCAGAACGGGACCGCTCACGCTTCTTCGAGAATGATTGGACGACGACATCGAGGAGCGACCGCACGGGATATCGGCTTTCGGGACCCACGCTCAAATCAGGCGTCACCCAGATCCTCAGTGAAGCCGTGCTGCCTGGCTCGATCCAAATCCCAGGGGTGGGCCAGCCAATCGTGACCATGAACGATGGGCCCACAGTGGGAGGGTATCCGAAGCTCGGGCTCGTCGAGCCCGCGGATTTGAGCTGGCTCGCTCAGGCCCGGCCGGGGACAAAAGTG
Source organism: Verrucomicrobiales bacterium (assembly GCA_005805305.1). Lineage (GTDB taxonomy): Bacteria > Verrucomicrobiota > Verrucomicrobiia > Limisphaerales > F1-80-MAGS106 > F1-80-MAGS106. Next base: position 12,342 of record SYMW01000301.1, read on the forward strand.
AGATTTACCTTGGCGCATTGATCGATGGATTTCGACTTGAGTTGTGACCTTGGGGAAGGCGAACCGTCCTCCGAATGCGAGGAGATCATGAGTTGCGTCACCTCCGCTAACATCGCCTGCGGCGGTCACGCCGGCGATGTCACGACCATGCGGCATGCGATTGACCTGGCCCTGCGACACGCAGTGCGGATCGGGGCCCATCCCGGCACCGTGGACCGGGATGGTTTTGGCCGCTCGGCGGCAGCACTCACCCCGGCCGAGTTTGCCGCCCTCGTGTTCGGCCAAATCCGTGCGCTTGAGGCGGTCGCCCATTCTCGTGATGCCCGGTTGACTCACGTCAAGCTCCACGGCGCGCTCTATCACTTAACCGAACAGAATCCGCAACTGGCATCGATATTCGTTGAATCCATCCAACGCTGGTGGCCAAGCCTCGTGATCGTGGCTCAAGCACAAGGCCGGGTGCTCGCCTTGGCCAAGGAGCGGGGAGTAGAGGCGTGGGGAGAGGCCTTTCTCGATCGGTCATATCTGAATGACGGATCACTCGCGCCACGGACGGACCCAGGCGCTTTGTTGATTTCCATGGCTGCGATTGAAGCCAGAATCGCGGGGTTGTTGAGAAACGGCGAAATTCGATCCCGCGAGGGCCGCGCGCTCTACCTCACACCGCGAACCCTTTGTTTTCATTCGGACTCGAGCGAAGCCCCGCGCATCGCGAGACTCGCTTCCACCATGCTGTTCTCGCGGTCGTTAACCACACCCGATCCAATCCCAACTCTCAACGCTCCATGAGTTTTGAAATCTCCCAGCTCGATAACCTGGATCCGCAACGCTGCCCTTGCGGTTGGACCCGGCGCGCCTTCGCCGGCATGAGCCAGAGAGCGGGCGCGAGCGTGCATCTCGTGGACATCGAGAAGGATTCCGCAACCCATTACCACAAGGCGATGACAGAAATCTACGTCGTTCTGGAGGGAGAGGGCGAGATCGAACTGGATGGGAGAAAATTCCCAGTGAAACCCATGACCGCCATTTATATTCGACCGGGTTGCCGCCATCGGGCGATCGGAAAATTGCGCCTATTAAACATACCGATACCGGCGTTTGACCCCAAAGATGAATGGATGGATCCACCGGGAGAGATGAGTCTCTCCTGAATCAACCGTCCCGCCACTTTCGCTTTTCGATCAAAAGAGATGCTATCTCCAACATCCACACACCTTCGCGACATCGCGGAACGTACAGGGCTTTCCAGTTATAGAAAGCATTTGATCCTTTGCGCCGATCAGACCGAGGCAAAGTGTTGCTCGAAAGAGAAGGGGCTCGAATCCTGGGAGTATCTGAAGCGGCGCCTTAAGGAACTTGGTCTTGCGGCCGCGGAAGAACCGGCCGTGTTCAGAACCAAAGCCAACTGCCTCCGTGTGTGCGTCGCGGGCCCCATCGCCGTGGTCTACCCGGACGCGGTGTGGTACCACTCCTGCACTCCGGAAGTGCTGGAAAAGATCATCCAGCAACACCTCCTGGGCGGCGTGCCCGTGAAGGAATTCGCGCTCTTGAAAAACCCTCATTTCCGAGCCTGAACTCCGGGCTCGGACAGTCCATCCGCAGGTTGACGGTGAATTTGGCTGGCAGCCCGGAGCGCGGTTGTGTGCGAAGCACCAGCCGCAGCAGGTTTGGCGTGATAGCGAGCCTGAGATGCTGCTGCGACTGGCTTTCAGCACAGTCGCGCTCGTGTGCTTGGCAGGTAC
>SYMW01000302.1 GCA_005805305.1 Verrucomicrobiales bacterium
CTTAGGATTCACCGTCTGGATTTCCAGCTCACACGGCAAGGCATGCGGAACAGGCCAAGCCGTTCATGGAGTTCTGCGGGGCTGTAGGTCGACCATAGAGCCGACTGGCATCCATGCTTTCGCCACAACCATCGCATCAGTTTCTCACGGATATATTCCCCAACCTCGCTCATTACCTGAGTGCTGTTGCCGTATTGAAAGTATCCCGTCCAGCCCTTGAGTTTCCGATTCAGTTCCGGGATCACTTCCTCGACAGGCCGCCAGAGTGTGCTGCGATTCAGTTTCTCCCGTATCCCGTCTCGTAGTTTCTTGAGGCTTTTGGGATGCGGTTCCACGTGTGGATAGTGCCACTGGCGTCTCCCCTTGCGCCAAGTTAAGGCGAAGCCCAAGAATTTAATCCCCTCCTGACGGATATCCACCAGTCGAGTTTTCTTCTCGTTCAACACCAACTCGTGCCGGTCCAGCCAGCGTTTGAGTCTATCCAGCAGCCCCTTCCCCTCTCCGGGTCGACAGAGGATCACGAAATCGTCCGCATATCGCACCATTACAGGTTCGAGTTCGCAGCGTTCGTTGACCTCCCAGTCCAACCGGTTTAGGTAGGCATTGGCCAGCAACGGTGAAATGACTCCCCCTTGGGGCGTGCCCCGCAGGTTTGCCCCGGACCCGTTGCCCGATCCCCCACCACCCTGTTTCTTGGGCTCCACTATGGGCGCCCGCAGCCAGCCACGTATCAGTTTCAGGATTGCCCCGTCACTGACGCGTTTGGCCACCACTCGCAGGAGTCTTCTGTGGGGTATGCTGTCAAAGTAACCACTGAGGTCCGCATCGATGACTTCCACGCGCCCTTCCAGCAGTCCCTCCTTGATCGCATCCATTGCCTGGTGCGCACCGCGCTTGGGGCGGTATGCATAGCTGTTGGGATGACTGTCGGCTTCCAGTATCGGCAGAAGCACTATTGCCACCGCCGTTTGAACCACTCGATCTTTCACGGTTGGGATCCCCAGTGGCCGCAGCTTTCCGTCACCTTTGGAGATGTAAACCCTCCGCACCGGACTCGGCCGATACGTCTTGGTTCGCAATTCTTCCAGTAACTGGTCTCGCCACTGTTCCCGTGCTTCGTCGTTTTGGAGATAGACCTCACAGCTCTGCCCGTCTACCCCCGCCGCGCCGTTGTTATGCGCTACGGACGCCATTGCCTCTTCCAGCAATTCCTTCCGCAGCAGTTCTCCATAGAGGCTGTAAAACCGATACTTCGGCTCCGCCTTGGCTTTACGATAGAGCGTTCGCTGCAACTTCTGAATCTTTGGTGGAGTTGTTATCCGGTCGAAAAGCCTGTCGGCTTCCAATCGGCCATCTTCCGATCCTTCGCTGTTTGCGTTCGCGTTGACCCAAGTACCCTCCCTTGGCTCCATCGGGGTTTTGGTCGCCCCAACTTCGTTGCTACTATGGAGGGCTCCGACTTCTCCGGTCGCCCGTGCAATCTTGGAGGTTTGGCCTCCTTGGGTTGCCGGTTGGGATGTTGTCTTCCCACGACCAGAGTTCTCCCAGCTTACCTTGGCTTCCCGTCCTGTCGTGTCGCCCTCGCTGACCCCGCCGGAATCAACAACGCCCAGTCGACGATTTGATGACGCTGCGTGGCAGCCTTCGCCGTTTAGGTAGCGGCTCAGCTTACCGGTTCTAGCCATTTCGGGGCTCATTAGATGAGGTTTACTTTCGTTACGACCCGACAGTTCCTTTCGGCATCCCGCTTGTGGTTCGGCTTCGCAGCCTCATCCCGGACACCGCGTTTCGGTCGTGAACCGTCTAATTCGACCGGTGGGACTCTCACCCACGAGGTAACCAACTTCACTGGCGCACACCTTAAAACCGCAGTTGAACCACACCAATGCAGCCACCACAACCACGGCGCCCACCTCCGCCGCCAGAACCGAAATGAAAAGGAAAGAATTCATGCTTGCCTTGCCGTCTCGCTATGAAGGGATTGCTGAGTGCTTTAATCACCAGGCATCTCCGATCTGGGGATGGAGCCCGGCCGTCTTGGTTTGGAAGACTCTTTCTTGCGATGAGCCACGAGGCGTTCTATGCGCTCCAATTCGTCGCGGCTGACCTCTTGGGTCGTCAACAAATGACTCACCAAATCCGACAGGCTCCCCGAAAACAAGCGATCCACCAAATCCGCGGCCAGGCCTTTGGTCACGTCATCCTCCGATACCTTGGCTTTGTAATAAAACAGGCGGCCTTCAGAGCGATGCTCGACGAGTCCCCTGCCCTCCATCTTTCGCAGCATGGTGGCCACCGTCGTGTAGGCAAGATCTCTTCCTTCATCCAGCGATCCTTGCACCGAAGCGACAGTCGATTCCCCTTGAGCCCACAGCACTTGAAGGATCTTGAGCTGGAGCTGGCCCAATCGATGAACGGTGGCGGGTTTCATAGGAACAAAACGCACTACTACCTTGGTAGTATAGCGGCGCAAGAACTCTTTTTTACATCGAGCGCAGGATCATTTTTGATTCTTGCCCGCAACTCGGACCGAAGCGTATTCTCGGCATGAACGAATCCATCGCATGAAACCAAGACTTTCGATCCTTCTCTTATTGCTCACCTGCATGGCGGCGCGGGGCGCGGACTGGCCTTCGTGGCGAGGTCCTCTCGGAAACAGCATCTCGCCAGAGACCCAGGCGCCCACCCAGTGGGACAACACCAAGAATATTCGTTGGAGGATCGAACTCCCCGATCTAGGCAACTCCTCTCCCATCGTTCTTGGCAATCGCGTTTTTATCACTCAAGCGATCGAAGCGGAAGGCATCCGGCAGGTGATGTGTTTTGATCGTTCCAACGGCAAGCTGCTTTGGAAAAAGGGGACGGTCCACAAGGAGAAAGAAAAACGCCACGAAACCAATACGCATTGCGCGACTTCCCCGGTGACGGATGGCGAACGCCTCATCGCCCACTTCGCGTCGGCCGGCGTCTTCTGTTACGACCTGGAGGGGAAGGAGCTTTGGAACGTCGACTTGGGCAAACAGGATCACACGTGGGGCAGCGGTTCCTCACCCGTCATCGAGGGGAACCTCGTCTTGATCTATCACGGCCCGGGGACTCCCTCGGTCCTCCACGCCCTGGACAAGACCTCGGGCAAGAAAGTCTGGAGCGTGGAGCTGCCTGAAGTCCAGCCGAAGGAGCGGTTCGATGGGTTCGCGGGCAAGTCCGACGGGATGATGGGATCGTTTGCAACCCCGATTGTCGTCAAGACAGCCACCCGGCAGGAGATTATTTTGCCGGTCTCCAACCAAGTCCGCGCGTTCGATTTGAAGACGGGGAAAGCCCTCTGGTATTGCGAGAAAATGAACCCGTTGGTTTACAGTTCTCCCACGTTTGCCGAGGACAGCATTGTTTCGATGGGCGGCTTTTTCGGCTCCACGAGCGCCGTGAAACCGGGCGGTTCCGGGAACATGACGGAGCAGCAGTTATGGTATGAACAGCGCTCGAAAAAGCACCGCATTGGGTCGCCGGTAATACACCGGGGCCGCATCTTCATCGGCAACACGGACGGACACGCGGAGTGTTTGGATCTGGCCACCGGGAATCGGATCTGGCTCGAACGGCTGGCAGGCAAAGGAGCCGATGGGGAAACGTGGTCCTCCATGGTTTTGGTGGGTGACAAGCTCTACATCGTCAACCGCTCTGGAGACACGTTCGTCCTGAAGGCGGGTCCAGCGTTCGAAGTCATTGCGATCAACTCCGTGGGTGAAAAGTCAAACTCCACAATCGCGGTGTCCCGGGGTGAACTGTTCCTGAGGACGCAAAAGGCCCTGTGGTGCATCAGCGAAACGAAGGCGACCGCCTCCATCCGGTGACAGAGACCGCGTCGGATTTCGATTACACACATCCCCATGCAGTCAGCTCTTCATCGCACAAACCAGAACAGCGAGGTCGCGAGCGTCCCCACCCAGGTCCTGGTGATCCACAAAGGGATCCGCCGCCGTCCTCCGAATTCGAAAACTCAGGGCTGCTTCCTGGTCTGGTGTTTCGTTCTCATGGGCCTCCTCCACGAGGCGCCCAAAGCGATCGCGGCGACGGATTACGCGGCTGTCGACGCCATCTTCCAGGCTCACTGCATTGATTGCCACGCCACTCAAGACCCCGAGGGCGGGCTTGTGATGGAGACCCATGAAGGTTTGATGCGGGGAGGCGAGTCTGGCGCTGTCGTGGTCCCTGGCAAGAGCAGCGACAGCTTGTTGATCAAATTGGTTCGCGGGGAACTGCAAAAAGACGGCAAGCCGAGGATCATGCCTCCGGGCAAAAAAGAGAAGCTCAAGCCCGCCGAAATTGAGAAGCTCGCGTCGTGGATCGATGCCGGCGCCAAGGCTTCTGAAACAGGTCTCAAGCGGGAGTTGGCGCTAAGAGCCGTCGCGTCCCAGCACTCTTTGAGCAGTCCTGTGCACTCCCTGGCTTCGGATCCCGAAGGCAGGACGCTCGCAGTGGGAAGGTATTCGGAGATAGAACTGGTGGAGGCGGAGTCACGAGCCCGTCTTCGGACCCTGAAGGGGAGCCCAGGCGCGGTGAACGCGTTGGTCTTTTCCAGGGACGGCCGCGTGCTGTATTCGGGAGGCGGCCAGCCTGGGCTCGAAGGCGATATCCGCGCTTGGAACGTCGCGGAAGGTTCAGAAATGCGGGGCTTTCCGGGCCACCGGGATGCGGTGTACTCACTGGCGCTTTCCACGGATGGCCACACTCTGGCCTCGGGCAGCTACGACCAAACGATCAAGCTTTGGGACACTCGCACGGGCTCGGAGATCAGAACGCTCAAAGGCCATAACGGAGCGATTTACGATCTGGCATTCCGGCCGGACGGAAAGATTCTCGCGAGCGCCAGTGGCGACCGCACGGTCAAACTTTGGAATGTCGCCACGGGAGAGCGGCGGGACACGCTCTCCCAACCGTTGAAAGAACTGCATTCGCTGGCGTTCTCCCCGGATGGCAAGCACCTCGTGGCGGGCGGCGGTGACAACCGGATCCGGCTTTGGCAAATCAGCGACGCGGCGAACGAGACCACCAACCCCCTGTTGGAATCCAAGTTCGCCCATGAAGGCGGCATCTTGCGGCTGAGGTTTTCCGCTTCGGGCAAGATGCTCCTGTCCAGCGCCGACGACCGCACCATCAAGATTTGGGATTTTGAAGGGCTCAAGGAGAAACTCGTTCTGGAGCGCCAGCCCGATTGGGCTCCGGCAACAACATTCGTGGGCGATGGAAAGGCCATCGCGGCGGGGCGACTGGACGGCTCTCTCGAACTTTACGAGACCGACAGCGGCAATCGAAAACCATTGCCGAAACCGCAACTGGCGGAAGTGTCTCCTCGCGGCGTGATGAGGGGAATGACGTCGCGCCTGAAGCTTGCGGGAAACCATCTCCTCGGCGTCACCAATGTCATCATCCACAATGCGGGCCTGCGGGCAGTGCTCGTTCCTGAAGTCAAGCCGTCCAAGACCGAGGCCTGGATCTCGATGACGCCCGAAGCCACCCTGGCTCCGGGCTCCTACGAGTTGTCGGTGGTTTCCTCAGCGGGAGAAAGCGCCCGTATCAAGCTTTATGTGGACTCCATTCCACAGCTCTCGGAGTCAATCCCAGCCGAGCCGGCTTCAAAGCCCATCCTCATCCAAACCCCCTCGAGTGTTTGGGGAGCGCTCAACCCGGCGGGCGATGTGGACGAATTCCAGTTCGAGGCCGTGGCTGGGCAAACGATTATAATGGATATGGCCGCCCGCGGGCTCGGTTCCAAGGCGGTGCCCATCGTCACTTTGTTTGACGGATCAGGCGCCTTGGCCGCGACCAGCCAGGGAACCGAGACGCAGGATGCGTGGATCGAGCACACGCCGGCCAAGAGCGGCACATACACTGTTCGCCTCTCCGATAAATTTGCCTCCGGATCGGCTCAACATTTTTATCGCCTCACAGCCGGCCATCTCCCATTTGTTTGGACCGTCTTTCCCTTGAGCATCCCCGCGAACCAAGAAAGCCGCGTGACTCTCGTGGGTGTGAATCTTGGGCAGGAGAATTCATTGTTGATCAAAGCCGGTGCTCCGGGCGAAATCGAGGCGCCGCTCGATCCGGCAAAGCATCGGTTCCGGCAGTCTTTCAAATTGATCGTCGGCGAATTGCCGGAGTCCCTCGAAACCGAGCCCAACAATTCCGCGTCCCAATCCACCCCCATCCAAGCTCCGAGCTCTGTCGGAGGCCGGATATTTTCCGTTGCCGGCAAGACGGACGCCGACTTCTTTCGATTTGCCAGCAAGAAAGGGCAAACTTGGGTCGTCGAAACCACTGGCGCGTCACGAGGCTCTCCCATCGATACGAAAGTCGAGGTGCTCGACGAGTCTGGAAAATCGATTCCGCGAATTGCGTTGCAGGCCGTTCGGGATTCAGCCATCACGTTCAGGGGCATCGATTCCTTCGCCGCCGACTGCCGCGTTGAAAATTGGGAGGAAATGCAGTTGAACCAGTTTCTCTATTTCCACGGAGAGGTGGTCAAATTGTTTCGAGCGCCCCAAGGGCCGGATTCGGGTTTTCAATTCTACACCTCCAACGGAAAACGCCGCACTTATTTTGACACTTCCGCCACCGTCCATGCCACTGAAGAACCTTGTTACATTGTGGAACCGCGGCCCCACAACGCCACGCCGGCGCCCAACGGCCTGCCGTTCTTTGTCCTGAACCATGTGAATGACGATGATGGAGCGCGCCAGTTGGGCTCGGATTCCCGCCTTCATTTCACGGCGCCAGCCGACGGCCACTATCTGATCCGCGTCACGGACACCCGCCAGTTTAGTGGGAACCGCCTCGTGTATCGGCTCACGATCCGGGAATCCAAGCCCGATTTCAAAGTTGCCCTCAAAGCCGCGGAAATGACGGTCAACCGCGGGAGTGGACGCGAGTTCGCTTTTGCCGCCGAACGCTTGGATGGCTTTGATGGCGAGATCCATATCGCCATGGAGAACTTGCCAGAGGGTTGGGTCGCGTCGAATCCCCTCGAAATACAGGCGGGTCACAGTGAGGCGCGAGGCACGCTCTTCGCCCTTCCCGGGGCCTCGGAACCTACTGCGGAGAAGCTTGCCGCCATGCGCATTGTCGCCCGCGCCAGAGTTGGGGATGCGGATGCCAGCAAACCAGTCGCTGGTTTCACGAAAATCAAGCTCGCCGATCCTTCCAAGCTTTTCGTGAGCCTCGAATCAGAGGACCTCCACAAAGCCTCTCCCGGCGCCACGCCTGGGGCCAGCCAGGGCTCGATGGATTCCAGCCCCGTTGAAATCACCATCGCGCCCGGTTCGACAACGTCGGCGTGGCTCAAGGTCAAACGCAATGGACACGAGGAGTTAGTCACCTTCTCAGTCGAAAACCTCCCCCACGGAGTCATCGTCGACAATATCGGGCTCAACGGCGTGTTGCTCCCCAAGGGAGAGTCAGAGCGCCAGATCTTCCTTGCGGCGGAGCGTTGGGTTCCCGAGACCGACAGATTATGCTATGCGGTCGAAAACCAAGCGGGCCGGCAAACTTCGAAGCCGGTGCTGATCAAAGTGCGCCGGACGCCGAACGCGATCCAAGCGGCTCAGGGACGGTAGTGGTTCGGTCCTTTCGATCTCTCCCGCTCCTTGCCCCCGAACCTCGACGCCTCGAAGGCATGGCTTTTGGCTTAACTCCAACATGAACCTTTCCATCGCCGAGCTCGAACAGTTCTCGATCCAGTGCCTGCTATCCGTGGGGTTGTCCGAAAGGGACGCCCGGATTTCTGCCGGGGTTCTGGTGACAACCGACTCTTGGGGAGTACATACCCATGGAACCAAGAACCTGCGCGGCTACATCCGGCGGCTGAAGGCGGGAGGTCTCATGGCCCAAGCCCAGGCCGCCATCGAACGCGACGGCCCGGCGTGGGCTATCGTCAATGCCCATTCAACCCTCGCGATGGTCAGTTCCACCTTCGCGATGGACACCGCGATTCAAAAAGCCCGCGCCACGGGGATGGGCTATGTGGGTGTCCACAACGCTTGTCACTTCGGCGCCGCGGGCGTTTATGCCGCCCAAGCCGCGAAACAAGGACTGATCGGAATCGCGATGGCGAACGACACCCCTAGCGTCTCCATTCCCGGCTCCACCGTGGCCGTTCTCGGCAGCAACCCGCTTGCGATCGCGATTCCGTCGAGCGAACCTTTTCCGATCATGCTCGACATCGCCACCAGCACCGTCGCAGGCGGCAAAGTGTTTCAAGCCGCCAGCGAGGGGCGATCCATTCCCGAGGGTTGGATTATTGATCATGAAGGGAAGCCTGCGACGGATCCTAGTATTTTCCCTCGCAAAGCCTCGCTCACTCCGATGTCCGCGCACAAAGGGTACGGAATTGCTCTCTGGATCGAAGCGCTTTCCTCCATCCTCACCGGAGCGGCCATCGCCCAGCACGTTTTGTCTTGGTCCTTTGACAACCCTTCGCTCTCGACCAATCACGGGGCTGCGTTTATGGCCATCGACGTGGGGTCCATGATGCCTCTCGATCATTTCCGGAACCGCGTTGCGGAACTCATCCGACAAATCCGAGAAGCGCCCAGGGCGGCCGGGGTCGAGCGCCTTTTTCTGCCAGGGGAACGCGAATGGATTCATCATCAGGAAGCCTCGCGCCACGGCATCGCCCTTCCCGCCGACGCCTTGGCCCAACTCTCCCGGCTCTCCGAGGAACTCGCCATCCCATTGTCCGTCGGAACCCACTCCCGAGCCGGTTGAACCTTAAAACGGGAGTTGAACCTCGTGGAGATTTGCAAAAGCCGGGATGAGAGAGGTTTGAAGCAGTGCATCCGCAGGTTGACGGTGAATTTGGCTGGCAGCCCGGAGCGCGGTTGTGTGCGAAGCACCAGCCGCAGCAGGTTTGGCGTGATAGCGAGCCTGAGATGCTGCTGCGACTGGCTTTCAGCACAGTCGCGCTCC
>SYMW01000303.1 GCA_005805305.1 Verrucomicrobiales bacterium
GGTGCCAAACGTTGTTCCTCACCCTCCCGCGCCCTCGCGTTCGACTCAATGTCCCAAGCCACCTCTTCTCGGAAATTTAAGGGATTTGGACTTGCTCGCCTTTTTCCCCTCCAGGGGTCGGTTTACTGAGGTCTGAACATGGCCGGGCGCGGCACCGACATCACGCTTGGCAAAGGCATCGCGGAGCGCGGCGGGCTTCATGTCATCGCGACGGAGCGGCACGAGTCAGGGCGGGTGGACCGCCAGCTCTTTGGCCGCAGCGCGCGCCAAGGCGATCCGGGCAGCGCCCAAGCGTTCGTCAGCGCCTCGGACGAACTGTTGAGGCGATTCCTACCCCGATCTTTTCAGGAAAAACTTTCCACCACCGCCCGCCACAATCTTCCGGGCAAAGATTTGCTCATTCGGGCGGCGTTCCGTGTCGCTCAATTCAACGCCCAACGCTTCGCCTTTCGCCAGCGCCAGACGGTGCTTCGCTCGGACACCTGGCTCGAGGAAGCTCTCTCTTTTGCTGGCGGCGGAAATAATTGAACATCAAAGGGCCGTTGAATCACTTGAAGATTCGCAAAAGCCTCGATGATGAAGGATCGACGAAGATGGAGGCATCTCCCTTGCGGATTTGGTGAGTGATTCGAAAAAACTTTATCGCCAGGATCTTGCGAAGATTCGCCAGGGGCAACTGCCGTTACAAGGATCAATGGCGAAGGCCGGAGTGGCCTTCGGCCTTCGCGCGTTCCTTTGGGACTTGTCTTAGTTTATTGCCCGCTTGCACATCAAGTCGCCTCCTGCCCGGAAGGTGATGGGCCAATTCGCAAGGTGGGGATGATTTCATGTTCTGTATCTGATTCATGTCTGGATTGCGTGCGGTCTGACGCCGCGTGCCGACTCATCGTGATTAACCGCCGCCGAAGTCTTTAAGAGAGGCGTGTTACGAACGGCGGTCGGCGATGTCACGAAGCCCGAAACTTGCGGTGACGGCTTGCCGTCGGCTATAGGACGAAAGCAACGGAGAGGTGAAGAAGCCACTGGCGCGCATCTTGACAGCAAAAATCGCTGTCATCATGATGCTCAAATGAGAACGACGGTGACGTTGGAAAAAGACGTGGAGCGAATGCTGCGCGACGCGATGCACCGTTCAAGGAAGTCGTTCAAGCAAACCCTCAACGACGCGGTGCGGGCGGGTCTGGGCGGAAAGACCCTTAAGACCAAGGCCCGGCGATTTGTGGTCGAGGCGCGGTCCATGGGTTTGCGCGCAGGGATTGATCCCGCCGGCTTTAACCGGCTTGCGGATGACCTCGATGTGGAGGCTTTTATGGAGAAGCAGGCGCGAACGGGGCGGCCATGATAGTCCCCGACATCAATCTGTTGCTGTACGCCTACGACTCGGATTCGTTGTTTCACGAGAAAGCGATGGCGTGGTGGCGGGAGTGTTTGTCCGGCTCGGAGCCAGTGGGATTGCCACCCGTGGTGGTGTTCGGCTTCATCCGCATCGGCACGAATGCACGCGTGTTCAGAAGTCCGATGGCTCCTGCTGAGGCGGCGCACCACGTCAGCTCCTGGCTGGCACAACCCATGACGCAGATGCTCGAACCCGGGAGTGATCACATCCAACAAGTGCTCCAGTTGTTGGAGACAATTGGCACCGCAGGAAATCTGGTGACGGACGGACAGATTGCTGCTTTGGCCATCGAGCACCAAGCAGTCCTGCACACCAACGACACAGATTTTATGCGGTTCTCCGGCCTGAGCTGGTACAATCCCCTAACCGGCGCGGCCAGCGCGAAACGGCGCAACGATTGAGTCTCAAACGGCAGTTGAAGATCTTAAAGGATTACTCCAAACTACCGTCTCTGGATTGGAGCGACCTGTAAAACTCAGCCACTCGTTCCCGGTCAATTCCTTCGGGCGTGTGGTCGAGCAAAGCTTTCACATCCTCTTTCGCCAGGGTGAGCTGGCCTTTTTGAAGGCGGTGGCGGGCGCGGGCCAACCGGTCCTGGGCGGACGCCGGTGCGAGCACGAGAATGGTGTCGAGGTAACGTAGAGATCGCGTTCCGCTCTCTGACGCGATGGCCGTGGCGTGCAGGTTTCGAAGCATCCGAATCACGATTTCCTTATGAGTCGCGGGCGCCATGAACTCACTCCGCACCGGAATTTCGGAGTGAGTGGAAGCCAGTTCATCCGCCTCGGCAAAAGTGAGAGATCGACCGCCATTGAACACATCAATGACCCTGCCGTTCGGAGAAGCCGTCAACTGTTTGACCATAAAATGCCCCGGCAGAGGAAGACCCACCACATTCGTGGCTCCAATCACTCGAGCCAGTTCCATGTATAAAATCGAGAGGGTAATAGGGATGCCCTCGCGATCATCTATGACCGAGCTGAGATAGCTGTTGGCCCGGTCGTAATACTCGGTGCGGCTGCCGTGGAATCCATTTTCCTTGAAAAGATAATCGGCAAGCGCGGCAAAACGTTCATCGGAAGATGTTTCGGGCGAGAAACGAACGGCAATTTCTCCCGCCATGCGCTGAATTTCCTGCCGGTAGGCATCCACATCCAGCTCAGGGTTGTCCATTTTCGCAACGAGCAGCGCGGCCAAGGCGAGATCCGAACAAGTTTCGCCCTTTTGAAAAAGACCGGCCAGCTCAGTCTGAACACGCTCCTGGTGGAGCTCGGAGGCCAGGAGTTTGATTTGGCTGGCTTCTTTCTCCAGTTCGTCGGCTCGGGCGTTGAGCGCCCTGGAACTGCCAGGATGCAAGCGGAGACGCGCGGTTTCGGGGGCTCGGGGCTTTTGGATCAATGACTGAATGTCCCCATCTTCGACTGGGGTTTCGTCCGGAAGGTTTGCCCCAGCGCTGAAAGACCGAAACGCGGCGGGTGTTTCGCGGAACGCTACGAGGCCCACCCGGCCCAGTGGCAGACCTTGATCCGCCAATTCGATCACAAGACGGCCGTTGACAAAACAGCGAATGGATCCGTCTTCGTGGCGCACCTTGAGTTCGTTCCATCCTCCGGGCCTATAGGCGGTGCTCCGAACCTGATGGAGAATGTTCCAACTGAAAACCGTCGGCCCATCAAACCGAGTCAACCGCAACTGCCCCGCAGAAGGGTAAAAACCGTAATGCCGATCGCCACCGTCAGACCCAAACACCAAGCCTGCCGCGCCCTCTTCCGTCCCTAGCTTAACGGTCACCGCTACTTCGCAGACTGGCTGAAGGACAGGACTCACGTCCAAACACAGAGTGCGTCCGCCGAAACCCGCCCCCATTCCTGAAACTTCAATTCGCCCGGGTCGTTGAATCCAGTTCGCGCCAGAAAGGACGCTCCATTTGGAAGGATCCATTCGATTCAGCGATCGCCAACGATCCAGCGGGACCGGGTTGGGCGTGCCGAGCAAAGATTTGACCGCATTGACGGGGATGGCGAATCCGAGGTTAGGCGACAGGGCTGATTTCATGGAGAGAATTCCCAGCACACGGCCTTCGCGATCCACGACGGGGCCGCCGCTGTTGCCAGGTTCAACCGGGATCGCTAATTGGAGCATTTCTAGGCCGTCGAACTCGCGCGTGGCGGAAATCACGCCTTGGACCACGCTATGCCGAAGTCCGAGGGGATTGCCGACGGCGATCACCGACGCTCCTTGGGCCTGGCTTGAGGAGTCGCCGAGAGGGAGAGCGGTCAGGCCTTTGGACTGCACGCGCAGGATTGCCAAATCAAGCTTGCGGTCCCAAGCGTGCACTCCGGTGACTTCGAGCTGTTTGCCCTCGCCCAGTTGGACGGAGATGGGCCGTCCTTCGCCGATAACATGCAAGCAAGTGGCAATGAGCCCCGACTCATCTATTACAAACCCCGTTCCGACACCGCCTTGGCTTCCATCCCGGGCCGTTGCCGAAATGGTGACCACCGAGGATCGAACCTTGGCCGTCAGGGATTCGATGCCTTCGGGCGGGGCGTTTTTCGTTTTCGGCCGGGTCCCGGCGTCCTTCGGTGCTTTGGTTACCCGCTTTTCCGCTGCAGCCGAGGGCATCGACAGGACGATTGGCCACACGGCACCTAACATAAGGAACGCCAGCAAGGTTTGAAGATGGGATGCGATGGGTTTCACGGCGCGTCAAATCTGGAAGTCAACCACTTGGGTTGAACGTTCGCGTTTATTGATGATTTTCATCTTCAGCTCGTCAGCGAGGACGAGAGAGTTCGGCGGCACGCTGTGTGTCAGAAACACGTTCCCACCAATCGTGCTTCCGGCCCCGACCACGGTGTCACCGCCCAAGATTACCGCGCCTGAATAGATCGTGACATGATCCTCCAGAGTCGGATGCCTTTTCACGCCCTTGAGCTGCTGCCCCCCGGAAGTCGAGGTAGCCCCAAGGGTGACGCCGTGGAACATCTTCACATGATTTCCAATGACGCATGTTTCCCCGACCACCGTGCCCGTGCAATGATCGACGAAGAAATGGGATCCTATTCGCGCCCCTGGATGGAGATCCATGCCCGTCCGGCCGTGAGCCCATTCCGTCATGATGCGCGGGATTAGAGCCACTTCCCGATTGTAAAGTTCGTGAGCGAGGCGCTGAACCGCAATGGACTCGATGCAAGGGTAGGCGACAATCACTTCCTCGCGGCTCAATGCCGCCGGATCGCCATTGAAAGCCGCCTCCACGTCCGCCTGCAGCACATCTCGAATCCGAGGCAAGTGGCTCAGGAATTCCATCGTGTGATGATGGGACTGCTTCCTCAACTGATCCCGACCCAGCCGCTGAGGCGCGTGGCAGCTTTCCAAGCTCTTGTGAATCTCATCTTCGAGGCGTTCGGCGACGGAGAGCATGAGTGTCGCGGTTTCGACTTTGATTTCCGATGAGTGCACGGGCCGGTCCTGAAAGAAACCAGGAAAGAGGAGTTGCAACAAATCACAAGTGATCTGGGCGATCGCGAATTTGGACGGGAGGTTTTTGCCATCGATGTGGTTGATGCCTCCCGCTCTGGCGTAAGAGCCGATAATCTGCTCCGTGAGCTGAGTGACGGTCACGTTCACGGGGAGACTATCCTGAACCTTGAGACCAAAGGCAAGCGGGCTCCCGCTCCCAAGCTCGACATATCCTCCGACCTCGGTAAGATCGGGGTTCATGAAACTCATTTCCGCTGTGATTCCCGGGATTCTGATTCTGCAGCTGACTTGTCAAAGCGCCGCGGCTGCCTCCAAAAAACCGGGACCCTCCAAGCAACCGATTCAGCGGGTCGAAAAATCTGTTTTTGGCCGCATGCCGGACGGGCGCGAGGTAGCGCGCTACACATTGAAGAACAAGCACGGCATGATAGCCAAGGTCACGCCCTACGGCGCGACGCTGACTGAGTTGCATGCCCCTGACCGAGCCGGAAAAACGGGCAATGTGGTCCTGGGGTTTGACAATCTGCCTCAGTATCTCGGGGATCACCCGGTGTTTGGCGCGACGGTGGGCCGGTTCGCCAACCGAATTCGAAACGCTAGTTTCAACCTTGACGGGAAAGTGGTCCACGTCACGGCCAACGCGGGCAAACACCATATCCACGGCGGCCGTACTGGGTTCAATCGAGTGCTGTGGAAAGATCGTTCACGAACGGGCTCCGATCGCTCAAGCGTCGTGTTCACTTACCGCAGCAAGGATGGCGAGGAGGGTTTTCCGGGAAACCTGGTGGTCACGGTCACCTACACGCTCAGCGATCGGAACGAACTACGCATTGATTACTCGGCCATCACCGACCAGGCCACGGTCGTCAACTTGACGAATCACTCCTACTTCAACTTGGCAGGGCAAGGGGACGTTTTAAGTCACGTCCTTCAACTTTTTGCCTCGCGCTACACACCCAGCGACGCATTCTTGATTCCCACAGGGGGCGTAGCCTCGGTGGAAGGAACGCCCTTGGATTTCACCAAACCAACCCCAATCGGACACCGGATCCAGCAGCTTTACCAGGGGCCCAGAGGATACGACCATAATTTCGTGGTCGACGGAAATCCCGGTGGGCTGAGAAAATGCGCGCGGGTGGTGGATCCACGTTCAGGTAGAGTCATCGTGTGCTCCACCACCGAACCCGGTGTGCAGCTCTACACGGCGAATCACATGAATGGAAAAACGGTTGGCGTGGGAGGCGTCGCTTACCCAAGACATGGCGGCTTCTGCCTCGAAACTCAGCATTACCCCGACTCCCCCAACCAGCCAAACTTCCCCTCTCCCATCCTTAGGCCCGGGAAGAGGTTTAAATCAACCACGACTTTCCAATTTTCTGTCGAGAAATAAGCTCCTGTCCTCAAATCAGGGTTGGCCTTGCCGGCGAATTCCTTTTGGCGAGTCGCGCGACGACCACTATCAGCAAAACCCCAAGGACCAGCGTCATCAGGATCGGCGCCACAAGCGTTAACAGCGTTGCGCCGATGGATCCCCCCAACTCGGCCGTGGCCATCATTGGGTTAAGAATTCCGCCAGAAGTGAGACTCGAAGCCGCGCGCATCACGGCTGTGGTGCTCTTGATAAGTCCCGCCACACCTCCTCCGGCGATGATCGCCACGGACCACTTCAAGAACGGATCCATGCCAGTCGCCATGGCGGCGGTGGCGATCGTCCCCGCGACCACGGCGGCGGGAGTGGCGACCGTGTCCAGGAAGTTATCCACGAGGGGAAAGTAATAGCCCGTGACTTCGAGAACCGTGGCGGCACCGAACGCGATGAATGCCGACCAAGAGCCTATCCAGGAAAAACTCTCCGGCAATGTTAGGTGACCGGATAACGAAGCCACGCTGAGGATGAAAAATGGGACAAACAATCGAAACCCGCAGGCCGCGCTGAATCCCAGTCCTACAAGAAGGCTAAGCAGAGTGTCCATAGATTAAAATGAACACCGGGAATCGGAGCCGAGTTTCAAAAAGATTGCATTGCTCCTGGAGGGAATTGTGGGGGACCAAACCGAACAGAGTGCGATCAGTGTCTGAAACCAATTTCATGGGCCTTCCATTCCACACCCGCTATGGGATCACGGGAGTTTTGACTTGAGCCTCAAAAAAGGTCAGCAGATCGAGCACCTCGCCGAGCGTGAGCACATTCAACAGCCCTTCGGGCATCGGCGAGACAGTGGACAACTTCCGTTCCCGGACTGAAATGAGGGGGATTGACTGCGTTTGCTCGCTGAGTTTGCCCGTCCGGACAAATACTTTTCCGCCTTCCTCCTTGTCCACAACCCCTGCGGTTTCACTCCCGTCTTGCAACACAAAAACGGTTTGACGGAATTTTTCATCGATCACCTTGGAGGGATTCAGGATATGATCCAGCAAATCAAGCCGGCCGAACCGGGCCGAGACGTGGGTGAGGTCAGGCCCCTGGATTCCAAACGGGATCGATAAATCGGAGGAGACGCGGTGGCAGGCCGTGCACTGTGCCTTCGACAAAGCATTCTTGCCCGCGTCGATGGATCGGCCGAAGCCTACTTTCCCCAAGTGGGGCCTTAATTCTTCCATGGTCCACTCCTGAACCTCCGGCGCGACCGCCCCGCCGGAGGCCGTGGGTGTCGATTGTTGATTCGCCATGAGAGCCAGGAGTTGCTCTCGATCGGAGGAGGGCATGGCCTTTTCCATTTCGGATCTCACCGCAAGGATCGTTCGGAAGTAATTTTGAGCTCCCGCCATCTTTCCTGCCCGGGCCAGGGCCTCGAAGCACACGCGCCGCGACTCCAACGTCCAACCTTCCTTCAAGTATCGCAACAGCAGAGGGTAGCCGATCAGGTCTTCGGAGCGGGTGGCGGCCGCCAGCAGTGGCAGCGACTTTTCCAGTACGGTTGTGGATTTCAGGTAGACCAACATCCGACAGAGCTCCGGGTTCAGCACCACGGCGGAGGCAGGATAAACGGGCTCCAGTTGAGCTAACAACGCCGCGCGCAAGCCAGGAGTGGGAGCGCCTCCTCGAGCCAGAGCCACGGAAAAGACTCGCGCCAAATCACTTCGCTCTTCCTCCGAAAGCGAGTCCCAGCTCAACCGCGCCAACCGCTCCAGCACTCCCACCGTTTTTTCCCGCGATTCCATGCGAACGAGCGCGAGAGCCCCCGTGAGCAGTCGACGAGGATTCTGCTCGGCGAGCCATCGCGGCGTCCAACTTGCGGCCGGCACGCGCTCCAAGGCCACACGCGCGGCGAAACGAATCCATCGGTCGGCGTGGCCCAGACACTGCCAGACCTTCTCGAACGAGCTCTCCACCGGCGCCGGGCGCCCAGTGTTCGCGTAAGCCTCCAACTCGCGCCGCAAATTTAGAAGCCCGGAATCCGCCTCGCTCGGAGCTTGCGCGTTTGAAGCTCCCGGGGCACGAGGCTCCGTTGGCGGCAGCGAAGCATAAGTCACTCGGTAGAGTCCGGATTGCGTGGCACGCCCGCCAGTGATGAGCCACAGGGCGCCATCGGGGCCCACGCATGCGTCCGTTACATTCAGGGGACGACCGCTCAAGAAAAGCTCGGCGCGCCCCCGATAACTAGCCCCAGCGCCAGTGCAGTGAACCGCGAGGATTCGCCCATACGCCCAGTCGCACACATACAACGCCTTTTGATATTTCTCCGGAAAAGCGGTCCCAGTTCCGAAAAAAACCGCCGTGGGCGAGGCCAATCCGACATCGATCACGCTCGGCAGAGTGTCCGGGTAATGTGACGGGAATCTGCCTGTTCCGCGGCGAAAGCCAAAATCGGCGCCAGGCACGACGTGGAGCACCCGGTTGGGCATGTACCACGGGGCCCCCACATCCCACTCCATGTCGGCGTCGAAAGTGAACAATTCACCATCGGCGTTGAACGCGATATCCATGGGATTTCGCAGGCCGCCGGCGAACAATTGAACATCATTGGGATCAGACGGATTCAACCGCAGAACGTGGCCCGCAGGCGCCAAGACATCCCCATCAAACATCGAAGGATCCCAGGGATTCGGAATGAGCTGATCTTCCGCGAAGCCCTGGAGCGGCGAGTTCGCCGAGATTCGCGGCGGCCTCTTTACGTTGTTTCCATGGGCCAAGTACAGCCATCCATCCGGGCCGCGCTTGATGTGGTTGCGTCCGTGCCCCACGCCCCCCTCGGTTTTCAACAACTCCTCCGTTTTCTCGAAAATCCCGTCGTCATCGTCGTCCCTTAATCGAACCAGGGCTTTGCTGTTGTTCGCGTTGGCGTAGAGGGTTGTGCCGTCGTAGAGCAAGCCGCGGCATTCCAGGAGGCTCAAATCGAGGATTTCTGCCTTTGAAACCGCATGATTCTCGAAGGTCAGGCGCACCAACCCGCGCTTCTCGCGCGCAAGGGCGAGGCGGCCCTTCGAGTCGAACGCCATGGAAACCCAGGAGTCTTCATCGGGCAACGCCGACCGAACCAGATCCGCCTTGAATCCCGGCGGCAAAGTAAAACCGGCCGGGTCGGTCGCGCGCCCTGCTCCCAAGGCAAGCCTCCAACTATTATACGCGTCAATCAGTTTTCGCCGATCGAAAGGGTTGTCTTGGGGACTGGCGTCCACGCGGCCTAAAGTGATCGCGGCCTCCCAGCCATCGGGCTCCGTGACCACTTTGCTCCAGCCCTCCTGAAGGGTCGTTCGGGCAAGCCAGCGAGCACTCGTGGCCACCCATCGCTGCCGTGCGAAATCCGCGTTCAACTCCACGAGGGCGCTCAACCGCGCTGCTCCTGCGGGATCAGACACCCGGACGCCGATCACGTTCTTGCCCACCTCCATGGCGGATGTCAAATCCAGGCTGACACCACCGCCACCACCCGAACCCCGGCCTGCGACGCGCCCATTGACGAAGACTTCCATGTCCCCGGGGGAAGCGCCCAGAAAAATGACCTTCAGCATTGGCGTAGGCAGTTCGACGCCGACGCGGAAAAAAGCCGACCCGCTGGCTTTGCCGCCTGGAGCTTGAATCCATTCCGGCACCGGCGGCGAATTCACTACTTGGCACCGCGCGAGGAACGGAATGACCAGACACATGCCCATCGTGAACACGCCAACGCACGCTTGAAGAAAGCTGCCGGGCATTGCGGAGCGCCGAGAGCGCAAACGCGAGGGTCCGGGGTGAAATCGGCAAAAGACGATCTCCCCGTTGGTTTCACCGACCCTCGATGGTTTGGGAATCGCAACCGATTCTAGAACGCCGGCTTCAGCCCCATTCGTTTCCATGAGAGCGCCTTTCTGAGATTCTGAAAGCTCAGCGTGTTGATGACGTTGTCCTTGGTCAGCCCGCCTTTGCGAGCGATGCCGGCGCCGAGCCGAAGAAAGCCGGCGTGCTCAAAACGATGCGCGTCGCAATTGATGACGCAACGAACCCCTTTCGAACGCGCGTAGGCCCATTGCCTCCAGTCCATGTCGAATCTCAATGGGTTCGCGTTCAGCTCAATCCAGGTTCCTGTTTCGGCGCACGCATCGATCACCGCCTGTTGATTGACTTTATAGGCTTCTCTCTCAAGCAAGAGCCGCCCCGTGATATGGCCAAGCATGTGCACTTGTGGATTCTCGGCCGCGCGAATCAGGCGTGTGGTCAACTCCACCTCGGACTGGGAAAAACCCTGGTGAATGCTGGCGACAACTACTTCCAAATCCGCGAGCAGATCATCGTCATAATCCAGCCGCCCCCCGTTGAGGATGTCCACTTCCGATCCTGTCAACAACCGGAATTCGCAACCTTCCGAGGCCAGTTTCTCGTTTACCGCTCGAACCTCCGAAATCTGTCGGCGCAATCGCGAAGGATCCAGACCATTGGCTTGAAACGAGGATTTGGAATGATCCGTGATGGCCCAATAGGAGCACCCCAAACTCATCATTTGCCGCGAGATTTCCTCCAGCGTGCCGCGTCCATCGCTCCAGTTCGAATGATTGTGCAGGGATCCTCGAAGGTCGGTCCACTCGATCAGCCGCGGGAATGGCTCCCGCTCGGCGATGGCAAACTCGCCGCGATCCTCGCGCATCTCCGGCGGCACATAATGCAACCCGAGCTCCTGGTAGATTTCTTCCTCAGTCAAGCAGTCCACCCGGAGCGACGCATCCCGTGTTTCCTCGGCCGATCGGAACAATCCATATTCGTTCAACCGCAGCCCGCGCTCGATCGCCCGCTGGCGCATCGCGATGTTGTGGTCCTTGCTGCCCGTGAAATAAGCCAGGGCAAACGAAAATTCGGAGTCGGCCACCACCCTCAAATCGGCCTGAAACCCGCCAGACAACAGAACGCTGGATTTGGTCTCCCCCTTTGCCAGGACTTTTTCCACGCCCGGCCACGACACGAAGAAATCGAGAACGCTCTCTGGTGTCTTCGAAGACACAAGGAAATCGATGTCCCCGATGACCTCCTTGTGGCGGCGCACGCTGCCAGCCAAGGCGCAGCGAGTGACATCAGGGCGGCCCCTGAGAGCTTCCAGGAGAGGCTCGGACGCCGCCAATGCATCGCTGAGAAGATGTTGAGAGGCGTGCGTTTTCCTAAACTCAATTCCCTCCAAGATCCGGTTCTGGGTTTTCTCGCCAAAACCTGCGACGCCTGCGACGCTCCCCTTCCGGCAGGCCTCTTCCAATGATTCCAGGGAGTCGAGCCCCAACTGGTCGTGGAGGGCTTTCACCTTTTTTGGCCCAAGCCCGGAGATCCCTAGCATGTCGATCAGACCGGGAGGGATCGAGGACTTCAGGTCTTCGTAGTAGGCGAGTCTCCCTGTGCGGACGAGTTCAGTGATCTTCTGCTGAAGCGCCTCGCCCAACCCTTTGATTTGCCCCAGTCGATTCTCCGCCACCAAGAGGGACAAGGGCTCTTGAAGCGTCTCAACCGCGCGGGCGCCGTTGTGATAAGCGCGTGTCTTGAAAGGATTCTCGCCCTTCAACTCCAAGAGCACGCCGATCTCCGAGAGGACCTCTGCGACCTGTTCCCTTTCCATACCGCAACGAGTTGGTCGAATATCCACGGCGCCGACAGGAGAGGCCAACTCGACTGCGACCACCGGCTCTCCGCGCATGGCAGCGGGAGAACGGGCGGGGAGTTGAGTAAAGAGACCTCAAGAATGCCGGCGGCTCATCAGGGCTTCGCTTTGTCCTGCTTCTGATCCCCCTCCATCTTGGTTTTCATGACTCGGATAAAATTGTTGTAACGAGCCTTGTCATCGTCCTCCTTGCTCGCCTCGAGAGCCGCTTTCGCCAAAGCCAAACCCTCTTCCTGTTTGCCGCTCTCGAAACGGGCCACCGAACGGATGCCTATCACGCGGTGATCCTGCTTCCCCCCGAGCTTTTCGGCCTTGTCCAACGCCGATTCCGCGAGCGCGAAATCCCGGTTCTTGTTCGACGAGTCGGCAACCATCATGAAAGCCATTTCGCAGAGCTTGTCCACGTCCTCGCCCGCCGACTCGACCAATTTCAGCCCCACCGCTTTTGCCTGCGGATCTCCGAGTGCGGAAAGCTTCTGAAAATCATTCATCAGCACCCTGCCCTCGTCTCGTTTAATCGCTGCCGCGAGGTCATACTTCCCGTTCACAACGTCCTCGATGACCTTGTCCAATCCATCCATGGGATGACCTAACCAGAGAACTTTGCCATTCTTGCCAACCACAAATGCGGTCGGAATCCCTCCCTGACCGTAAGCCTCCATATAAGCAGCGCTGGTCTTTTGATCCTTGTCGCACGCCACCACGTAGGCCATTTGATCACCCATCTTGTCCACGAACGGCTTGACCTTGGACACGGGTTCGTCCGTCACACCCACGACCACGACGCCCTTGTCTTTAAATTTCTTCTGCAGCTCGCTGAGGTGGGGAATGCTGACTTTGCAAGGGCCACACCAGGTGGCCCAAAACTCCACGATGTAGATTGATTTGCCGTCTTTGACATCGACTGGCTTGCCTTTCGCCCAGGTCTGGATTTCCAACGAGGCGGCGGGATCGCCCAATTTCGCGGCGGACATTTCCCATGAAACTGCCGCCAAAGAGATGCACAGTGCCCATCGTTTAAGAGTGTTCATGGGGCGAATCTCGTTCAATTAAGGCACAATCGCAACCGAAAACCGTGCGGTTCGAACCCTCTCTTTGGCGACCCAAAAGCGGAGCCGCGAACCATCGATCGAAGCCAAGATTAGTTCTGATGCGACGCCCGGGTTAGGCCCGGCGTTTCTCCCAGAGCATCATGAGCTCGAGGTAGGTCCGGTTCGAGTAGGATCTTGGCATCCACTCCT
Organism: Verrucomicrobiales bacterium; assembly: GCA_005805305.1. Lineage (GTDB taxonomy): Bacteria > Verrucomicrobiota > Verrucomicrobiia > Limisphaerales > F1-80-MAGS106 > F1-80-MAGS106. The sequence continues at coordinate 13,179 of SYMW01000303.1, forward strand.
CGCGTAATTTGAAAGTGCCGGAAAACCGCTCCAGCAACTCCTCGCGGGAGGTCCCAAAGGGAGGGCCTTGCACGTCCGGAATCAGGTAGTTCACAGCCAGATAGCGGCCCCCAGGCTTCAAGCTGCGATCTACCGCGCGGACGTAGTCAGCCCGTTGCTCGGGTTGAATCGCGCAAAAGCAGGTATGCTCAAAAACCCAGTCGAACTCCATGGACGGAGTGTCACGCAAAAAATCGGCGCATGAAAATCGGGCCGCGTTGCGCTCGGCCAAAGCTCGGGAAGCGGCCGCTTCCACGGCTGCGGGCGCGAAATCCACTCCGACGGCTTGAAACCCCCGGGCCGCCCATGCCCGCGCGTCATGTCCCAGCCCGCAACCCGGCACGCACACCGATCCGGGCGCCAGCGGCCGTGAATTCAAAAAATCAACCAACCCCGGTGACGCTTCTCCCTTGTCCCAGGGCGTGTCATTGGCCAGATATTTTTCCTGCCATGGGGTGACGCCGTTCATTGTGAACATTCAAATGCCTCCTCACGCCCAAATGCAAGCGTGACGACGCCGCCCCGTTCGTGGGCTGCCGATGGCGGGCGCGGGATCCCGCCAGAAAGCCTTTCCTGAGGCGTCCCTTGCTTGAGGAATCGAGCATCGACATCCTGCCAGTCTTCTGCTAGAAACTACCCGGTCATTCCAGTTCCCAACCATTTTGGCTCCGCCCAGCCACCTCAGACCTGACGAAAGGGGTGACGATGAGAGAGGCACATCCTTCATGGATCTGTCGAGTGATTTGGAAAGACTTCATCTCCAGCATGTTACGAAGATTCTCAAGGGCTACGGCCGTTTTAATATTTATTGTAAAATCCTATGAAGAAACAAGTGATAACGGTCGGAAAATTTTACCATGACCACGCCACGGAATTAGGGCTGAAGCTGGTCGCGGGCGAGGACGGGCTCGACCGCCCCATTTTGGAGCCTACCGTCAACCGACCCGGTCTCGTACTGGCCGGATTCACCAAGTACTATGCGTTCCGGCGCATCCAGGTCATCGGGAACGCCGAATCTTGTTTCTTGAAATCGATCGACCCAGAGGAGCGCGTCAAACGGTACCATCATCTATTGAAAGTGAGGACGCCGTGCATCATTTTCTCAAGGAATCTCACTCCGGACAAACTGCTACTGCAGAAGGCCGAGCGCAATGACGTTCCCATATTCAGAACGCCGCTCATCACCATGAAGTTCATCAACATGGCCACCATGGCCATGGAAGCCATGTTCGCGCCCACGGGCAGCGAGTATGGCAGCATGGTCGACATTCTAGGCGTGGGAGTCATCGTGCGCGGTGAGAGCGGCATTGGCAAAAGCGAGTGCGTGCTCGCCTTGATCGAGCGCGGCTACAGCTTGGTGTCCGACGATATCACCCGTGTCACCCTGGTGGACGGGCGCGATGTCGAGGGCACTAGCCCCGAGATCACGAAGCACTTCATGGAGGTCCGAGGCATCGGCTTGATCAATGTGGCCGAAATGTTTGGGGCAAGGGCTATTCGCCACCACAAACGAGTCGACCTCGTGGTGTCGCTCAAGCTTTGGGACCAAGTGCCGGATGTGGATCGCGTCGGAATGGAGGATCAGTTCGTCAAGATCCTCGACACTGACGTGCCCCACATTGTAATCCCCGTGCGCCCGGGGCGTGACATCGCCCGGCTGGTCGAAGTCGCGGCGCTGCAGACCAAGCTGAAACAATCCGGACGAAACCCCGCCCGCGAGTTCAACGAGCGATTGATCGCGAAAATGACAAGCAATTTATCCCCTGATTGACGGCGCAGGCTCCGCCGTGGGCGAATTTTCTCGCGCGGAATTTCTCCAGAACCTCCGACCACCTTTACGTTGGTTCCTGCTGCGAGATGCAATGGAATGAGCCCAACCCCCAAATGAGATCGGTGGAATCCAGACCCACCACGCGGCGGCCGGGAAAACAGGTCCTCAACAACTCCAAGGCGCGCGCATCGTTTCGATCCCGGAATGTCGGCGCCACCACCACGCTGTTGGCGATGTAGAAATTCGCATAACTGGCGGGCAAACGCTGCCCGTCCCGCTCCAATAGCCCTGGCATCGGAAGCTCCACGATCCGATACGGGTTCCCTTCGGGATCCCGAAACCTTTTCAATCGCTCGAGGTTGTCGCTCAGGAGGCCGAAATTCTCATCCGCCGGATCCGTCTCCACAACCGTGGCTATGGTGTCCCGAGAAACGAATCGAGCCAAATCATCCACATGACCGTCCGTGTCATCCCCGACGATGCCGTCGCCGAGCCATAGAAAGTGGGACACCCCGAGGTAATCTCGCAAGTATTCTTCGATTTCCCGTTTCGTCAGGGACGGATTGCGATTCGGATTGAGCAGGCACGATTCGGTTGTCAGGAGGGCGCCGCAGCCGTTGACATCGATGGAGCCGCCCTCCATCACGATGCCAGGAGAAAATAATCGCGCGCCACGCATCCGCGCGACATGCCTGGGCACCTCATCGTCGAGATCATACGGTGGATATTTTCCACCCCAAGCGTTGTAACCCCAGTCCACCACAGCTTTCTCCTGCCGGTTTCCGACGGTTCTCACAACGAAAATAGGACCATGATCCCGGCACCAGGGCTCGTACGAGCGGAAAGGATGGAAAGAAACTCGAGCCCTCGGCACGCGAGCCGATTCGAGGAATCGCCGCACCTCCTGCTCCATCGCGTCATCCCAAACATTGATGCAGACCTCCTCGTGTTCCACGAGGACACGGATGAATTCGGCGTAAACTGGCGGGACGGCGTCGTAGGAATTCGGAAAACTAATCCCGTCACGTCGTGGCCAGGTCAGCCAAGTGCCCCGGTGGGGCTCCCATTCGGCGGGCATTCGAAATCCCAGGTCGCGGGCGGTCTCCATGCGATTCGTCGTGGCTGGCTCGATGCTGGTGATGAACTGGGCCCGGCTATGCAATTGGGCTCGGTGAAATCGAAATCAGGGCAGGCGCTGTCCGTGGGCCGCCTCCATCAACTGGTACCAGTGCTCGCGCGGCAGAATCAACTGGGCCGCCGCCGCCGCTTGCTCGATGTGCTCCGCCTGCGTGGCACCCACGACCGGCAGTATGCCAGAAGGATGCCGAAGCAACCAGGCTAGCATGACGGCGCTCCTGGACACCCCGTGCGCGCGGGCGATTGCATCTGCGGTGTCGCGGATCCTTCCCCGATGGCCATGATCCGCCACGGTCATGCTGATCGGATCATGGCCCGCGAGTTTGCCTCCCCCTAGGGGACTCCAAGCCATGGGTGTGATCCCTTCCAATTGGCATTGTTCCAAGGTCCCATCCTGGAAAGCGGCCAACTGCATCAAGCTGATCTCGATTTGGTTCACAACCAGTGGAAAGGAGAGGTTTTTTTTCAGCAGGCTCACCTGCCCGCAACGGAAATTGCTGACTCCAAACTCGCGAATCTTCCCTTGGTCGCGAAGTTGCGTGACAGCCCGGGCGATCTCCATGGGATCTCCCAAGAAGTCGGGACGGTGGATCATATAGAGATCGATGGTCTCGACGCCCAGGCGATTGAGAGAGCCTTCGCAACTTTCGACAATGTGCGCCGCGGAGGAGTCATAGCGGTAGTAAGGATGCGAATCCGCATCGATCCCTCGCGAGATCCCGCATTTTGACGCGATCAAAACTCGATCCCGCATCCCGCTGACTTCACGGAGCACGCGGCCAAATAATTCCTCGCCGTATCCCTGGGCATAAATGTCCGCGTGATCGAACAACGTGTAGCCGTTTTCGTAAGCCGCGAGCACGGACTGCCGCGCATGTTCGACACGCTCCGGGGTGCACTCGTGGATCTCGCCGTAACCGGCGATGCGCCAGCAACCGTAAGCCAAACAACTCGACGCAAGGGAACTGTGCCCAAGGGTTCTTGTCTGCATAAATAGAATGACGCGTCGCTCTGGCACCCCGCGAAAACCCCAGGGCGGTTGGAAAGGGATTCAGGGCACACGCTTCATTGGATCCTAGCCGCCTCGCCCGTGCTTCGCAAAATAAATGTCTGCCCCCGCCTTCAAATCCCAAAATAATTCGATTCTCTATCCAAAAACGTTGTGCTAAGATCGGATTTGTTGGTTCGGCACACGCTCAACCGGCATCGCTGAGGCGCGTCATGCGGCTTGTCGATGTGCGAACCAGGAAAAAGCAGCCGTGAGCACTGAATCGACCCCCCTTTCCGCCGAGGCGCCCTATTTTCCCGCGATTCCCGGCGAGCATCCGTACATCCATTTTTTTGGAACCCGCGGCTCCATCCCGGTGTCTGGCCCGCGTTTCGTGCGCCACGGTGGCAACACCTCGTGCGTCGCGATTGGTGTCGGGGAAAACTACTTCGTGATCGACGCCGGATCCGGGATTCGTGACCTCGGGCTGCAGCTTCTAAAAGACGGCCCTCGCAAGATTCACCTATTCATCACACACACACACTGGGACCATATCCAAGGGTTCCCCTTCTTCGCGCCACTCTTCATTCCTGGCTACCAGGTAGTGATCTACGGCGCCTCCGGTTTTGGCAAAGATCTCAAGTCCATCTTCCGGGGACAACTCGATCGCGACTATTTCCCAGTTCAGTTCGAAGATATGCGAGCCAAGATCGATTTCCAGATCCTCGAAACTGAGAGCGTGGTCTTGAATGATTTCAAGATCGAGTGGGAATCCACCCATCATCCGGCCGCGACGCTGGGGTTCAAAGTCACCTGGAAAGGACGAACCATGGGCTACGTCAGCGACAATGAGTTCTTGCCCGGATTCCACGGAGCTCCTCAATGGCTCGACGAAAGCTCCAAGATCTTCGCTCCTCACGCCAAACTGATCCGCTTCCTGAGAGACGTGGACCTCCTCGTTCACGAAGCCCAGTACACGAACCAGGAATACATGTCCAAGGTGGGCTGGGGGCATTCATCGATGAGCAACGCGTGCTTGCTCGCCAAACTGACGCGCGCGAAACGGTGGATCATTCCCCACCACGACCCCATGCATGACGACGCCACGCTCGCCTCCAAGCTGAATCTGACTCGTGAAGTTCTCTCGACCCTCGACCATTCCATCGAAGTCACCCACGCGTTCGATGATATGATCGCGTACTTTTGACGCTCGCTGGAAATCCGCCTCTCGAATTCTCCCGAAGCCTGCGTCCTTCGGGCGCCGCTTCGCCAACAATCAATGCTCAACGTTCGTTTCCTGCGAGAGCTGCCCTGGAGCCCAATTCTCGCGGGATGTCTCTGGTCGGCGGCATTTCCGAGGATGGGGATGGCCGTTCTCGCCTGGCTGGCACCCTGCGTCTTGCTTTTGGCGTCGACCTCCCAAGCCCCGAAGGATCGCTTCAAACGCGGTTACATCGCGGGTCTTGTCCACTTCCTGATCTCTCTCCACTGGCTGCTCTACATTCCTTTCCCTGCCGGAGCGATAGCCGGATGGCTGGCCCTGAGTGCTTACCTCGCGCTTTTCCCAGCCGTCTGGTGTTGGGCTTGTTGGCGCATGGCCCCGGTGCAGAACTCAACCGAAGCCGTCCGGGAATCATTCCCAATGCACGAATCCTCCCGCGAATTCTCTAGCGCCTTCGACGCCCCGCTTTCTCAATGGCTTCGCACCGCCCGTTCCGCCTGGCACGAACGCGCGGTGTGGAGTGTCTTCTGCGCCGCTGCTTGGGTCGCCTGCGAACTCGTCATGGCCCGGCTTCTCACGGGATTCCCGTGGAATCTGCTGGGGAGCTCACAATACTTGTCCTTGCCCCTTATCCAGATGGCCACCGTGACGGGAGTGTACGGAGTCTCTTTTCAAGTGGCCTGGGTCTCAGTTGGCATTCTGTGCGCGGGTTTCGCCGTCCTCAGTTCCACCGAGATTGCTCAAAACGGCCCACGTTCGGAAACCCACCGTCTCGCAGGCCAGTTTTGGGGCCCACTCGGCGATTTGGCGGCGCCCTTGATGGGTCTGGCCGCGTGTCTGTCTTTTGGCTTCGCCAAATTGATTCGACCTGAAGTTCCCGGCCCCGAAATCCGAGTCGCGTTGGTCCAGCCCAGCATCCCTCAAACACTCATTTTCGATAGCCGCGAATCCACAAACCGCTTTAATAAACTGATCGACCTGTCGCTCGTCGCCATGGCCGCAAAGCCGGATCTGCTGGTCTGGCCGGAAGCGGCCACGCCCGGACTGCTGCGCTTCGACTCAACCACCGCCGATGACATTGCCCGCATGCTCAAGGGGTCTAGAACCTCCATGATCTTGGGCGCGGACGACGCCGAGCCTATCCCTGAACCCACGAACCGCCGTGGAGCCCGTTATAACTATTACAACAGCGCCTTCCTCATGAACCCTGGCGGCGCCATCGCCGGAAACTACAGGAAGCGGCGACTCGTTCTGTTTGGCGAGTACGTTCCCCTGGCACGCTGGCTGCCTTTTCTGAGGCATTTGACTCCAATCGACGGAGGTTTCGAATCGGGAAAGAGCCCCGGGTGGTTCACCCTCGAGGAACCGCGAGCGAGAATCGGAATTCTGATCTGTTTCGAAGACGCGTTTCCTCATAGCGTAAGGGAAACGGTGGACCTCGAAACCGATTTCCTGATCAATCTCACGAACGATGGCTGGTTCGGCGAAAGCGCGGCCCAGTGGCAGCACGCCATTTCTTCCGTTTTCAGGGCGGTGGAGAATCAGCTTCCCGTCATCCGATGCACTAACAATGGACTCACGTGCTGGATTGATGCGCGCGGAAGGATGCATGAGGTTTTCTTCGGCGATTCACCCAATGTGTACGGAGCGGGGATCAAGGCTTTCAAAATGCCAATGACCGAGGGTCCGCGCCACCAAGGGCTCACGTTCTACACCAGGCATGGAGACGTTTTCGCTTTGGCATGTTTCGCGATCACAGGAGCGGCTCTGGCCCTGTCTTTTTTGGCCCGTCGAATTCAAAAGGCCGGCGGCAAGGAGTCGGCTTCGTAACGGAGAACGCAGGCGCAGTAAATCGCCGCGGTTTCTGTCCTCAACGTTTGATCTCCCAAAGACACTTCCAGAGCGCCACGGGAAGTCAAAAGCGACCTCTCCTCCGCCGTGAAGTCACCCTCCGGCCCTATCCAAACTTCCACGCTTCTCGGAAAACGACCCCTCTCCCGGGCCGCCAAATTCAAGCACTCACGGGGATGTTTCGGATTCCCATCCAACGCCGCGACCCACCTTGATTCCGCCGCCTTCTCCCTGTCCAAACAGGTCTGCATCCGTGGGAACACCTCTATGAGGGGCAGCCAGAACCCACCACATTGCTTCAAGGCCTCGATCGCGATCGAGCGCCATTTTTGAGACTTGGCCTCGAGTTCGTGGCCTTCCAGCCGAGACACGCTTCTAGCACAAGCCACGAGCAGCAGGCGGTTCACGCCCAACTCTGTGGCTTTTTGGATCACGAATTCCATGGCCTTGGGTTTGGAGAGACCCAGCGCCAGAATGATCTCAAACGCCTTTCGTGGGCGAGTTTGAACCTCCAGGACGCGCGCCCGAGCCTGACGCTTTCCGACGGTTTCCAAAACCGCCTCGGCCATTTGACCGGCGCCGTTGCAAAGCCGCACCGGATCGCCGGCGGCCAGCCTAAGCACTCCCAAAGCGTGGTGCGATTCCTGTCCGTCCAGGAGGACGCTCGCGCCCACCTCCCATCTCCCGGAAACATAGAATCGGTGCATGCGTCGCGATCACTTGAAAAAGTCCCTGGCTTTCTCGAAGAACCCTCTGTGATGCGGATTCACGCTGGCGTCGCACAACTCGGCGAACTCCTGAAGTTTGGACCGCTGCGCGCTGTTGAGATGGGTGGGCACCTCCACCACCACTTTGACCAAAAGATCCCCCACGCCATAGCCTTGAACATTGCGAACCCCTTTGCCCTTCAAACGAAACACGGTGCCATTCTGGGTTCCCGCGGGCACTTTGATGCTGGCCGACCCCGTGAGTGTTGGCACCTCGATCTCGGCGCCAAGCGTCATTTGGACAAAACTGGCGGGAAGCTCACACGCGAGATCGTCACCGTCGCGGCGAAACAACTCGTGGTCCTTCACGTGAAGAACCACGTAAAGATCGCCGGTCGGGCCGCCGCGCACACCTGCTTCCCCATTCCCTGTGGATCGCAACCGGGCGCCAGTATCCACGCCGGCGGGGATCTTCAATTTGATCTTGGAGGTCTTGTCCATCCGTCCCGCCCCACGGCACTGGGGACAGGGTTTTTCAATCACGCGCCCCGCCCCTTCACACCGTGGGCAGGGCTGCGCGATGGAAAAAATTCCGCGCGAGCTCACGACCTGCCCTCGTCCGCCGCAGGTCACGCAAGTTTTCGTGGACGATCCCGGCGCGGCGCCCGTTCCGCGGCACCCATCACAGTTTTCGGGCTTGAACAACGAGATCTCGCGCTCGCATCCGAGAACCGCTTCCTTGAAAGAGATTTCCAGATCGTAGCGCAAGTCCGCGCCGCGCTGAGGCCCCGTGGGATCGGCGCGCTCGCCGAACAGATCACCAAAAATTCCGCCACCGCCACCGCCGAAAGCCTCGCGAAAAATGTCGAATGGATCGTGGAACCCTCCCGGGCTCCGGCCGCCGCCACCCCTGGACCTGGCGTCGAATGCAGCATGCCCATGCTGGTCATAAACCGCCCGCTTTTGGGGATCGCTAAGCACTTCGTAAGCTTCCCCGAGTTCCTTAAAGCTTTCCTCGGCCGATTTGTCTCCCGGGTTCTTGTCGGGATGGAACTTTACCGCGAGTTTGCGGTAAGCCTTCTTGATGTCCTCGTCGGCGGCCTTCTTGGGCACCCCTAACACTTCGTAATAATCACGTTTCGCCATACTGCATGCTGATAACTTAGCGGCATCCCCGGGGGGGCAGCGCGAAAAGAGCCCCGTTCCTTTGTCGAGAGGTCATCCTCAGATTGAGATGCCACGATCCTCGATCCCCCGGCTCGGGCGCCATGTGGGCCGCTCCTACCCCTTCGCCTTTCGCGCCACCACCACTCGCGCGGGCCGCAACAAACGATCCTTCAACCGATATCCCTTGCGCAATTGCTGCGCCACATGCCCTTCTGGCACATCGTCAGTCTCAAGTTCCGACACCGCCTCCTGCCAGTTTGGATCGAACGCACCCCGTGATGCATCCAGCGTTTCAAGCCCCGCATCCGCTATCACTGATTTCAAATGCTGGTAGACCATGTTCACGCCGGTCTTGATGGCTTCGCTCGCCGCGCCTTCCAGACCCTCCGAGGCGGACAACGCCATCTCAAAGTTGTCCAGGGCTGGAATCAGCTTCTCAAGCAAAGACTCATTTGCATAGCGAATCGCCTCCTGACGATCACGGGCCGCGCGCTTCTTGAAGTTATCAAACTCGGCGGTCATCCTGAGCAAACGCTCCCAGTGCTCATCAGCCTTGGCCGCCTTCCCAGCCAACTCCGCGATGTCTCCTTCCGTCATTGATGAAAACGGCCTATAACTTTCCGCGCCCGACGCGTCGCCCGATTCCTCCGAGGCCGTGCCTTCGACCTTCGTTCGAGAGTGTGCCGTGTTCCCAACCGTGTCTGATTCGTTCTTCATGTCTGAGCCCATAAAATCCCCAACCCAATCAATTCGCGAGGAAAATACACAAGCTGCTTCCAAGATCAACCCACGCCACCCGGTCAGCGGGTCTTGCGTTTCAGCTCGTCACGCCGGGCTTTAAACTCCGATCCAGCCTTCCACTCAGGATGGATCCGGGAATTGGCCGCGGCGTATCCGACTTCAAGAAGCAGCTTCAAATCTTCCACCGCGCCCGACAAATCCCAGTCCGGCTTCACTTCATCGGACACTTTATGATAGTCCTTTTCCGTGTATTCCTTGCGCTTGCGCATTCCATATTCCGGCTCCCGTCCGATAAAGTCCGCTCCTTCGTCCAGGTACAAGGCTGGGACCCCCACTTTGGCGAATTCAAAATGGTCCGAACGAAAGTAGTATCCCTTCTCGGGCTCCGCGTCAGCTTTCACATCACGTCCTTGTCCTCTAGCGGCCACTTCCAGCCAGTCCTCCAATGTTGAGTTGCCTCGGCCGATCACGATGATGTCCTTGGTTTTTCCCCACTGGTTCACGCCATCGATATTCAAATTCGCGACCGTCTTTTCAATGGCATAGAGCGGGTTCTGAGCGTAGTATTTCGCTCCGAGCAATCCTTGTTCCTCGCCCGTCACCGCGAGGAACAATAACGACCTTTTCGGGCGTGGCTCAGCCTTCTGAAATGCCTCGACCAACTCCAACAACGCCGCCGTTCCCGAGGCGTTGTCCAAAGCCCCGTTGAAAATCTGGTCGCCTTCCAGTTTTTCGTTTTTCCCCAAATGATCCCAATGCGCCGTCACCGCCACGACCTCGCGTTTCAAAGCTGAATCCGAACCCTCCAGCAGGCCCAGCACATTTCTTGACTGCACTTCCCGCAAAGTGCTACGCACCCTGAAATTCGCTCGAATTCCCAATGGCACGGGCTTGAAATCCCGCCGAAGCGCATCCTTCTTCATCGCGTCGAGATCCCTGCCCGTGTCCGAAAAAAGCTTTTTTGCGCGATCATGGGAAATCCAAGAGGCGACGCCGATGGGCGGCGACTGGCCCGCGGCGGGTTTCAATCCAAAATTCTCACGGCCCCAGCTGTTCACCACCACAAAGTAAGGGTAGCCAGCAGGCCCTGTTTCATGAATCACGATCGCCGCGGCCGCTCCTTTCTCAGCGGCGATTTCGTACTTGTACGTCCATCGGCCATAATACGTCATCGCCTTGCCTTTGAACATCCTGTCATCCAGCTTCGAGGGATCTTGCGGATCCGGGATCGGAGGATCGCTCACCAGCATCACAAGCGTCTTGCCCCGGACATCCATGCCTTTGTAATCGTCCCATCCGTATTCTGGCGCCACGACTCCGTATCCCACGAAAACCAGCTCGCTTCCCAACACCTCGGTGAGCGGTTCGTACCGGGGCGACCACGCCACGTAGTCCTGGGGGGACTGCAATTGATCGGCCACCGTTTCCTTCACAAAGGAGCATTCCGTGACCGCCATGGAACCAATCATCGGCACGTTCTGAATGAACCGGCCGTCGGGATTGCCGGGCCGCAGCCCCAGCCGCTTGAATTGCTCAACCAGGTAAGCCACGGTTCTTTCCTCGCCGACGCCCCCTGGCGCGCGGCCTTCGAAGTCGTCGGACGCCAGCACCTTGATGTGTTGGAGCAAATCGTCGGACCGGATGGACTCGGCGGCCGCCCTCAATTCGGGAGTTCCAGCCAACGCCGGATGCGAGCCGCCGTGGAGGAGAGCCGCCCCCAACGCAACGAAACCGAGCCTCGACATCCACCCCTTCACCCTTGGCTTGGTCACGATATTCATGCGCCTCCTGCGTTCTAGACGATCACCACTTGGTTGCTCAAAGTCCCGATCCCCGAAATCTCGATGATAATTTCGTCCAAAGGTTGCAACGTGAACGTATCTGGGGGAACGATGCCGGTCCCGGTCAGCAAGCAAGCTCCGTGTGGAAACTTCTGGGACCGAAACAAGAACGAAACGAGCTCCATGAAGGATCGCTTGATTTGGCCCACCGAAGTTTCTCCATAGAAGACGGTCTCGCCTCCCCTCATGATGCGGCTCGAGATCCGCCACTCGCGGGCTTCATCCTCGGAGGCGCCGACCACAACGAAAGGTCCCATCGCACACGAGCGTTCATAAATCTTTGCTTGAGGCAGGTAGAGAAGATTCTCACCCTCGATATCGCGCGAGCTCATGTCGTTGCCGATGCTCAACCCCGCGATGTGCCCTCGCGAGTTGCAGACCAGCACGAGCTCCGGTTCAGGTACGTTCCAGATGGCATCGCTTCGGATGCCCACCGTCTCTCCCGTTGGCACCACCTTTTCCGGCATGGATTTAAAGAAAATCTCCGGACGCTCCGCCTCGTACACCCGATCATAGGCGGTCGCGCTGAAGTCGGATTCTTCCATGCGCGCTCTTTTGCTCCTTAAATAAGTCACGCCCGCCGCCCATACCTCCTGCCGCTCCACCGGCGCCAGAAAATGAATCTGATGCCGCTCATACCGGGGAAGAGGCAATCCTGACAAGCGCCCCAACTTTCCTGTCAGGCCTTCAAATTCAAGCAAAGACGCCAGGGAATCGATTCCCTCGGCGGTCAAATCGATCACCGATCCGACATCCTCCCCAACCACCAAGCCAACCCGGGGTTGAGTTTCCTTTTTAATAGAAAATCGACAGAGCTTCATGTGGAGTAGTCTAGATACACGGTTTTTATCCGAGAATAGAAGTCGATGGCCGCCACCCCCTGTTCTTTGAAGGAATCGGTGCTCGATTTTTTCACGCCGCCGAACGGGGCCTGAAGAGCCAATCCGGTGGATATCTGGTTGATCTTCACCACACCCGCCTCGATCCGCTCCGCGTAGAGCATCGCCTTGCGGAGGTCCCGCGTCACTACCGACGCCGAAAGTCCCACATCGACCCCGTTGGCGACGGCCATCGCTTCGTCAAAATTCTCGACCGCCATCACCGCGATAACGGGGCCGAACACCTCCTCGCGCGCAACCCGCATCTCCGGTGTCACGCCACCAAGGACGGTCGGCTCCATGAAGAATCCCCGCGCCAGATCTCCGGACTCGAGCCGGCCGCCGCCGCACAGCAGCACCGCCCCTTCCCTCACGGCGGCCGCCACATGAGCCAGATTCCCGTCCAATTCTTGCTGGCTCACGGCGGGTCCCATCTCGACGCCCGCGGTCAACCCATTACCGACTTTCAACGCCCGCGCTTTCGCCACAAGCTTTGCCGTGAACGCCTCCAACACGGGACGTTCCACGATCACTCGGCTGGTCGCTGTGCAAGCTTGACCTGTCAAGCCGAACCCCGCCCGGGTCACGAGCAAGGCCGCCAAATCCAAGTCCGCGTCCGCGAGAACCAAAGTGGGGTTTTTCCCGCCCATTTCCATTTGCGCCCGCGCCATGCGGACCGCGAGCTGCTGATAAATTTGAAGTCCGACGAAATGGGATCCGGTGAATGAGACGCCGGCCACGCGCGGATTCGAAGCCAGTTCCCCGCCAACTTCCCGGCCGCCGCCCGCCACTACGTTGAGCACCCCTTTCGGCAGGCCCGCTTCCTGCAAAATCCGACCCAGTTCCATGGCCATCGCGGGCGCCTGCGAGGCGGGCTTCAACACGACTGTGTTGCCGCAGACCAGCGCTGGCGCGAGCTTCCAAGCGGGTATGGCAATCGGGAAAGTCCAAGGCGTGATCAGGCCGAACACACCCAACGGATTGCGCGTGGTGAACAGTAAGTTTTGGGGCAAATCGTGCGGAATCGTTTGTCCTCCCAAGGTGTAACTCAACCCGCCAAAAAAACGGAATATGTCCGCTGAACGTTGGACTTCACCCGTGCTCTCCGCCAGGGTTTTGCCCTCCTCGCGCGTGAGCAAGCGAGCCAGATCCGCTTTGCGCGCCTCGATCAATTGCGAGGCCTTGCTCAAAATGCGCCCGCGCCCCACCGCCGTGATTCCAGCCCAGCCAGGAAAGGCGTCCGCCGCGGCGGCTACCGCCAACTGCGCTTCCTCGGCGCCACCCCGGGCATACTCCGCCACCTCGTCCCCCGTGTCCGCCGGATTCAACGTCCGGAATGTCGCGCCCCCATGAGCGGGTGTCCATTCGCCACCGATGAAATTGTGATATCGTTCCATAAATCCTCGATCTTCCGAACTGGACACCGGCCTTGTCCACAAAGCCGTTCCCCCGAACAACCCAATCAAAGCCGCTTCCTCAAAGGACGTCACCTCAAAAACCACCACCGTCCAAGCATGCCTATCCGGTTCATTGCCAAACAGCCTGAGCAATGCTAGATTGCAGGCATGGACCCCCGCGGCTTCCCGACGACTCTTCCCGAGTTCCAGCGCGTCTTCCCCGACGACGGCTCGTGCGCGAAATACCTTGAGAA
>SYMW01000304.1 GCA_005805305.1 Verrucomicrobiales bacterium
GTGGTAGATGTCGTAAAGCAGTTTGAACCGTTCAGACCCCACCTGTTTGCAGAGCGCAACGCCCCAAGGAGTGCGATCGCACTGGTAATCTTTGTGGTCCACTTTGCTGTTCAGCAATTCCATCACGACGGTCACTTTGTGCTTCTCAGCGAGCGGCATTAAACGCTTCAGCCCGATGGAACAGTTTTCAATTCCTTTTTCGTCATCGAGTCCTGCTCGATTGCCGGAGAAACAGATGATCTTGTCCAGTCCGGCGTCAGCCACCTTCGGGATGACACTGGAATAGCTCTCAATCAACCGATCATGATTTTCGAGCCTGTTCCAGCCTTTCGTGATCCCATCCCCGGCTCCGTGTGGCATCGCGCACGTCAAATCATACTTCCTCAACATCGCCCAATCCTCCGGCCCGAGCAGTTCGATCGAGGAAAGTCCGATTCCTTTGGCGGCCTTGCACAGGTCCTCAAGGGGGATCTTCCCATAACACCATTTGCAAACGGAATGGTTGATCCGCCCCTTCATGCCTGCGGCGGCCGCTTCCGCGCGGCTCAGACGATCGGACAATCCGGCTGTCAAGGACAACACCGCGGCGGCACCGGCGGTGGAAACGGACGAGAGAGCGGTACGACGGGTCATCGAAGGATTCATAAAGAATGATAGTGTGACTTTGGCGCGGTGATCCAAAGTAATCCTGATGATCGCCCGTCGTCAAATCGGAATGAACACCGCTGCTAGCCTCCAGTGTATCTACAAGTTGTCGGTGAATTTGGCTGGCAGCCCGGAGCGCGGTTGTGTGCGAAGCACCAGCCGCAGCAGGTTAGGCGTGGCTGCGAGCCTGAGATGCTGCTGCGACTGGCTTTCAGCACAGTCGCGCTCCACCGACAACGCGTGGATGCACCGGCTAGCCTCCCAGCGCGCCCCGGTTCCTCCAGAGATCGCGAGGCTTGAAAATGCCTCGCGGAGTGATAATCCCAGTGATCAATTCGGGGGGGGTCACATCGAAACCGGGATTGCGGGCTCCGCTGGTCGGATTGGCGATCCGCACTTCGACGCGTCGGCCCTCCGGATCGAGCCCCCAGGCACCGCACACTTCTTCCTCCGAACGTTCCTCTATGGGAATGTCCCGACCTCGCCGGGTCTGCCAATCAAGCGTGGAAAGAGGGATCGCCACGAAAAAGGGAATGCGATGCCTTCGGGCCAAAACGGCCTTGGTGTAAGTGCCTATCTTGTTGGCCACCTCGCCGGTCCGGCCCAAGACCCGATCGCTGCCCACGATCACGAGGTCGATCTCTCGCCGCCACATCAGAAAGCCTGCGGCGTTGTCAGCGATCACCTGATGTGAGATGCCCTCTTGAGCGAGTTCCCAAGCGGTCAAACTGGCTCCCTGGCAGCGGGGGCGGGTCTCATCGCAATACACATGAAACGGAACACCCTTCTGATGTGCTGCATAGAGGGGTGCCGTGGCGGAGCCGATGTCGACGAATGCTAGCCAGCCCGCATTGCAATGGGTCAAAATTCGCGCCCCAGGCGTGATCAAAGAGGCGCCGTGGCGGCCGATCTCCCGGCAATGGTCCGTGTCGCCCACGGCGAAGGCCTTTGCGGCGGCCACCGCGAGGGCCTTCTTCTCTTTCACGCTTCCGCCGGCAGCCATCGAAGCCAGCACTGCGTGCATGGCGTTGACCGGGTCCACTGCGGTGGGACGCGCGGCTTTGAGAGTATCAAAAACGGCGAGACAGTGGGCCTCAAAACGCTCGGCGTGGGTCCCGCGAAACGATCTCGCGCCCTGCGCCAGACCAAAGGCTGCGGCAGCCCCGATGGCGCCGGCGCCGCGAACAATCATCTTCCCGATCGCGTCAGCGGTCGCGCGATAATGGGTCATCGCCACCACTTTGAACTCATGCGGAAGAAGCCGTTGATCAATCAATAAAACGGCATTCCGGTCCTCATCGAAGGACACCGTTTCAAAGTGCCTCGATCGTCCATTCAAGCGCACATTCACTTGGCACAAGCTTTCACCCAAGAAACGGCATTGGGACATGATCAAGCGTTGTCTGGGTCGCGCCCACCAGGGCGCCCGTGAAGCGGGACCTTTCCACTTTCCTCGAAGGGCTCCAAAATGAGCCGGGCGTCAACGCGCAGTTCTCGGCGCGGGTCAAGCGGGGCGCTCTTTCGATTTTCGAATCCGGGCTTTTAATTCGGCGAATCCCGGATGTGATCGCAACTCCACCAAATCAGGATCGCGGGTCATCCACTGAAAATCCTGGTAGCCCAGTTCAATAGCAGTCTCAAGGCACTTCAGAGCACGTTCGATTTGACCCGTCAAAGAGTAGCTGCAAGCCAAATTATAGTGCGTCACGGGTTCACCGGGACGAAGCCTCACCAATTGCTGGTCAATCTTCAGTCCTTTGACAAATTTGCCCCGTTTCGTGTAATTGTCCCCAAGGATCTGCAACGCCTCCAAGTAGGAGGGATCGCGGCGCACCAAGCCCTCCATGAACTCGATTTCTATGTCGAGGTCACGTTGCTGCCGTCTTGTGAGCTTGGATCGCTTCGGCTGGGCGTTGGCCATATTGAACGCGAGACATGATCGAACAGGTCGTTCATCAAGTCAAGCGGTGGGAGTGACGCATGTGGGACGCCGATTATTCACGCTCAGAACACAAAATTTCTGGCGCCATTGTTGTAAAAAAATCGAGAGTTCGTCTCCGGAAAACCAGCGTTTCTCCCTATCGGATGGCCCGAGGGAGCTGGTTTCACGGAGGTTGTGAAGGAAATGGAAGCGATTTGTTGGCATCCAAGCCCCCTTCCTCTCTGAGGTCTGACGCTTATGGGATTGCAGAAAGAAGACAAAACACGATAACCCTGCCTCATGAAATGCTTTGTCACCGGCGCTTCTGGCTTTGTCGGGAGCAATCTGGTCCAAGAACTGAACACCCGAGGTCATGCGGTACGCGCCTTGCTCCGCCCCAATGCCAACCTCAAAGCTCTAGAAGGATGCGATTACGAACGCGTGGACGGGGATGTGTTGGAACGGGGATCACTGATCAAGGGTCTTAAAGGTTGTGATTGGTGTTTCCACGTGGCGGCAAGTTACCATCTCTGGCTGCCCGATTACGCCCCGATGTATGCCGCCAACGTGGAGGGAACTCGAAACGTGCTCGAAGCGGCGGGCGGCGCGGGTTGCTCCCGAATCGTCTACACCAGCACGGTGGGTTGTGTGGGCTTGCCCGACCCGAGAGTCACGCCCGTGCCACCCTCCACGGAGGACTCCATGGCCTCGGAGAGCCACATGCTGAACCCTTATAAGCACTCGAAATGGCAGGCCGAACAGGTGGCCCTGGAACTGGCCCGCAAAGGATCTCCCATCGTCATCGTGAACCCGAGCGCCCCGGTCGGGCCCCGCGATGCCAAACCCACTCCCACCGGGAAGTTCATCCTGGATTTCATCAGGGGCGAGATGCCGGCGTTCCTCGACACCGGCCTTAATTGGGTCCACGTCCGAGACGTGGCCGCCGGCCATATTCTGGCAGCCGAAAAAGGCCGGCTCGGTGAACGCTATATTTTAGGCCATTTGGAAGGAAATTGGACGATGCAGGAAGCTTTGAGGGTTCTCTCCGAGATCACCGGGAGACCGGCCCCAAAATTCCGCGTCCCCTACTGGCTGGCCCTTGTGGCGGCGTATGGAAACGAAGCCTTGTCGAAACTAACGCGGACATCGCCTCGAGCGCCAATAGCGGGAGTCAAAATGGCGCGCTACAAAATGTTCTTCGATCCATCCAAGGCGATCCGTGAACTGCATCTCCCCCAAACCCCGCCGCGACAAGCCCTGGCGGATGCGTGCGAATGGTTCGCGGCAAATGGCTACACGGAGAAGCGATAGTGCCCCGATGAAGAAGGGAGCCTCTAATCGCGGAAATTAACGAAACTGAGCGACACCGGAAAATCGTGACCCTTCAAGGCGGCGATCGCCGCCTGCAAATCATCCCGGCTCTTGCCCGTGACTCGGACCTCGTCTCCTTGAATCTGCGTTGTCACCTTCAGTTTCAGGTCACGGATGAATCCGGTGATTTCCTTGGCGACGGCAGCCTCGAGTCCTTGCTTGATCTTGATCACCTGCCTGGCGTGGCCCAAAGGCGAGATGTCTGGGTTGAGTTTTTCGACATTTTTCAGACTGATCTGCCGCTTGGCCAGCTTTCCCATGACGATCTCGGCAAGGGCGCGGATTTTGAACTGATCCATGGCGGACATCTTGATCTCGTTCTTGTCGAGAACGATTTCCGCCTGGCTGCCCCGGAAATCAAAACGATTGGCCAGTTCCTTATTCGCCTGGTTGATGGCATTCTCGAGCTCCATGGAGCTCACTTGCGATACGATGTCGAAGGAGGGCATGGGCGGAGGATACGCGAGAACCCCGGGCAATTTGAAGCGCGAAGTGCGGAAAGCCGATTCATCGTAGAAACCTTGTGCCCGCAAACGCTCAGTTGCCAGCTCCTCAGGGACATGATAAGAACCCAAAACTAGACCATGGCCCCCTCAGCAAAGCACCACCCGAACCCGACCATAAAAGACCTTTTACTATGAATGTTTCACGCCCAGATCTGTGCCCCGCGCGGAACCACTTTCCGCGCCGCGCTTTCACCTTGATCGAACTTCTCGTCGTCATCGCCATCATCGCGATCCTCGCCGGAATGCTCTTGCCCGCTCTCGCCAAAGCAAAAACGAAGGCGACGGGGATCAAGTGCATGAACAACACGAAACAACTCATGTTGGCCTGGCGGCTCTATTCCGACGACAATGTGGATTGGCTCGTCGCGGCGTCGGGAGGTCAGCGATCGCCGGAATGGAACGGAGGCGGCTGGCTGGATCTCCCAGTGAGCGCGGAAGACAATGTCAACCCAGCCCTGACCATCAAGAAAAGTCCCCTCTGGCCTTATTGTGGTAATTCGGTGGATGTCTGGCATTGCCCCGCCGATCAAAGCACCGGCAAATGGAAAACCTATCAGAACAACGCCGTGGTTCCCCGGGTTCGGAGCATGTCCATGAATAATTGGATGGGCGGCCCGGGATGGGGAGAATCCGGCTCGGGCTGGCGGGTGTTCCTCAAACAGTCCGATATCATCGATCCTTCCCCATCGATGGCGTGGGTGCTGGTCGATGAACGCGAAGACAGCATCAACGACGGTTATTTCGTGGTGGACATGAAGGGCTATGTGCCTGGACAAGCCGCCTCCGCGAACAAAGCGGCCAAGATCGTGGATTATCCGGCGATGTACCACAACGACGCCGCGGGCCTGGCTTTCGCCGATGGCCATTCCGAGATCCACAAATGGATCGACCCTCGCACGAAACCGAAACTCCGAAAAGGCCAGGAGCTGTCCCTCAATGTTCCCTCCTCCGGCAACCCCGACGTGCTCTGGCTTCAACAACGCAGCTCCAGCAAGACGAACTGACTGCGGAATCAATATTTAACCCTGATTCGGCGTGAACGCTCTCGATCGCCCGGAAGGCGATCGAGAGCCTCAACGTTCACCGCCCGAACCAGCTTGGATTCATTCCGCGCGAAACTGCTAAACGGAGGCTTCGGCCTCCACCCATTTGCCGTGTTCCCGGATCAAATCCACGAGCCTGTCGACGGCTTCGTCCTCCGGTATATTGAATCGGACAGGGGATTTTCCAACATAGAGATTGATCTTGCCCGGCGCCCCACCGACGTAACCAAAGTCCGCGTCCGCCATCTCCCCTGGTCCATTCACGATGCAGCCCATGATCGCGATCTTCACGCCCTTGAGATGTAGGGTGCGTTCCCTGATGCGGCTCGTCACTGTTTGAAGGTTGAACAGCGTTCGTCCACAGGAGGGGCAAGCCACATAATCCGTCTTGAAAGATCGGCAGCCGGTGGCTTGAAGGATATTGAATGCGAGCCTGAGGGACGCGCCAGCGCCAGGCTCGCAGCGAACCAAGATGGCGTCGCCCAAGCCGTCGGAAAGCAGGGAACCGAGCACGACGGCGGACCGGAGCATCGCGATGTTCGACGGCAAAGGAGTTGCCTCCACAGAGAGGCAGTCTTTCAGCAAAATGGGATTCCGGCGGCCCATCCGGCGCAACCGCGCCGCTAGAAGTCGAAAAGCCGCGATGGCCGGCAAATCACACTCGTCTCGCACCGTGACGAGTTGGCTGTCGCAGTTGACTTCGAAGTCTCGCCGGGGATCCGCCTCCAGCACGTTCAAATCCTCATACACTGCCTCTGGGCGAACGTCGTCGCGGGGCCGAATCTTCGGCGCCACCCGCTCCCAAACGGCCCTGGGCACAACCACGCGAACGGTATGGCCCGCACCGCACCAAAGACCCTCCGCGATCTCGCACGGATCCGATTCTCGCCTCTGAAACACGAAGGGATCAAACGATAACGGCAGTTCTCCGACCAACGGCCGGTCTCCCGCAAGGAGCGGTATCTGCTGCAGCAAATCGTTGCAGACCGCGATCTCATTGGGTGAATCTTCGGTCAAAGAGACGCGGATGGTGTCGCCGAGCCCGTCGCAGAGAAGGCTGCCAATGCCCACGGCGCTTTTGATTCGGCCGTCCTCGCCATCTCCAGCCTCTGTCACTCCGAGGTGGATTGGATAATTCCAATCCGGTCCCAGCTCGTCTAGTCGCGCCACCAGCAGGCGATAACACTCAATCATCACTTTTGGATTGCTGGACTTCATCGAGAACTTGAAGTTGTGAAAATCGCGGCCGCGGGCGATGCGGGCAAATTCGAGGGCGCTTTCCACCATGCCAAGAGGCGTGTCCCCAAACCGGTTCATAATTCGATCGCTCAGGGATCCGTGATTTGTTCCAATGCGAATGGCCCGGCCAAGGCGCTTGCAGAGATCCACCAACGGAGCGAAACGCGCCTCGATCCGGCTGAGCTCGGCTTGGTACTGCTCGTCCGTATACTCCTTGATCGCGAATTTCTTCGAATCCGCGTAATTGCCCGGATTGATGCGCACCACCTCGACCCAGCGGGCGGCCTCCATCGCCGCCTCGGGCTTGAAATGGATGTCCGCCACGATCGGCACGAAGCACTGGCGCGCTCGCAAGGCCTCAACGATTTTCTCGAGATTTGCCGCGTCTTTAACCGTGGGGGCGGTGATGCGAACGAGCTGGCAGCCCACGGCGACGAGCTCCAACGTTTGCTTCACGCACTCGGCCGTATCCATCGTGTCGCAGGTGAGCATCGATTGCCGCACCACGGGCTGCTTCCCGCCAAGAAGAAGTCCTCCTTTCGAAAGATCTCCGATCACAATCTCGCGCGTGACACGCCGCGCGTAAACATAAGGCGAAGCACAGTATCTCATCGGAGAAACGAATCGGACCGCATCAAAAAACCTATTTGGCGGGCGCCTCGGACCCTGGCTTGTCCGCCTTCTCGATCTGCGTCTCGCTTTGGAACAGGGCGCGGAACCGGCCAATTCGACGGAAATCGAAAAACGTGACGTAGAGCATGAACGAGATCAGCAGAAGAGCGAATGCCGTTGTGGTATATTCCTGAAACCGAGCGCTCAGAGGCCGGCGTCGAACGGCCTCGATCATGGAGAGCACGATGTGGCCGCCATCCAACACAGGGACAGGCAGGAGGTTCATGATGGCCAGATTGATGTTCAAAAGGACGAGAAAACTCAGCGCCAATCGATAGTCCTGGTTGACCTGGGCGGCCAGGATCGCCAGGATGCCGACAGGCCCGCTGAGATCCTTGGCCCCGACACCCGTCTGCTCGGAGTGCCACAGCGCGCTAATGGTTTGAACGGTCTTGTCCCAGACATCGGAAACTTGCGCCCAGGGAGTCGGTCCGGGGCGCTGCACCTTGTAAAACTGCTTCGAACTGTTCCCCAGGGCCACGCCAATCCGGCCGATCTTCGTTGAAGGATCCTCCCGGGGCGTGATCTGCTTCGCCAACTTTTCTTTGGCGCGCTCGATCTTGATTTCAGTGCTTTGCCCCCCCCTCTTTTTAATCAGCTCAATGAGTTGCTCCCTGCTGTAAATGGGGACTCCGGCGAACGCGAGAATGGTATCCTTCGGCTCCAGGCCTGCCGCCGCCGCCGCGCCGTCGGACTGCACTTCGATCACTTCCGGGTGCCCTTGGGGATTGAGCTCCAGCAACTTCAACCCGTCGAGCGCCTCGCTGGATTTGGCGGTCAATTGAAATGTGAGACGCTGGCCTTTACGTTCCACGACCACGGGCAAGATATTGGTGCGTGCAAGCGCCGTCGTGGTGTTCACGTCAAACCAAGATTTCACTGGCTTTCCGTTCACCTCTACGACCGTATCCCCTTCGCGAATCCCCGCGACATACTCTGGGGATGCCGGCTCCACAAACCCCACGATGGAGGGATCCACCAACACTGGAATCCCAACGACATAAATATAAGTGGCGATGGCGAACGCAAACACCACGTTCATGAGTGGTCCCGCAAATGCCACGAGTATCTTGTGCAACGGTTTGGCGGGGGGCACTTGCTCGCCCGTGGCGCTCCCTTCAAGAGCTTCGGAAGTGACCATCTGCGGCAGCTTCACGTAGCCGCCAGCAGGTATCCAGCGCCACGAATATTCAATGCCGTCACGGGTCCAACCAAAAATCTTGGGGCCAAAGCCTATCGCGAACGCCTCCACCTTCATCCCGCAGCGGCGCGCCACCCAGTAGTGGCCGAAC
>SYMW01000030.1 GCA_005805305.1 Verrucomicrobiales bacterium
CTTGCACGCCGGGAACGCGCCGCGGGCGGGAAACTGATAGGTGATCATGGAGCCGAGGGGATAGGTTTCCTCATTCACTCGGGTGGAAGACGCTTCCACGCTCAATGGAGCGCCGAGTCTCAGAGCTCGGAAAACGGGATCGAAATAATGGCAAG
Organism: Verrucomicrobiales bacterium; assembly: GCA_005805305.1. Lineage (GTDB taxonomy): Bacteria > Verrucomicrobiota > Verrucomicrobiia > Limisphaerales > F1-80-MAGS106 > F1-80-MAGS106. The sequence goes on from SYMW01000030.1 coordinate 156, forward strand.
CGATGTCTCCGAGAGCCCCGGTGCCGAAATCCCACCAACCACGCCATTTGGCGGGCAGGTAGGCGGGATGATACGGCCGCGCGGGCGCGGGACCCAGCCAGAGGTCCCAATCGAGAGTGTCCGGCGCCGCCGGCGAGTCGGCAGGCCGGCCGACTCCTTGCGGCCAATACTCGTTGAAAAGGCCTCGAGACGGCCTGTCCGTCCAAATGTGTACCTCGCTCACGGCGCCGATGGCGTTGTCCAGGATGAACTCCTGCAACCGCCGGGTTTCCTCAGACGCCTGGGCTTGGTTTCCCATTTGTGTGGCCACTTTCGCCGCGCGAGCCGCCTTCGCCACCTCACGAGCTTCCCAGACGGAATGCGTGAGGGGTTTTTCGCAATAAACATGCTTGCCCAAGCGGATGGCCGCAATCGAGGCGCAAGCATGATGATGATCCGGGGTCGCCACAATCACGGCATCGATCTCTCGATGGATCGAGTCCAGCATCTTGCGATAGTCTTTGAACTGCTTGGCTTCGGGATATTTTTTGAATGTGCCCGCCGCGTGGCGCCAGTCCACGTCGCATAACGCGACGATATTCTGGCTTTTTAACTGGTCGATGTCCCCGGCGCCCTGTCCCGCCACCCCGATGGCGGCGATGCTAAGCTTCTCGTTCGCGGCATAAGTCCGGGCGGATCCGGCGCGCAAGATGGTGAACGCGGCCGCCGCTTGTGAGGACGTTTGCAGGAAGCGGCGGCGTGAAAGCGGACGATGGGAGGCATTCATAAGAGCTCAAGAAAGTGGAAGGCGGCGGACGAGGAAATGAAAATGGCCGGGTTCTGGTACACGGCCTGGATCGGCACTGGAGATGACGCACCGCTATTCAACATCGTATTGAAGTGCACGCCGCTCGCGTCCAGGAGGAGGTTCCCGTCGGCCACGTCAGGGCTCATTAAGAGCGGGCATCCCTTCTCCCCTGGGCACAGGTTCGGAAGATGTGCGGGTTCATTGCAGATCCTCACCCTTGAGGCCTCTCACGGTCCAATCGAGGTTGTATTCGCCGTAAGGCACGGTTTTGTTGAGTCTCTTATACTTTGCAAACTCGGCGTGGCTGTCCACAAAAAGCAGCGGAAGACCTTCCTTGCCGTGAGCGATGTTCTTGTCCCCCAAATTGCCGTGTTCGGGTTCAGCAAAGCAAGATATCACGGCTTTCTTTGAGGGGAACAGCACATCCGCCGTGGAGCGGACGGTTAGTTTTGGGGACGTGGTGTCGTCGTTGTAAAACTGGTGATAGTAGTAATAGGAACAAGGGAACAACAAATCGTTTGTCCTCAACCCGCCGTTGCCAGCCCCGTTCTTGATGGTCCACTCGACGTTCCAAGCCTTGCCCTTGTCCGCGGGACATTTGTAAAAAGCGTAGCTGTTGGTGCTCAGATAAGGATCGAAGAGCTTCAGCAAATCCACGAAGGGCATCTGCGGCCACGATCGCCCTGAAAATGGAAATTTCTCATTGTTGTCATTCGAGTACATCGCGAGCGTCATGCCCACCTGCCGAAGGTTTGAGAGGCATCGCGCTGTGTTGGCTTTGGTCTTTGCCTTGGATAGGGCCGGGAGGAGCATGCCGGCCAGGATGGCTATGATGGCGATCACCACGAGCAATTCTATCAAAGTGAAAGCCAAGCGGGTGGCCGACGAGCGCGGTGAAACCGCCAGGGGCGCGGAATGGGAACCATCACTGAAAGAAAGTTCTGTTGTCATATGAGGCTTGGGAAATTCCAGGTCAATTTAAGCCGGCGCCTGTCGAAATCAATCTGAAAGCACTGAGCCGTGGCGAGCGAATTGAGTTCCAACGCCGCGCTGCGCGATTCTTCACTGGAACGAAATTAAGACGCTTCCCGAAACCACTTGTATGCTCGTGATCCGGCGGGCAGTCGAGTCCGCAATCTGATAAAACCGGGTTTCCCCAGACCGTGGCACTGAGAATTGGCGGACGACCGAGTCAAGAGACGCCAATGATTCCACGGAAAACACCCCCGTCGGAGTCGGCGCACCCATCAAACGCACCGTGGGCGCGGGACTTGGCGCTCCGAAGGTCCATGCCACCGTCTGGATGCCATCCTCATCGGAAAAAGTGATGCGCGCGGTGTGCGGCAAGTCCGGGTTCAAGGCGGGTGACGGAACATGGCTTAAAACATAGAGCGGGGCGCCGTCGAAGATTTCGAAGGGCGCCGACACGCCGTTGACTTCCAGACGGATCGACTCGGGCTTGACCTTGGTCTCGAGGCTTGCCAGCCGCGCCGATAGGTAGTCGATAGGTTGCGCCGTCTTTTGGCCGGCCGCCGGGGTCGCATCCAAAAAGGACGCGCGCAACTTTCCAGGAACGCCGGCGCTATAATTATCAAACCGCGCATCCACGGCGCCAGTTGGGGCGATGGCAAACGCAAACACCCCCGCCGTCCCCGAGTCATGAGTGTCATCCACGGCGAAAACCGAGTGGAGAGGCACGCTGGAATTCGTGGCCGAAAACATCTGGCCCAGTATGTGAGGCCCGGCGAGGGTGAAGGTCAGGCGGTATTTTTGTGTGGGATCGATCTTGAACAGCGATTCGTTGATCTGGCGCGAGGGAGCTTCATTGACCACCAGGTTGAGCTGATGAAACCCCGATCCCGTATTGTAGTTGTAGGTGTAGCCCGAAGTCGTTCCGAGACCCAAGTTGCGCACGCGGGCGATGAGGCCCAAGGATTGGTTGATGGTGTTGTCCCAACCCTCGATATCGACGGACGACTGGATTCGAGTGTAGACAGAACCGGCTTGGAGGCTTCCAATTCTTTGAGGACCCAGGATTTCGGGGGCCGGGCTTGCGGGCGCGTTGATTCGATAACCTCCGTTTGGGAAGGAGTAGGTTCCGACAGCGCCAAATGGAGCGAGGGGATTGTAATGCAGCCATCCCGCGTCGTTGCCGTCGTTAAAATCATCCGACTGGGCGGACAATCGAGAAGCCGCGGCGCCAGCGCTTAGAAACGCGGCGACGCAAACGCAGGCGGGCGATGAAATCCAAGTGGGAAAAAGCATGATCCAACATGCTCCGGCTGATTCCCGCCGGTCAAGGAAACACTCAATGCCCCATGCACGAACACCTTGGCTCCTGGCTTATGCCATTCCATTCTATTTGCCCCGATTCTCAGGCCTTGATCCAGCGAGATATCGGAAGAGGGGCGAGTCCGCGGACAGGATCAGAGTGCTGCGCTTGCCCATGAATTGTTCGTAGGCGGAAAGGCTGCGGGTAAACGTGTAGAATTCCGGGTCCTTGCCATAGGCATCGGCATAGATGCTCGTGGCGGCGGCGTCACCCTCGCCGCGGAGTTTCTCGGCGTTCTGCTGGGCCTCCGCCAGGACGATGGTGCGCTGCTTGTCGGTGTCGGCCTTGAGCTTCTCAGACTCCTCAACCCCTTCGCTGCGGTAGCGTTTGGCCTCGCGCTCGCGCTCGGCCTGCATGCGTTGGAACACACTGGTCTGCACCTCTTGCGGCAAGTCGGCTCTCTTGATCCGGACGTCCACGACCTCGATGCCAAACTCAAGCGCTTTCGATCTCACGCTTTTGGCCACGTTGTCCATGATGGTTTCGCGTTTGCCCCCGATGACAACCACGAAGTCGTGGCTGGCCACCTCGCGCCTGAGTTCAGAGAAAACCAAGTCGTCCAGCCGCGCGCGCGCGCCGGACTCGTCACGCACGGTCTTGTAAAACAAGAGCGGATCGGAGATGCGCCAACGGGTGACGGGATCTGCAACGAGGCGCTTCTTGTCTTGGGTGAGATATTCCGCCTTTGGCGCGTCGGTGGCGAGAATTCGGCGGTCAAACCGGTTGACCGTCTGCAAGAATGGAGTTTTGTAGGCGAGGCCGGGGTCCCGGATCGTGCGCTTATACTCGCCGAACTGGGTGATGATGACCTGCTCCGATTCGTTCACGGTGAAGCAGGCTTGGCGGATCAGGACGGCCGCGAGCACGCACAGGATCAGTCCTCCGAGGCCGAATAGTTTAGCTTTCATTGGTGGGCAGAAAAAAAGGGCTTGAATGAGGGGGATCAACGGATCGCGGGCGGGGAGACGATGGGAGGCAACGGGCCTGCCCCCAACGGCAGCAGCGGCATGAGACGATTCCCAACACCTGTGTCCATGACGAACTTTTCAATGTCTGGAAGAATTTTCTCGATCGTCTCCAGGTGGAGTCTGTCGCGGGTCACGTCCTTGGCCTTGGAATACTCCGCCAACACGCTGAGAAAACGGGCTGCCTCCCCTTGAGCCAGCAGGGTGCGCTGCTCCTTGTACCCTTCGGCCTCGCGTAGAATTTTCTGCGCCTCGCCCCTGGCTTTGGGCAAAAGATCGGCCTGATAGCCCTTGGCCTGGTTAATGAGCTTCTCCTTGTCCTCGCGAGCGCGAACCACGTCGTGGAAGGCATCCTTGACCGCCTCGGGCGGGTCCGCCGCCTGGAGCTTGACTTCTGTGATCACAAGTCCGGACTGGTAATCATCCATGAGCCGTTGCACAAAGAGGCGGGTGTCCTCCTGCACCTTGGCCCGTTCCTCGATCATGACTTGATCAATGGTCATGCTGCCCACGGTGCTCCGAAGCGCCACCTCGGTGGCGGCCCGGAGCGAACCCTCGGGGTCACGGAGGCGAAAGAGAAACTTCGATGGGTCTGCCACCCGGTATTGCATGACAATCTGGGCCTCGACGATGTTTTCATCCCCGGTGAGCATCAGCGCTTCTTCGGGCACGCGCTGTCCTTCGCGAAAGCCGACCTCGATGCGATGGACCTGTTCCACGCTGACGATATCAACCCACTGAAACGGCCACGGATAACGATAGTTGAGGCCTGGCTCCGTGCGCGCTGTTTCCCGGCCGAACGTCCGCACCACGCCTTTGTGGCCTGGATTCACCACGTAGACGCCTGAGGCCAGCCAGAGGGCTGGGATGACGATGGCGAGCAGCGGCAGAATCTTTGGCAGATTCCTACCCAGCGTTCGCTGGAGCTTTTCAAGTTGCTGGGCCATTTGTTGATCCAGCGAGGGCGGGTCGTTGTAATGATGAGCCATATTCAGAATTTCGCGGCGTCGAAATGCCTACGAGAGCCGTGTGCGTGATCAGCGCCTTGTCTGTGAAGCGCGCTTCGCGGCAAGAGATCCCTATTCCAATGATGCCAGCTAAGAGTTAGCAACCTGCATGAGCAAACGTGGCCGGTCAAGTTGAACCGGCTGAATTCTCTCGGCCACTCAACCGGCTCCTCCTTTGTCGTGGAAAGATTAGTGCTGGAGCAATTCAAGAGGCGACTCCGCGTTGCGTGGCCTTTAACGCCGGCCACCTCTCGAATCGGCAGTTCCTTGACCCTGGACTTTCGGCACCCGGGGTTGAATCAAAGGCGATCGCACCATATTTCTATTCCAAAACCCCCGTTAACTGGATACTCATGGGCCATGCCACAGACACTTGGCTCCAATGCGACCGTGGAGGAAGCCACCTCCTCCACCGCGATTCCGATGACCGTATGGATGGTCGCGGGGGGCGTGCTGCTGTTGGATCAATCGACAAAATCCCTGGTGCTGAGCCTTCTGGCCTACGCTCAGGAGCGAGTTGTGGTTGACGGTTTTTTCAAGTTTGTGCACTGGGGAAATGCCGGGGCCGCGTGGAGTTTGTTCAACAACCTGGCTGGAAGCAACGAGATGCTGGCGGTGGTTTCACTCATGGCTTTGCTGTTCCTGATGTTCTCGCGAAATCAGTTCGAAACGTCCACGCTGCCGGGCAGAATCTCGATGGGGCTCATGATTGGCGGGATCTTGGGAAATCTCTATGACAGGCTGCATCCAGCCCGCCGCCATGTGATCGATTTCATCTACTTCTATGCTTATCGCCGGAGCGGTGCCGAGATTGGGTTCCCGGCCTTCAACGTCGCGGACTCCGCCATCTGCGTGGGGGTGGGATTGATGCTTGTCGCGATGTACGTGCCCCGGCGTGCGACCAACCGCCCTCCGGGATTGCCGGATCGTGATCGGCCAGCGACCCATCAGCCTCCGTCTTGACCAAGCTCCTCGGCTTCGCGGCGTGGACACGCCAATCCTGAATGCGATCTGCCTCGCGGGCCCAACCGCGGCCGGCAAATCGTCCGTAGCCCTGGAATTAGCGCGGCTTGTGGGAGGCGAAATTGTGTCCGTTGATTCGATGCAAGTTTACAGCGGGTTAGATATCGGAACCGCGAAGCCCACCCCCGAGGAACGCCGCCAGATCGCCCACCATTTGATCGATGTAGTGTCCCTGAGGGAATGTTTTGATGCCGCTGATTTTGTGACGCTCGCCCGAGCCGCGTGCGCGGGCATTGCCTCCCGCAACCGAACACCCATCCTGTGTGGCGGCACGGGACTGTACTTCAAAGCGTTGTTCGAAGGCCTCCCTCAAACCCCTGAACCGGACGCGGCGCTGCGCGCCGCCATCGAGTCGACCCCAATGCCCGCATTGTTGGACGAATTGCGGCTGAAAGATCCCCGCGCCTACGAGCGTATCGACAGGATGAATCCTCGACGAGTCATGAGAGCCATCGAAGTCATTCGGCTGACACGAGCTCCTTTTTCGGAACAGCGGGCGGATTGGTCGAACCATACTTTGAAGGCGGGCGGAAAGGAGGCAACCGCGGCGGCGCATCCTCGGAATTTCTTCGTGTTGGATCGTGATCCGGAAGATTTGAGGCGTCGAATTGAAGCCCGGGTGGATCAAATGTTCCAGGCGGGCCTCGTCCAAGAGACGGAGGATTTGTTGCGATGGGGCCTGAGTGAGAATCGCGCGGCCATGCAAGCCATCGGTTACCGCCAGGTCGTCGCCCACCTCAACGCCAGGGGCTCTTTGCACTCCACGATGGAACTAGTCAAAACAAAGACGCGGCAGTTCGCGAAACGCCAGCGCACCTGGTTTCGGACTCAGTGCCATTCGACGCGCTTGCTTTTGGCTCGAGATGAAACCGCTCCGGAAACCGCGCGGCGAGTGCTGGCCATGGCACATCTTAGCGGGGGGGCGTGAGCTTGGCGGTGGAGGCGACGGAGCCTTGCGATAAGCACTGACTCATGGCTGGCGCGGCTTCATTCCTTATCCCCTTGCATGACCCAAGCTTCGTTGAACGCAGCGTGTTTCATGGTTTTCCCTTCGGCCACGAAATAGCTGTAGACCGCGTGAATTCTTCCGTCTTTGCCCTGAATCACTGCGGGATAATGGTAGGAACCGTCCTTTCGACGCTCCAGATGACGAGTCCATTTCCAACTCTTGCCTTCGTCGTTGGAAATGGAGACAGCCAGGCTGCTCCGGCCTTGGATCGTGTCATTATAGACCAGCAGCCACTGGCCATTTTGCAGTTTGACGGCATCAAGGCCCGAGCCGGGGTTTGGCAGGTCCGCGACTCCCACAGGCCCCCACGTCATGCCAGAATCGCGGGACTCGGACATCCGAATTTTATCCAAGGGGCCGTTTTCCCGCATGTAGGCGACGAGAGAACGGTCTTTCCGTTCGAGAACGGCGGCCTGGATGTTGCCAAATCCCGCGAGCGGCGCGCTCGCGAACCACGACTGGCCCTGATCATCGCTGACAGCCATGATGCACACGCTGTAGGTGTCTGAATACAGGGGGAGAAGAATTCTTCCCGAACTCAAAACCGTGGGCTTGCACCGGGGCTGCCACCCCAAGCGAGTCAGTAATTTGTCCTGAATCAGCTTTTGCATCGGCTCAATCTCTTTGAGACGCGACTCTGGAATGGGGGCCAGCTTCTTTCGCTCCTCCCAGCCTTTCGCCATCAGCGGCTCAAAGTTTTCAGGCCGCAATGGAATGATCCCCTGCCAATCCCATTCAGGCGCTCCGTCTCGGCTGAAACGGCTGCTCACTCGGTACAGGGTCAGCGCGGATTCCCAAGTGTTCGCGAAAATGATGGGCCAAAAGAGCCACAAGCGCTTTTGCGAATCGACGAACAACGCGGTGTTGCAGTCTGGGAATCCAGGAAAGTCGGCCATTTTGAACGGCGCGCTCCACTCCAATCCTCCCTTGCGTTTGCGGGCGCCCAAGACCGCGACATCGTCCGCCTTGCGTTCGCCCGAACCGCGGTACCACGAAACGATCAGATCGCCGTTGGGAGATTCCGCGATGCCGGGCGCGTGGTTGTGCATCGGATGGAGGGGGAACACGAATTCCGAAGAGAAATGAACGGACTGCGCGAAGGCGGCGCGGGGGTCGGCCATGGCGCCGGCAGCCACGAACAGTGCGGTTAAGAGGATTTGTTTCATGAGGTTTCAGGAAATCGACGATTCAATCACAAATCTGACCATGAACAGCGCGGCAAAGCGAGTCCGAAGATGGTTTGTATCGTTTGCTTGGATCCTTCCTGGGCGCGAATGAAATGCGGTTGAAACGCGATGCAAGCTTGCCTGAGACACGCAAGAGCTTAGTGTAGAGCGACAGTTGCCAGGCCAGACGACCTCGCAGCCAGAAATCGATGAAGCTTGCCGGCCAACTTGAGGCTCAACCCGAACCCGCGACGCGGTGTTCGTGGTGCGAACGCGAGATCCCTTCCCAGAGCCGGGCGTTTGCCATTTCGGTTTCCCTCAGGGCCGAGGCTTTTCAGGAGGTGGTCCCAGGAACCGAGGAGCGGTTGCTGCTCCCCAAGGCGGAAAAGCAGGTGCGCATGATCATACTGCCCAGCGAATCCCCAGCCAAAAGATCCGGCAAAGACGCGCTCTTCCCGCTGTGCAGCGACAGATGCGCGGGGGCGCTCCAAAGCGCGTTGCGTGAGGAACTGGGGTCCGCCCCGAACGAGCCAACGCAGCCCACTCACTAAATCCCAGCTCCCATGCCGAACCCTCCTCAACAAAGTGTTGCCCCAGCCCTCAAACTCTGCCGCGCGGCTCGAGTCACGACCTCGATCGTTGTGCTCGCCTCCGCGTGCTTCCTGCTCGGGGTTGCCGTGCCAACCCCATCCGCGCGCGCGGGGGATTCCCCCAAAACTCCCAACCCGTTGTATGAAACCCGCCGTGAACATTCCCGCGACGGAATTGGAAAATTCTTCATGGGCCGGGAGATTGCCCATGTGATGGGCCATCAAGCCGCGGAATGGCTCGAGCGGCCCGAACGCGAGGAAGAAGAGCAGCCTGCCCGAATGGTGGATTTGCTAGGCTTGAAACCGGGGGACGTGGTCGCGGACATCGGAGCCGGAACGGGCTATGTCAGTTGGCGCATGGCCAAGAAGGTGGGAGACAAAGGACAGGTGTACGCCGTCGAGATCCAACCCGAAATGTTGGAGATGATTGCCGACAAAATGAAAAATCGGGGAGTGACTAATGTCAAAGGAGTACTGGGAACGATTGAAAACCCGAACCTCCCCCCCGGCAGCGTGGATTTGGTGATCATGGTGGATGTCTACCATGAATTCTCCCACCCGTACGAAATGATGGCTAACATTTGCCGCGCTCTGAAAGTGGGTGGCCGTGTGGCGTTTGTGGAATACAGGGCGGAAGATCCCTCCGTCCCCATCAAGGCGCTTCACAAAATGAGCGAGGCTCAAGTGCGCAAAGAAGCCGCGCTCCATCCATTGGAATGGATTGAAACCGTGAAGACCCTGCCTCGCCAGCACGTGATATTCTTCAAGAAACGGGCGGCGAAACCGGGCTAGACGCGGCGTCATAGATGCTTGCGCATGCCGCGGCGAGGAGTTTTGGCCCAGGGCAAGGAGCGAGGAGGGAGAATATCCGCAGTGGTCTCGGACCGGCGAGCGACAACGCCATGCGTCAAAAGGCCCGCCGCCGGGAGGGTTGCTCAGAGGAGGACCTCTGGCTTCGCTGCTCCTCGCTCACAGACCGCTGCGAGTATCTTCCCTCTTCGCGCCTCGCCAGAGACCCTCCTCTGAGCAACGACAGGCGCAATTAGTTATGACGCCGTGTATAACTCACTTTTTTTTCAGAGCCGCCAGATACTCCACCAAATCCACAAGTTCGGTGGCTGACATCGCTTGCTGCAACCCTGCGGGCATGATGGACAGCTTCATCTTTGTCCGCGTCTTAATGTCCTTCTTCTTGTGCTTGGAAACGACGCCCCCTTGGGTTTTGATCATCACCTCATCCTCGGCCTCGCTGGAGATGAGACCGTAGACTTCATCTCCGGATTGCAATTCCAACTGCCAAGCTTCGTATCCGAAAGAAATTCCAGAACTCGGGTCCAGGATGGACTCGTATAATGCGTCCTTGCCAAGCTTGGACCCGATCTCGGAAAGGGCTGGTCCAAAGTCGATGCCCTCGCCGTTGACTTGATGGCAGTTGATGCAGCCCGTCGTTTCCCGGCGGAACACTTCGGCGCCCTTGGCCGCGTCGCCTTGGCGCTTGATCAATTCGCCGAGCGGCGGCAATGGATCGGCGCTGGAAGAAGCGGGGAGAGGCAGAATCTTAGCCGCCTCGGCTCGCGTGTGAGGCCACCGCGCCTGGTTCAGTTCCGAGGCGGCGGTGAACCTCAGATCGTCAGGCAATTTTTCCTCGCGGGCGGTCGAAAGAAGCCAGGCGGCTCCGTCTTGGATTTGCGTGAGCGCCTTGACAGAGGATTTGCGCAGCACCAGATCTCGGCTCGCCTCGGCAACGAAAGCCGCCAAGAGAGGCACCGCGAGGCGGTCCCCCGAGTTTCCAAGGGCCTGAATCATGGGACCCGCGGCGGCGCTCGAAAGCGCTTTTTTCACGAACACCGCCTCCTTCTGGTGAAGGAGGTGGCGAGCGGCCTCCGCGGACAGGGGATGGGCGGGGTGCCGCTCGATGACCTCGACTAATCCAACTTCTTTTTCAGGAATCTTGAAATCTTGCACGATTTGGACAAAAGCCGGCGTGCGCCGAGTTGATTCGAGCACCTTGAGCACTGCGTTCTTCAGCGCGGGATTGGCTTCGATGTCCATGCCCTTCAACCTCGAAAGAGCCTCAATCGCGACCGTGTTCCCACCTTCAGCCGCACCCGGTTCGGCGGCGCCAAGAGAGGCGATGGACAAGGCGCACATGAATCCCATCACAGGGGACCACGAAAAGCGTCTCTGATTGGTGGGGCAAGGCACGAGCTTAGAGTATCTCGGGTGGGAGGACTCGGAAACGGCGCATTTTCTCAGCGTCGATGACCGCTTGCATCCGGCGCAAATCCTCCCCGCGAGTCCGGCTGATCAAGAGATAGTCAAAATGGATGTACTCGGCGATTTCACGCCGCGCGACACTCAGCCTGTGTTGGAGAGCCTCCTCGGATTCGGAGCCTCGATTCCGGAGGCGCAACTCCAGTTCAGCGAGAGAAACGGGTGTGAGAAAAATCGACACCAAGGATTTAGAGAGATCGGGATCACCGAACGCACAAGTTCGCACGGCACCAGCGCCTTGCACGTCGATGTTCAGCAGGACATCCGACCCCTGAGCCAGCCGGTGGAGCACTTCTGATTTCAGCGTCCCATACTCATTTCCAAACACCTGGGCATGCTCCAGAAACAGGTTTTCGCCGACGCTCTTTTGAAAAGATTCCCAGCTCAGGAAGTAATAGTCCACCCCATCCTTTTCACCGGCCCTGCGCGGACGCGTCGTGCACGTCACAGCGCGGGTGAGGTTCGGATTCTGCTCGAGCAATTGCTGGCACAACGTCGTCTTTCCGGCGCCTGAAGGCGCCGAAAGCACAATGAGCAGCGGAATGGGCGTGGAGAGGGGCATGGAATGAGGACGCTGGGCTGATAGAATAGAAAGGTTACTCGACATTCTGCGCTTGCTCCCGAAACCGTTCGAGCTCGGTTTTCAGGGTCACCACGTTCTTGGAAATCACGCTGTCGTTCGCTTTGGAACCGATGGTGTTGATTTCGCGGTTCATTTCTTGGGCCAAAAAATCCAACGTGCGCCCGACCGGTTCCGAGGAGTTCAAGCAATCTTGGAATTGTTCAAAATGACTTTCCAGTCGTGCCAGCTCTTCCGAGATGTCGCTCCGGTCCGCGAAGAACACGATTTCTTTCATCAACCGGTCGTCCTCGGGGTTCCCGACATGAGCTCCGGCGGATCGCAGCTTCTCAATGAGCTGCGCGCGGAATCGCTGGCAGACTTCAGGGGCCTGCGCGCGCACCGCTCCCACAGCGGCTTTCATCCCCTCGACGCGGCTCACGAGGTCCCTGGCCAGATTCGCTCCTTCCCGCTCGCGCATGGCAAGCATTCCAGCCAGCGCGGACTCCGTCGCGTGCCGGAGCGGGAGCCAAATAGCTTCCAAGTCTTCCTCCGTTTGGTCTGTCTCAAGAACCCCAGGCAGCCCGAGGATGGTGCCGATCGAGATCGCGGGATCAAGGCTTAATTCGCAAGCTAGCTGGCGCAAGTCATCCACATAGGTCTTCACAAGCCTTCGGTTCAGCCGGGCATGCACGGGGGCACCCCCGTCCGACATCTCCAGGCTGACTTTGATCGAGACGCGGCCGCGGCTGACGGACATCCCGACGAGATCCCGCAATCGCGGCTCCAAGCCGTCGAACGAACGCGGGAAGTTGAAATTGAATTCCGCTTGCTTCCGGTTCACGGAGGCAATCTCAACGGTGACATGGCGGCCGTTGGAGACGCACTCGCCACGGCCCTGGCCGGTCATGGATTTCATTCGGGAGATCAAAAGAATGCCTTCACAACGCGACGCGGGAGGCCACTTGGGCGACATCTGTGTCGCCGCGCCCGGACAGATTGACGATAATGACCTGGTTGGGGTCCATTTTCGGGGCACGCCGGAGCACCGCGGCGATCGCGTGCGAGGATTCCAAAGCGGGGATGATTCCTTCGAGTCTAGCCAGTTTGAGGAAGGCTTCGAGCGCCTGGTCGTCGGTGGCGTAGTCATACTCGACGCGGCCGCTGTCCCGCAACCAGGCGTGCTCGGGGCCGACGGCCGCGTAATCCAGCCCGGCTGAAACGCTGTGCGTGAGTTGGATCTGGCCGAATTCGTCCTGGAGGATATAGGAACGAGTGCCTTGAAGCACGCCCAGGGAGCCTCCCTGAAAACGTGCGGCGTGTTTCTCCGGAACGATGCCTTCGCCCCCAGCTTCGACACCCAGCATCGCCACGCCCTCGTCGTTCAAGAATGGATAAAACAAACCAATCGCGTTCGACCCGCCCCCAACGCAAGCGATGAGCAAGTCGGCAAGCCGCCCTTCCTTTTCTAGGATCTGGCGCCGTGCTTCGTCTCCGATGACGCGTTGGAAATTTCGTACCATGAGCGGATAAGGATGCGCTCCGTACGCGGTTCCAAGTATATAATGAGTGGTCCGCACATGGGTGACCCAGTCCCGCATCGCTTCGTTCACGGCTTCCTTCAAAGTCCTCTGGCCAGCCTTGACCGGCACGACTTGGGCCCCAAGCATCTTCATTCGATACACGTTCAAGGCTTGTCGATCGCAGTCGACTTCGCCCATGTAGATCACGCACTGGAGGCCGAACATCGCGCTGACTGTCGCCGTGGCGACCCCGTGCTGACCCGCGCCTGTCTCGGCAATAATCCGGGTCTTTCCCATTCGCCGGGCCAGCAGCACCTGGCCAATCGCGTTATTGATCTTGTGGGCGCCGGTGTGGAGCAGATCCTCCCGCTTAAGGTAGATTCTCGCGCCCTTCAGTTCGCGCGTCAGTCGTTCGGCAAAGTAAAGAGGCGTGGGACGGCCACAAAACTCTCTCAGATAATACTGGAGCTCCTTTACGTAAGCGGGATCTTCTTGGGCTCTGAAATACTCTTCCTCCAACTGCAGCAGGGGGTGCATCAATGTCTCGGGCACAAAGCGCCCGCCAAAGGGACCGAAATGTCCCTCGGCGTCCGGCATCGGAGCAGTCGCGGTTTGACTCATGGCCCATAATCTTCCTGAAACCCTCCGTCACGCAAAGGAAAATGTCGCCAGTCGTAGACTCCCGTTCCGAGTTTCCCAAAGCCTCGCCGCGCCTCAGAACCGCACAGGGCCCGGCGCGGCCGTCGGCGCTAAGTTTTCTTTACGAGCCTTCGAGCAATTCATACCCTTCGAGAATGAAATCCCGCCCCGCCTGGAAGACTCTTTCCCGACTGCCGCTTCTCGGCTGGCTGTGTTTGGAGCTTCTTATTTCGTCGATGCTTGTCGACGCTGGCGATTGGCCGTCGTGGCGAGGGGCGCGAGGGGATGGTCGGTCAGACGCCCAGCAGGTGCCGCGCCGCTGGAACACGAATCAAAACGTGGCCTGGCGCGTGCCGCTGCCGGACCGGGGCAATTCCACCCCGATTGTTTGGGGCCCGCGCTTGTTTGTGACCCAAGCCACGGAGGACGGACGCCGCCGAAACCTGATGTGCTTTGATCGGACCACGGGGAAATTGTTGTGGACCAAGAGCGCGAGCGTCGAAACCCCGGAACCAACTCATGAAACCAACCCTCAATGCGCGGCTTCTCCCGCCGCGGACGCGGAGCGAGTGGTTGCTTGGTTCGGGTCGGCGGGACTTTACTGCTACGATCACTCGGGCAACGAGATTTGGCGCCGCGAACTGGGTCCACAACGGCACATTTGGGGCAACGCCTCTTCCCCATTGCTCCACGACGGCCTGTGCTTCCTCAACTTTGGGCCGGGAGAGCCGAGTTTCCTGCTGGCCGTGAACATCAAGACAGGGAAGGAAATCTGGAGAATCAATGAACCGAACGCCAACTCAGGAGAAAAAAAGCCCGGGGATCAGCGCACGGTCTGGGTGGGTTCCTGGAGCACGCCCGTGATCGCCCGCCTGGGCGCTCGGGAAGAACTCCTCTTGAGCTGGCCGCTCCGGCTCCTCGCCTTGGAGCCGAAAAGCGGCCAGGAACTCTGGAGCTGCTCCGGCTTGAATCCGCTGGTGTACACCTCCCCCCTTTACGATGAAGCCAGCCGCGCGATCGTCGCCATGGGCGGCTTTAGCGGAATGGCGCTCGCGGTCACCGCCGGAGGCTCCGGCGATGTCACCGAATCCCGGAGACTGTGGCACCATCCAAAAACCAAGCAGCGAATCGGGTCCGGGGTGATTCACCAAGGCCACATTTACATTCAAAATGATCCAGGCGTCGCCGAGTGCTGGGAACTTTCGTCTGGCAAACTGGTCTGGGAACAACGGCTCGTAGGGGCTTCGCCGAGAGGCGACTCGTGGTCCTCCATGGTTCTTGCGGAAGACCGCCTTTACGTCATCAATCAGGGAGGCGACACGTTCGTCCTCCGCGCCAGCCCCAAATTCGAGATCGTTGCGGTCAACTCCATCGGGGAAACAACCATGGCGTCCCTCGTTCCCTGCACGGGCGAGATGTTTATCCGCACCCACAAGGCCCTCTGGAGGATCCGTGAAACCGCAAACTAGGGGAGATCAGCGGATTTCCTCCTCTCTATGACTTTGTGCGGGTAACCGGGACGGGATTGGGGAGTCCGAAAAGGGAATGCTCAACGTTCAAATCGGATGTGCCTTTGGAACTTTGGGTCTTAGCGGTGCGCAGGCTGGCGGCTAAGAATCGGATTTCTCCCTATCCTCACTTCCTCATTATCCCGCGCTCAGACCCTCCGCAACCCAAAATCACTCACAAAACCACGCCGCGACCTCCTCGGTTGTGGACGTTGAACGTTGAACGTTGAACATTGAAAAGGGGGACTTTCGAAATTCGTCGGCGAAGGTCTTCACCACGATGGTCTTTCTGACCCCGGGACCTTCCCCTCATAGTGCGCCCCGAAGACCGCATGCGGGCGCTTGAGACCAGCAGGGATGCAACTCACGGTTTCCGTTGGAAAACGCGAATAAGTGTTGTCCGTCCCCGGAAATTCCTGATCAAGGGTAGGGCCGCGCTGCTGCGCAGCCCTAATATCACGGACGCGCGGCAGCCCGTCCCTACCGATCCAACTACCCCACCTGCGGAAACCGTGAGTTGCACCCTGACCCCCCGCTCCTGGAAAACCAACCTTGTATTGATGGAGATTGAGTCCATAATTACATGCATGCTGCCAAGGCGCCTCAGAACACGGCTCACGCATTTGCTGCGTCATTCCCCCGCGGTGGTTCTGCTCGGACCACGACAGGCCGGCAAGACGACACTCGCCTTGGCAATCGGTGAAACACACAAAATCAGTTTTGATTTCAATGTTGCCGTGTGAGCATGTAGTATTGCCTAAGCCGTGACAATTCACTCTCAAGCCCACAAGGGCTGCGCTCTACGCTGACGCGCAGCCCTGCCGAGTATTGCCTAGTCACCGCTAAGCGCGGTCGCTAGTGTGCCGTTCACGAATTCGGTGGGCATTTGTTGTGCCACAGTGAATCTCGGGCAAGGCGCGAC
>SYMW01000305.1 GCA_005805305.1 Verrucomicrobiales bacterium
GGAGGGCTCCTCGCGTCTTGCATCTGGCCTGGCAGCGCTCCCGCCAAAATCCGAAGTTGTTTTTGCACGGACCCTAAGATCAGGTCCTGCTCGCCTGTCTCCGAGGTCCAACGGTTCGTTACGAAAGACGCGCCATCGGCCTTGGCATGGAAACACTCCTTCAAAACTCCAATTTGGTAGAGAGCCCCAGGCTCATCCAGCTTAAGGACTGACCCGTCGCGCGCGAACTTTAGGGATGGACCTGGGCCTGAAATTCGGGCCGAATCAATGCTCAAAGTCAGCGTCGAATACAGCACATGAACACACGAAACCAAATTTTCAATGTCTCCGCTCCGGCCCTGCTGGTTGCAGCCGCTTTGAGCGTGGCCCTGGCGGGTTGCTCCACCATGCGGTTCTCCACCAGCTATTGCGTGGATCCCAAACCGGCGCGTGTCAATTACCAGGACCTCAAAACGCCGTCCAATCCGCAGCCCGTCTATCTGGTGTTCGACATGTATTCGGAGGACGGCTCCTTCCCCGAGGCGACGCGCAAGCTGGCGCCGAAGGTGGTGCGGGTGCTGAAGGACTCCCGCCTCTTCTCCTCCGTGTCGTCCGTCGGTTCGGAGAACATGGCCTCGATCCAGGTCTCCATGCGCGAGACGACGATCGGCAATTCCACCGTTCCCGGCAGCCTCCCCGCCGGCCTGACGTCCGGCCTGCTTGGATCGCGAGCGGCCGTGGCCTACGAGTTCAACGCGGCCTACAAGCCGCCGGGTCAGCCTCCAGTGACGAAGACCTACGCCCACGCCGTGCATGTGCTGGAAGGAAAGAACGCCGACCCTCTGGTCACCCCGCCGATGACGGCCGCTCAAGCCGTGGACGTGATCCTCGAACAGGTCACGTTGAAATTCCTGCGCGACCTGCAGTTGAGCGGCAAGCTCTGAGCCGGACCTCTGCATTTGGAAAGAAGCCACCGGTTGGGAACTGATCGGTGGCAGATGAAAAAAAACGCAATCCAGGGGCACACTCCTGGTTCACCTGGTGGTGGCTCCGAAATCGGTGGTCAACCTTAAAACGGCAGTTGCCCAAGGCGAATCTTCGCAAGATTCTGGCGATAAAGTTTTTCCAAATCACTGACCGGATCCACGAGGGATATGCCTCGCTCTTCGTCAGACCTTTCTCATCCACGCTTTAGCAAATCTCCACGAGGTTCAACTGCCGTTTTAAGGATAATTTGAAGGATCGTAGTTCGGACCTGCCTGGCGATTTGGATCATGGCAGATCGCGGAGGGAATGACGAGCATGATGGCGGACTCGAATCTGGATCCTCGGAAAGAGAAGCTGGTCCGATGATTCGGCGGAAAGTAGGATTGGAGGCAACCAGCGAGGCGCGTCTCGACGGATGCATCAAGCGCGCGTGTTCGGCAATTCTTGGAGGCTCGGTTGGCGGGGCCGGCGAGATCACGCTGGTGGGCGCCTCGCGAGGGCTTGGCTTGGCGACGATCTATTTTTGAATGACTGTGCTCCCGATTGAAATGTTGGCGACGGTGCTTTTTGGGCTGGCCGTGATCCACACGTTCTGTGTCAAGCAATTTGCGCATTGGGCCCATCAGTACCCCTCAGGATCGATCCGGGAAAATGTGCTGCATTTTCTGGCGGAAACCGAAGTGGTGTTCGGGCTTTGGGCGGCGGCGTTGTTTCTCGGTATCGCGGTGTTGAAAGGATCCGTCCACGACGCGGTCGAATACATTGAGAGCCTCAACTTCACGGAACCAAAATTTGTGTTCGTGATCATGGTGGTCGCGGCCACTCGGCCGGTGGTGCGTCTCGCGGAGAAACTCATCAGCTTCGCGGCGAAGTTGATCCCCGCCGAGTCGAGCGTGTCCTTTTTCATCTCGGCGCTGGCGCTGGGGCCGTTGCTCGGGTCGTTCGTGACGGAACCGGCGGCGATGACCCTGCTGGCTCTGGTCCTCAAGCGGCGGTACTTCGACCAGGGAATCAGTCAAAAGCTGGCGTATTCCACTCTGGGTTTGTTGTTTGTAAATGTGTCCGTGGGCGGGACTCTCACGCATTTCGCTGCGCCACCAGTGCTGATGGTCGCGGCCAAGTGGAATTGGGATACGGCCTTCATGTTTGAGCACTTTGGCTGGCGCGCCATCCTCACATGCGCCGTTTCCACCGCGGTGGTGACCTCCCTTTTCTTGAAGGAACTGCGAGGCCTCAAATTCGATTCTGATGTCGGGAAGCCGATCCCCGCCTGGCTGACCGCCTTGCATTTGATGTTCCTCGCCCTCGTCGTGGGGTTCGCCCATCATCCGGACGTCTTTTTCGGTGTCTTCATGATGTTCCTGGGCTTGGTGACCGCGACCCGGGAGTACCAAGACTCTCTCAAGCTGCGCGAGGGATTATTGGTGGGATTTTTTCTTTCCGGACTGGTGACTCTTGGTTCCTTGCAAGCCTACTGGCTCAAGCCGTTGATAGAGAACCTCAGCGGCAACGCTCTGTTTTATGGCGCGACGGGA
>SYMW01000306.1 GCA_005805305.1 Verrucomicrobiales bacterium
CATGCCAACCGGCAACCCATTGCCCCAATCCTCCCCTGCTACCACCAATCAACCCACTCTTATCCCCCCACTCACCCCAACTTTGAACGCCTTAGCAGTCTCTCCTTACTCTGCCTTTGCAAAAATCTGAGATGCGCACGAGGTTCGTGCGCCTCAAAGTTCGCGCTTGCGCGGGAAAAAAAACGATGCTTTCCTTGCGCCCCTTCGTCTCGGGCAGCTAAGCGGGTTGGTAGCTCAGTTGGTAGAGCAGTGCCCTTTTAAGGCATTGGTCGTGGGTTCGAGTCCCACCCAACCCACCATTTTGCTCGATCCCTTCGTTCAGTGCCTAAGACCGTTTTTACGTCCAAAGTTTGGGCCTGGATTGATTCCACCTCAAAAACAGCGAAGAACCATTCCCCATGGGCAACTGCCGTTTTAAGGGTGATCCGCTACTCTACAATCACCAACTCAGTCCACACGCTCCGTTCGCAGGATGAATTTGACGCTTTCCTGAAATTGCGAGCACTCGTGTCCTTGCTTTTCTGTCCCAACCCTGGATTTCCTGCCTAATCTTTCTGTCCCTGGTTTCTAAAGGCCCGCGCTTTCCTGAGGGTGGCAAACTGCGACCGTGGTAGATCAGAGTCTACTGAGAAGGAGGCTGGGTCACTTCCATGGCGCAAAAGATCCCATTGCAATTTTGGCCTTCCACAGCATCTTGGATCAGTCCAAAGCATCCACGTGAGCTCCAACGCCCTTGAACTGTCAAGCGTATCCAAATCCTTCGGCGATTTCCATGCCGTGAAGGATGTGAGCTTCGAGATTCCCACCGGAAGCATTTACGGATTTCTCGGCCCCAATGGCGCCGGCAAGACAACGACCATACGGATGATTCTGGACATTCTCCAGCCCACCACAGGCAAGATAACGGTGCTTGGCCAGCCGTCCGCGCTCTTGGTGCGTGACCGGCTCGGCTACCTTCCGGAGGAAAAAGGGCTCTACAAGAAAATGAAGGCGTGGTCGATCATCGCCTACTTTGGGACGCTGAAAGGCATGAGCCGGGCAGCAGCCCGCGCGAAGGCCTACGAACTCCTCCAACGACACGGTCTCGGCGATTTTGCCGAAGCCAAAACTGAAGCGCTCTCCAAAGGCATGGGGCAAAAGGTGCAGGTGTTGGCCAGCATCGTTCACGATCCCGAGTTGGTGATTCTGGATGAGCCGTTCTCCGGGCTTGATCCGGTCAATCAGCAGGTCATGGAGGACATCATTCGCGACATGGCGCAACGTGGCCGCACGGTCCTGTTCTCGACTCACGTCATGCAACATGCCGAACGGTTGTGCAACCGAATCCTTTTGATCTCAGGGGGAAGGAAGATATTTGACGGCACATTGGAGGAGGCCCGCCGCACAGTTCCTCGTCGGGTCAACATTGAAACGGACGATGATATCCAGGCCGTTCGAGAGTTGCCCGAAGTGCTCTCGGTCGAGTCCGGAGCGAATGGTGCGCGGAAGGCCGGTGCATGGGAAATCGGGCTGCGAGACAACTCCGACCCCCAAAGCATCCTTCAGGCGTGCTTCAGCAAGGGCATTCGGCTTCGGAGTTTCAGCCAGACGGAGGCGTCACTCCACGAAGTATTTGTTCATCTCGTTGGTCCGGATGGAGGCAAGTCCACATTTCGATGAAATACGCCTTCCTCATCGCTGTCCGGGAGTTTGTCGAGAATGCCAAGACCAAGGGATTCTGGATCGGGATTCTGATGTTTCCTGTCATCCTTTTTGCGGCTGCCCAGGTGCCGATGTTGCTCGAAAAAAAGGGCACTCCACTTCGCAACTTCGTAGTGGTGGACCAATCCGGGCAGTTTAGCAAATTGATCTACGAAGCGATCGAGCAGAATCATGATCTGCGTGTTTTGCGTGCCCTGGGGGAGTATTCGACAGTCCACGCACTTTCGAATGCGCCCAGTGTCTATGCTTTTGGTGGCAGCGCCAGCAATGCGTTGGTGGGTCTTCAGCCGCACCTCAAGCCTGATGCGCCGAAATTTGAACCGCCCATGCGCCGTTTCCGGATGATTGCGTTGCCGCCCGGGGTGAGTTCTAATTCGCCGCTGCCCGAACTTGCCGAGTCGTTGAAACCGTTTATCAGCGGCAATCGAAAATTTGGCGTGGACGGGCAGCAGGCCTCGTTGTTTGCCGCGGTGCTGATACCCGGGAACGCCGAAGAGCTTGTCGTTCGCGGGGCGCGCGCCAACCCGGATGCGCAAGGCCTGGAATACTGGTCGGCAAATCTGGCGGATATGAGTTTGCGCGACGAAATCGAACGCGTCGTGAACAGCGAACTCCGTCGCAAGGAATTTGCCGCCAGTGGTGTGGACCCGCAGATGGTCCGCCAGATTGAACACACTCATCTCCCCGTGGTCAGCTTGAATCCGAAGAAAACGGCCGGATCGGAAAAAGTTGGCCGACAGGATGTCATCCGGCAATGGGCTCCGAGCGCTTTTGTGTATCTGTTGTGGATCGCTATTTTTTCGATCGTGCAGATGCTTCTCAACAACACCATCGAGGAGAAGTCCAACAAGATCATCGAGGTGTTGCTCTCGTCCGTGACACCTGGCGAACTGATGATGGGAAAGCTTGCGGGCATTGCCGCCACCGGGCTTGCGATGATCGGTTCATGGCTTGTGGCCCTCGTGGCGATCCTGCTCTGGAAAGCGGGTGGCCAGTCCGAGATACCCCGTGAGATGCTCGGCGTCGTCAAGACCACTTACCTGCTCCCTGCGTTCGTGGTGTATTTTGTCTTTGGTTACCTCATGTACGCCGGGATCATTCTCTGCATAGGGGCGGTATGCAACACCCTAAAGGAGTCGCAGAACTTCATGGGGGCCATCGTCATGGTGCTCATGGTTCCCATGCTTACGATGACATTTATCCCGAAGGATCCCAACGGCACGGTGGCCACTGTGCTATCGTGGATACCCCTTTACACTCCGTTCATCATGCTCAACTGAATCGCAGGTGATCCGCCGTTGCGCGATGTGATTGGCACCATGATTCTGCTTCTGGCCAGCACAGGACTGGTCCTCTGGCTAAGTGGGAAGATTTTCCGCATTGGCATCCTGCGCACGGGCCAGCCTCCAAAACTGATGGAATTGATCCGTTGGTTCAAGGGCTGAACAAGCCGGTGCACGATCGGGGCGGTGCGCAGTTCGGCTCGATTAGTTTCCCGCCTTTGGGCTTTCAAAACGGTAGGGATGATGAAAGACCAGGTCGCAAGGGCATTGCATTCCTCAGGGCAGGCGATGGCCGTCTGGGTTGCATTCAGAGCGGTCAACAGCACGAGAACCCGCGCACGCTTCGGCGTCGACGCTATTTTGCGAGCACCCAAATGTTCCGGTAAAAGACGGGATTGCCATGCCCTTGAAGCTGTAGAGGGCCGCCGCTTGGGTCTTCCTTCTTTCCGCCGCCAGGCGTCACCCCGGTTAGCTCAAATTTGTCGTGAATCGTCACCCCGTTGTGGCGCACCGTGACGACGGCATTTCGAGTTTTCTTTCCGGCGTCGTCAAACTTTGCCGAAACAAAATCAATATCGTACGTCTGCCACGCCAGGGGAGGGAAACACATGTTCACCGCCGGCTTGGCTAGGGTATAGATGCCCCCGCACTCGTTGTTCTCGCCTTTAAGCCCGAACGAATCCAGCACTTGGACTTCATAACGGTCCTGCAAATAGACCCCGCTGTTGCCGCGGTCTTGACCGCGTCCAAGAGGTTTGAATGGCAGCAGGAATTCCAGATGCAGGGAGAAATCACCGAAGCTCTGCCGGCTCTTGCAACCTGCCGCAAGCAGGTTTCGCTCGTCCATGTGCCCTTCGGCCCATGCATCCGCGGTCTTGCCATTGAACAACACCGTTGCGCCCGGCGGGGGTGTCGCTCCCAGAGTCGGACTCTTACGTTCGATCTTTTCCATGACGTAAGGCCCCCCGGCGTCGGATTTGCTGGTGATCTTCGAGTTCATAAGTTCCGCCCGATAGCCGCCTTCGCCGGTGAACACAATCTTGTTCCCTTCCCGTCTGCCAGGATTCTCACGCTTGTATTCCTTGTCCCAGCCATCCCCCGGCAAGCCTCCTCGATAAGTCACGATGCGAAAATTGTTTTCTCCGAGGGCGATGACCTGCGCCCCGCCCCAGTCATTTCTGTATTCGCCTTGATCGAGGTAATCCTGACCCGCCTTGGCCGCTTCCAGATAGGTTTCGGCCTTGGGTTTGGCTGCCGGAGTGTCCGCGGCATGGATGGAGATCGCAAGCGACAGGAGGAGAAGTGTGAAAAATTTCATATGCTTTCCGTATATCGCACGATCGAGGTCTTGTCAGAGAAAAAATGAGGAACTCTTGCGAAGGATCCAGGATCGTCGATGGAAGTCATTTCCCAAAGCGGTGCGGGAAGCTCTGCCGGCGGATCAGGCTTTCTTTTTGGCATAGAACGCGGCGAAGAGTGCGTTCTTGTGAAGGACATCGAAATCTTGAAAACCGCTTTTGGCAAGCCAGTCGAACTGTTGCTTGAGTGATCGAGGCGAATCTTCCGCTTCGCAGCACGCCAACACGTTGTCGCGGTAGGAAGGGCCGCCGAGGCTCTCGAGGTAGGCGGCGTAACCTTCCAGCATCACGGACTGAATTCCTGGGTCGTCATGAGCGATGTAATCCGCCACGAACAGCGCCCCCCCGGGCCGCAGCCACTCGTGGAATCGGTTGAACATCAGCTCCCATTCAGCGTCCTCGCGCAGGTGATGCACCACCTGGCCTGCCAGGATGAGGTCAAACGAGGCGGGTTCGAAATCGAGCAATCGCATGTCGGATTGAATCGTGGTCACTCGCGCCGGGGTCGCCGTCCGCACCCTTGACTCCGCGCGTTGAAGCATGGGCTGGCTCAAGTCAACCAGCACGCAATTCAATGCGGAAACCTCGGCGAGGACGCGCAAAGTGAAGTTCCCGGCTCCGCATCCGAGATCCAACAGAGTTCCTCCGGGCCGCGCGTGACGCGCCGCCGACCGGGCAACAAGCTCAAGCACCAAGGGGGCATCCATCGCCGCTTGCTGGCCGGTCTCGAGGATGGAAAAACGTTCCACATCCGAATCGAAGCGCCGCCGGATTTGATCGACGCTGGACTTATCTTGGAGCGGGATTGGCATGGGAGGCGGTTCCGTTGACTCATCGAACCGGGAGCATTGGTCCGAGCGAGCTTGTGACCGTCAGGAGCGACGATGACGCCTCCTCTTTTCCCTGTCGAGAAGTTGATTCCAACCTTAAAACGGCAGTTGAACCTCGAGGAGATTTGCAAAAGCCTGGATGAGAAAGGCTTGACGAAGAGGGAGGCCCATCCCTTGTGGATTTGGTGAGTGATTCGGAAAAAAATTTTATCGCCAGTAGCTTGCGAAGATTCAACTGGGGCAACTGCCGTTTTAAGGTTCAAGGGTTCAAGTTTGGGGTAGTTTTGGGAGGGTGAGGAGGAGCGCCTCGCACAGATCCCGTCTCGACTGGACATCAACCAGTTTGCCGCACGCCGATAACAACCCAAACCCTTGGCCATAAGCGGGTCCATTGAGCACGCACAAGTCCGTGCGGGCCTCGCGCATCTGATCGGTGCCGCGCTCCACCGCGCGCTCCCGGCCTCCTTCCACCTCGTACTTCCAACCCACCAGCCAGGCGTTGGGAAACAGCCCTCTCAACCGCATGATGATTTTTGGCGTGGGAATCAACTCGGCGAGAAGAGCGCCGTCGCGGGAGGAAATCTTTCCAGATCGAACCTCGCGTTGAACCCCATTCTCATCGCTTTCCCAAAGCCTCCCGAACATGAAGTCGCTGACGGCAGCCGCGTGAAAGATCGCGCCCCTGAACGGCGCTTCCGCGGACAACTCTTCAAATTTGCCAATGAGATCCGAAGTGGTGGAGAAAGAACCTAGGCGTGTCGCAAGGCGCGGCGATGAAGTCGTCGATCCGCTCCCAAGCCAAAGATCCACATCGCAGCGCGCTTCGAGCAAGCAGTGGGCGAGCTCGCAACCGAGGGATCCGGTGGAGAAATTAGTCAACCGCCGGACTTGGTCCAGCGGCTCGAAGGTCGGTCCAGCCGTGACCACGCAACGCATAGCCTCAAAGCATGGCCAAAGTTGCGGCGGCCCGCAACCCTCCGAAACCAGCAGGCGCCCATCCCTGGCTAACCCCGTCTTTGCGCTCGCGGCGGCGTCCAGCCCAGGCCGCCTCATCAGGCTGGATTCCAACGGGTGGTTTGAACAGCGAGAACGATCGCGGCCAAAATCAGCACGGCGCCCAGCACACGGGCCCAAAGCGCGCCCGGAGCACTCGAACCGCGCTCGAGATGAGCCACCCTCCTCCCAAGGATCCACACCAAGCCGATGCCCATTAGTCCGCGCAAACTGTAAACAATGTTGATACCCGTGGCGTCACGGAAGAAGCTGATGCTGGTCGCGATCAACAGGGCTTGGAATCCCATCATGATGGCCGCGAATCCCACCCAACGCCAGCACCGGCGCCAGGGAGCCTCTGTGATGGAGCCCGTGAAGGCCGCCGTTCCCGCGGACAACAACCCAACCCAGCCAAACATGATGGGCAGGAAATGGAGCACGCCGAACGAGGAGGCCCACTGCTGCATGAGGATGTCGCAGCAAGCAAACGTAAAGCCACTCATCAATGCGTAAGCCGTCGCGGCTCCAACCCATCGGCCCGCGCGGTTATCGGTGAAGCCTAACAGGAAGATGCCGGCGGTTGTCATCGCGGCGGCCACGATGTGGGTGACTCCTCCGGATTCTCCGAAGGCGAGGCGCGCCAGCAGCGCCACGAAAAGCACCTTGGTCCCCATCAACGGAGTGACCAGCGACACATCTCCAGCCTGAAGGGCTTTGAAATTCAACAGGTTCGCCGCGCAGAACGCCGACCCCGCAAGAAGGGGCTGACCGAGGTCTATCCAGGGTATGGGCTTTTCATCGAATGCCAGGAGCGGCAGGAAGAGAGCCACCAGGCAAAGATTGTTCGCCAGGAACACTTGTGAAACTCGAGCGCCTTGCTCAAAGGCTTTTTTGTAAGCCAGGGAACTCGTGGCGAAGAGAATCGCCCCGAAAAAAGGCATGAGCAGATACGTCGGTGGCGCCTGCGTCATCTGCAAATCAAGCTCTTTGGGAGTCTCGTGGTCCGAGCGGATCCGCGAGCCTCAGGATTCCGCGCAGCACCGCATCTTCTCGAGCCCTATCCGGGCCACTTCGATGGGATCTTGAAGCCACAGTTCCTCGTTGAACAATTCGAGTGAAAGCCAGCCCGCGTACCCGATCTTTTTCAAAAGCCCTGTATAACCCTTGAGATCAAGATGCCCCTCGCCCGGCATCACGCGATCTTTGTCGTGTTGTTCCACGCGCGGTGGCCAGGATGGCGCATCGTTAAAATGGCTGATGGCGATCGCCGACGGCGGCACTGTGGATAAACTGGAAAAAGATCCGCCCCCCCGGAAGATATGGAACGGGTCGAGGACAATCGTCGCCTCAGGGTGATTCGCGATGGCCAGGATTTCGAGCACGGATTCGATGGTGTTGATCTGCTCGACGAACCCGAGGAATTCCATCGAAGGCCGAACGCCGATCCTCAACCCTTCCTCGAGCAGCAACCGATATCGGTGGGCGCCGAGTCGGACATCGGCATTGCCCGAAGCGGGTCCCGCGATTACGTGCCGGGCGCCCAGAGACGCCGCTTGATCCATGCGCCGGCGGCACGACTCCAGGACCCGGGGGAACTCCGACTCATGGCAGTCAAACCATCCCCCCAAGTAGATCGTAGTCGGCACAAGGAGGCCAGCGCCATCCAAGGCGGATCTCAGCTCCTTCAACGAGCCGCCAGACTGCAGAAAGGCTTCGATATCGTCGTGCCACAACTCGATCCCCTCATATCCCGCGGCGCGGGCCGCCTCGATTTTCACGAGGAGGGGAGCGGGCCTGATGGTGCTTGTATTGAGAGCCCAGCGGAAAGGAGCGGCGTGGTGCATGGTGTTAGAAGTCAGAATCTGTTCGACGATTGCACCCTTTGTCAACCGCGGAGAAAAAGGTCTAAGCCGGGATTGCCTTATCCTGGCGATTCGATAGAATGCCAGATCATGAAAGGTCAGGTTATGCTTCCACCCATTCGGGATTCCGTGACGTCGCGCCGGCTCTTGTCCCGTGGATTCACGCTCATCGAACTGCTCGTGGTGATCGCCATCATCGCGATCCTCGCGGGAATGCTTCTCCCGGCCTTGGGTAAAGCCAAAGCTAAAGCGAAGACCGTTCAGTGCGCCTCGAACATGAAGAACTGGGGGTTGGCGACCCAGATGTACATGGGCGATTTCGAAGACCGCATTCCACTTTTCGGCGATTCATCCTCGGATTACACCAGAGCGTTCTGGCACGCCAAGCTGGCGCCGTACGTCGCCAAGCAGAACCAGGATGGAAAACTTTTCACACAAACAGAGGTTTTCCATTCGGAGCTCAGGAAATGTCCCGGTGGGAGTTTCGCCCTGCCCCCTTTCACCAAGGGCGCCTGGTCGCCCACGAACTGGAATTGCTGGATCGGCGCGAATTTCGGGGCGTTCGGAAATCCGTTGAGCGCGCCGTTTTATTACGGGGACCAAATCAAGCCCCTGCAAGCCTCCCGAATCGCGAATCCGTCTGATGCGATGATGTTCATGGACACCCTGACGCATTACGTTTATTCGCCAGTGGACTCGAACTACCGGTTCGCGCTGGACTTTAACAAAGATGGCAAGGCGGATTCGATGCCGCAGTATCCCGATGTTCCCTTCAACAACGCGCGTCCCACGGTGCATAACAACGGGGCAAACATCACACTTCTGGATGGGCACATCGAGCGAGTCAGTTTCAAGCAGCTTTGGGAAATCGACTCCTCCAAGAAGGTCGTGCATTCCTTTTGGTATCTGGAGGACTGAAAATCTCCTCGGCCGGTCACATTCCCAAAGCTCGCCCGTTCTCCTTCAGCCATCGGCGGTACTGCTCGAAATCGGGGCACGCCCCTTTGACAAGCGCCCAAAAACGGGCGGAATGGTTCATTTCGCGAAGGTGCATGAGCTCATGCACGATGACATAATCCCGAACCGCTTGCGGCACATGCGCCAGCCGCCAGTTGAGCGAGATGGCGCCTCGCCGCGAACAGGATCCCCACATGGTGCGCTGGTTTCGCACCGCCACCGTCTGGACCCGGCTTCCGTGCAGCGCTGCCAGTTCTGTCACGCGAACCGGAAGTTCATTGCGCGCGATCTCCTTCAGGCGATTTTCCACGACGGTTCGAAAATCTTGCCCAGGATCCGCCAGGCCGCATAATTCATCGCCCGCCAGGACCCGGGCGCGATTCCCTTCGGGTTCCGTTTGGATCACTGCCAAGGAACCCCGAAACCACACTTTGGAGCCGGGCTCCAAACGCCCGCGAGCCTGTCCTTGAGCCTCGATTTTCCTCCATGCCCGCTCTATCCACTGGTTTTGTTGTGCCAGGAATTTGGCGGCGCCAAGGGCCGAACCATATCGAGGGATGGTGACTGAAATTTCCGCGGTTCGCCGGACATAAATTAGATACTTCTTGGCGCGGCGATTGACCTTGAAGCTGACGGGAAGATGGCGCCCCCCGGCCTCCACGGTCGTGGGCGATGAGGACGGCGGCGGGCTCCGCCAACGGTTCAAAAGATTCGATATGTCCACTGATTCACGGGATCTCTGGCGGCGGCTATTCGCCCGTCCGTTGGCGATACCGCTTCGCCTGGTCGGGATCCACTTTTTTCATGCGCTTGAGCAAATCGTCAATGTTGGGTTTGTCCACCTTCGGGGCTCCGGGCCCTTCGCCGTCGTTTCCCGGCCCGGGTGTGGAAGGTTTCTGCCGGCGTGGTTGGTCAAAATTCGCTGTCGCCTGGTTCATAAAGTTCCCATAAATCGTTTGCCGTTGCCGCGGTGTCCACGCATTTTCGAGCGCGCGCCAGAGCCTCAGTGGAAAATAATCGCATCAAAGAAATCCGCAACTCACCACGTCCAGTGGCCAAGGTCACGTGATCCCACTGCGCCGAACGAACGTCGCCGCCGAACTTGCGAATCAGCGTGCCTCGCACGTAAGCGCGAGTCGACTCGGGCGCGAGGAGCAACGACTGTTCGCCCGCGTCGCACCCCGCCACGGGTCGAAACCAACCAGACCGCTCCAATCCATAAAACAAACCATCGGTTCGGTCCAGCCAATGATAATTCAAATCCAAGCTTCGCAGCCAGGGGTCGTCCTCAGCCAACCCTTCGGCTTCCCGGAATGAATCTATGAGCGATTTCTTGGCCACCCAATCAAGCCGATCTTGACATCGGGCGGGATCGGCCGCCAGGTCTTCCAAGACTTCTTCCCAGTGCTTGACGGTGGCTCTTTTCCAAGGAGGATCCAGATCGCAAAGTGCCTTTACTGCCTCCAAGTAGCCGCATTGGATCTCCAGCGCCCTAGATGGGGCGCCAGAACGAAGCCGCAATGTTGCCTGGCAAGAGGGGTCTCGAGATATCGCCGCCAGAGCCGCCAAGGGCTCCCGAAGGATCGGCCAAGCTCGTCCAGGATCCTTGACGATGGCCTCCAACACCAGCGCCGTGCTTCCCACCTTCAAGGCCGTCGCGAAAGGCGACATGTTCGCGTCTCCCAAGATAACGTGAAACCTCCGGTAAAGCGCCGGGTCCGCGTGAGGTTCGTCCCGCGTGTTGACCAGTGGGCGCCGCTGCATCGTGTCCACGCTTTCGAGTTCGGTGAAAAAGTCGCTCCGTTGTGAAATTTGAAAGCCGTGCGACACGAAGCGATCCTCCGCTTCGAAGCCGAACTTCCCTGCCCCGGCAAAAATCTGGCGTGTCACCAAAAAGGACTGAATCCCGAGTGCCAACGAACTCCATTCAAGGCTTCGCGGAATCAAATAATTCTCGTGGCACCCGTAGCTATGTCCGGAAAAGTCGGTGTTATTCTTATAGAGCCGCGCCCCAAAGCCCCTTTCCTTGGCCAGCTTCGCCGCGCACCTCATCACGAGCCATTCCCCGGCGCGATCTTGCGCCACCAACTCCTCCAATGTTCCGCACTCCGGCGTGCAGTATTCGGGATGAGCGTGATCGTTGTAAAAACGGGCCCCGTTCGGGAGGACCAAATCGCTCTTGATCTCCGAGAAAGTCAGGACGCGCCCCCGGTCCTGGTCCTCATAATCGGCTTCGTCCTTGTCCTGCCTCAGTTCCTCCACGCGAAACCCCCGCGCATCCGCGTGCGGGTCTTCTGAGCGGTAATCCCAGCGCATGAATACGCCCAGGTCCAGGGCTGATCTGACCAGGGCAATCGATTCGGCGACGACATCCGCCGACTCGTCTTCTTCGGATTGGATGCCAAATTCCGTCTCAATGCCGAACAGGATCATACACGGAACCTAAACCACGCTGGGGGCACCCGCTTTCTTCTGGCGAATCGGACCCAGACGAACGACGCTCTCCGGGTCAAAATCCGTCAGTTTCAACCAGTCCTCTGTGATTTCAGTCGTCGGAAACAGATCGTTTTCAGAGTACTCACGGGAGAGCGCCTCGAACAAATCGTCGCGGCCCAGCGCGCTGTCGGTCCGAGTGTCAATCGAACGTTGGATCGCCAGGGCTTTGGCGCGTTCAACGACCGCCGCGATCACGGCGCCGCTGTTGAGATCTCCCCGATACAGCACATCCCTCCTCCCGCTCCGATAGGTCACTTCCAGGAATTCGTTCGACTGGGTCCGCGCGTAATGCCGTTC
This sequence comes from Verrucomicrobiales bacterium, assembly GCA_005805305.1. Lineage (GTDB taxonomy): Bacteria > Verrucomicrobiota > Verrucomicrobiia > Limisphaerales > F1-80-MAGS106 > F1-80-MAGS106. The sequence goes on from SYMW01000306.1 coordinate 11,778, forward strand.
CGTGATCCCGGCCGCCAAAGACGCAGCTGTCTCGGCCAAAGGAATGCCCTCCTTCAGATAGATTCGGTAAATCGCCTCCGCGCCTTCTCTATCAGGGCGCCGCACCCGGATCTTTCGGTCGATGCGCCCCGGCCTTAGAATTGCCGGATCGATCAAATCGGCCCGGTTTGACGCCAGGATCACGACGACGTTTTGAAGAGGCTCCAGCCCGTCCATCTCGGTGCAAAACATCGGGACCAGCGTGCTCAAGATGCTTTGAGAACGGCTGCCGCGGCGAGTGCCGAGGATCGATTCCGCCTCGTCGATGAACAGGAATGCGAGAGCGCCCTCCACAGCCCGTTCGCGGCATTGCGCGAACAAGTCGCGCACCTGGCGCTCCGACTCTCCCACCCACATGTTTAAAATCTCGGGACCTTTGACATGCAAAAAAAACTGGGGCCTTTCGACGCCGGTTGCCGTTCTGATTTGCTCGCGCAAATTATAGGCCGTGGCCTTTCCCAACAGTGTTTTCCCGCAGCCTGGCGGACCGTGGAGCAGGAAACCTTTCGGGATCGAGTGCTCAAACCGCCGAAACAAATCACGGTGCAAGTAGGGCAACTCGATGGCGTCTCGAATGGCTCGAACCGCTTCTTCTTGCCCGCCGATGGAACTCCACGGAAGAACGCTGACGGATTCCAACGAACGATCGATTCGCTTTGAAGTCCCGACCACCTCCAGCGCGACCCGTTGGCTCGGATCGAGACGGACCTCATGCCCTGGTTTCAATTTCTCCTTCGCGAGCAGCGCCGAGCGGCACACGACGATCGGGGCCAGTCCCGTGTCATTCACCAGACGAATGCGACCCTCGGACAACAAGTCCTCGACGCGGGCAATTGGGCCGCCGGCGTCGAAACCAAAGGCTCCCACGACGGCAAAGGCCTCGTTGCACAGCACGCGCTGCCCCGTGGAGAGTTCGGTTGGGATGACCTTGGGATCAACGCGGCAGACATACTCCGTGCCGCCGATCGCCACATGTGCTTGATCTTTTTCCACCACCCCCAAAAAGGTTCCAATCCGGAAGGCTGGCGAGCGGAGTTTGGCAACAATTTCCTCGAACTTTTCAAGCGCCTCGCGGGCTTGATCGTTCATTTCCTCGAGCGCGGAAAGTCGTTCCCGCAGATAGACTAAATCAAGGAGCACCGCGCGCTGGCCCGGGACCTTGGAAGCGATCAAATCCAGCAATTGCAGGGTTGAAAGCGCCTCGAGGTTCTCCCGGCTCAGCACCCCATGCCAGGCCTGATCCTGATCGTCTCCGGGAGAGGGAAGCGGGCTGTCAGGGTCGGATTTTCCAGGCTTTGGTTCCCGGCGGTTTGCCATGCCGGAGAAACTAAGGCTTTTGGCGGCAATTGCAAATGCCTCATAGCAAATGTCTGCCCAGATAAGACGCATAGAGCTGGCACCTCGGCCGCGCGTCCTGCTGAGAACTGCCCGAAATCACGCCGGCGCTGCGCAAGCGATAAAAGCTCTCCGGGGTCGGGCAGGGTTTTCCGTGCAACACGGCCCGCAATGCGTCGGTCAGTGCTGGGTCCTTCGCGAGAAGCACCAAGATGCGGCGAAGATGATCGCCGAAAATGCCCTCATCCCGGGCGGCTTCCTCCCTGAAGTCAGCGAGATTCAGTTTTTTCGCCGCCATGTGGTGCAAGCTGCGGCGCGTCAGGAAGGGATGCCCTTCGATGAGCTCGTGAAATTGCTCCAGCTCCTCATCGGTTGTCAGCGGGCAGCCGTACCGCTTGTTCAGATCCACCAACTGCGCGCGGTCGAAGTCGTCCAACGAGAGGCGGGTCCCCACATTGAAGGGGGATTGGTTCATGTCAGTGATGAACAAATGCGCCTCCGTCGCGTAAGCGATGGCTAGCGTCAACCCGGTCCATGGCCCGCTTGGGTCCAGCGCTCGTTCGTTGTGCCAGGAGCGGAACAGGCCGAACACTTCGCTGGCGTAGGGGCACACGAATAATCGATCCACCTCATCCAACCCCCACACCAGGGGCGCGTTCAAATGGCCTAGCACTTCTTTCCGCATGAACCGTTCGAAATTATAGTTGGGTCCTTTCTTCTCATCCCATGTGTCGGTGGGCAGCACGTTGATCTCAAGCTGGTCCGCGATGGATTCGGCCAAGGACAGGTAGAAATTCGCCACTGTTTCAAGGTTGGGCGCGTTGAATTTTTGGAAATCTGTCAATGCCACCTTGGCGCCACGCTCTCGAGCAAACTGCAGTCCGCGAGCCAGCATCGACGTCTTTCCAATCTGCCTGCCCCCTTTGATGAGAATGATGCTGTCATAACGAATCAGGGCGCTTTTTAGTTCGCTGTCCGCGGTGCGCGTCACATAAAACTCGGAGTTCAGCGACATCGCGCCTCCAATGGCTTCCAGCGAAGGTGGCTCCGGAGGTTTATCCGTGTTTTGGGGGACGACGATTCGAGGCACGGGCTGCACTGCGGGCCTGGGAACCAGCCGCAAACCCTTTCCAGGCACCATTCTCACCACCGGCTTCGCCACCGCCATGGATCGTAGCGCGGCCGTGAGCGCTTCCGCCACCCGCGTGTCATCGCCCCGGTCCTCCCACAACAAGTACTGAATCGGATCCAAGATGCCCGCAAGTGGCTCGGGAATCGGGCCCGTGAAGCCAACCCGAATGGGAAGCAAACGAGGCCGCCCTTTTTGGGACTGGGCCGTTTCATGGGCATTCTCTACTTCGAAAGAGAGCATCTCGCTCGTTGCGGAACTGGCGGAGATCAATGGAACGACCGCGTCCGCCGTCCGAATCTCCTGCTCGATCTCTGCCGCCCAGTTCACTCCCATCGACAAATGGCGGTCGATGAACACCGCGAACCCCTCCTGAATCAGATGCCTCTCCAATACCCACGCCAATCGTTCGTCAGGAGAGCAGTTTCGCCGGTAAAGCAGCACGACTCGAAACGGATGGCCACCCATTGTGACCGTGACAGGAGCTGGGGGCGAGGGTTGAGTGGGCGTGCTGGGATCTTGGGGTGAACCGGAGGTAAGCATGTCGGTGCCGCTTGAATCGCGCGTTCGTTGAGTCTCGCCATCCGCTCTTGATGAATCTTCAAGCGGAGGCGTATTGGCGGCGATTACACCCTCCAAGCCCAGTCTTGTCAAATGCGGCTCGGAGAAATCCTGGTCCTCCCACCCTTTCTGCCGCGGAAAGGCGCCGAGGAGCCCGATCCCATTGGCGGGCGCTGAACCCCAGCCCCCTCCATCACCACAGGATACTACCGGCCGCCAACCCAAAAATTTCCCGCCTTACTAGAAATTCAGAAAAATGTGTCGCCTTTTTCGGTTTCTGAACCTCTTAGTAACCTATTCAAACCGTGCTGGCAATTTTGTCCGCATTCATCTGCTCGCTGCTCCTCGTCCAAGCCCAAGCAGCGTGGCAGCTCAAGACTTTTGCGGGCACCGGCGTCAAAGGATCGCCGAACCCGGAAGCCTTCGCGTCTCAGGCCCAGTTTAACGACCCGTTCGGGATCGCGCGCGGACCCGATGGGGCTCTCTATGTGTGCGACACCGGAAACCATCAAATCCAAAAAATATCCCGCGCCGGGATCGTCTCGACGGTGGCCGGGAATGGAAAGCGTGGCTACTCCGGCGACGGAGGCCCGGCGTCCAAGGCAACCCTGAACGAACCCTACGAGGTTCGCTTCGATAGGGCCGGAAACCTCTATTTTGTCGAGATGCAAAACCACATCGTTCGATGTGTCGAGGCCCGGACCGGGATGATCAGGACGGTGGCAGGCGCCGGCGTCGCTGGGTTTGGCGGTGACGGCGGGCCCGCCACCAAAGCCCTGATGAAACAGCCCCACAGCATCCAGTTCGATGCTTCCGGGAAACTCTTTATCTGCGACATCGGCAACCATCGCATCCGGGTCGTGGACTTGGCCTCGGGATTGATCACCACGTTCTCGGGCACCGGCGCGAGGAATGCGACACCCGATGGTACATCCGCCGGGAACGCCTCCTTGAACGGACCGCGGGCGATTGATTTCGATCGGGACGGCAATCTTTGGCTGGCGTTGCGCGAAGGAAATCAAATCTTGGTTTGGAAACGGGCGTCCGACAGTTTTCACCTGGCCGCCGGGACGGGTGTCAGCGGTTTCACTGGCAACGGAGGCCCGGCCCTCCGAGCCACGCTGTCGGGTCCAAAAGGGCTGAGCATCGGCCCGGACGGAAATGTTTATTTCGCGGACACCGGCAGCCACAGCGTGCGCAGAATCAATCTGCGAACCCAATTCGTGGAGTTGCTCGCCGGAACTGGGAAGCGCGGGGATGGTCCTGACGGTCCCGGTGCGGCTTCAAGCCTTGCTCATCCTCACGGTGTTTTCGTGGACTCAGATGGGAGCGTATTCGTGGGAGACACGGAGAATCACAAGATCCGGATACTGCGGCAATGAAACCGGTGGCTGCCCACCGTCCCCCTGTCAATGCGACCGAAGGCGATCCCCGGCCTCTTTTCGGTAGACGGCGAGCTGCGAGTTCTCGATTTGGATCACTTTTCCACTGGGGATCAAATCAAGCACGGCTCGGGTGACGTCGTTGTAATCCCCGTAGTTCGAAAAGTCATGCCAGACAATGAAACCACCTTCCACGACCATCTCGAACGCGTTTCGTGTATCGCTGCTGGCACAGCGGTAATCGTGCGCCCCATCCACGAACACCAAGTCGACCGAAGCGGCATAGGGTTTAAAGTCAAAAACGAGGGAATCGCCGTAGAGTTGCTTGATTTTTCCCGCTTCGGGCCGGCCCCGATAATAGAGTCCTGTCTCGCTGGCCTTGATGATCGCGGCGTCGGCCGCGTTCACGCGGTTCGAGAGGCTCTCGCGATCGTCCAAGGGGAGGTCCATCGTGAAGACGATGCAGTCGGCCGGCGAGTTCAACGCGAAATTCAATGCCGTCCGGCCCCTGAAAGTGCCTATCTCAAACACTTTTTTGGGCTCCAGATAGCGGGTGATCAAGGCGAGGTAGGCCAGTTCGTCGATCGGGTTGAAAATGCCATCCCCCGGCAGGTGCTCCAGCACGATGCGGCTGTCTTTCGCATTCGGCAAAATCTCGCTGATGCTGCGGCTGGTCCATCGATCCCGCCCGACCAGGCTCATGTAGTCTCGAAAAATCTTTCCCGAAAACGCCCGCGCCCGGGACGGGTTCTTCCACCACAGTTTCAGGGTCAATAAATTAAACGTCTCGATGGCCCCGCAAATCATTCGGAGGCCTTTATTTTTTATTAGAAGCATGATCAGCGGGTCAGCAGGGCCGCGGTTCGCCACCAGTGGGTGGGAGTGAAAATAATTCCCCGCCAACCTGCCGAGCAAGGGAAATCTCTTTCTGGGCGAGCCAACAGCGGACCACTCATCGTGCGCCTCTCAGGTTTTTCTGCTCGCGATTCCTATTCGTAATCGTAATCGTAATCTTAATCCCATGAGCCGCCAATTCGACCACGAGAAGCTGGAGGTTTACCAAGTATCCTTGGCTTTCATCGCGTGGCTTGAGCCGATCCTGCAGAAGTTGCCCAAATCTCTCTCTGTGACCGACCAATTAGACCGGGCCAGCACTTCCATCCTCCTGAACATTGCGGAAGGCAACGGAAAATTCACAGGAGCCGATCGTTGCCGATATTTTGACAATGCCCGTGGCTCTGCTTTGGAAAGCGCGGCTGCTCTGGATGTTCTGGTGGCCAAAGGCCGATGTCCTGGGGTGGATGTTCTACCTGGAAAGGACCGCCTGTGGAGCGTCGTTTCGATGCTGGTCGCCTTGATTAAAGCCAACTCCGATTACCGGTTGCACGAGGGAAGCCCCGATTAGGATTAGGATTAGGATTACGATTACGAGAAGAACCGGAAAAATCTGAGATGCGCGGTCCACTCATCACGTCGGAGAAGTCTTTCTTGACTCACCCAGGCTCTGGCTCGGCGAGTTCCGCCTTTCGATAAACCGGCTCGAACTGGCGAGCCACTTCGGTGGCGGAACGATGCCGCACTGACTCCCGGATCCGTTGGGCACCGGCGGCGGCCACCGTGGAATTCAGGATGCCCTCGAGTTTCCTCGCCAACGCCCCCGGGTCGTCTGGAACGAATAACGCGCCATTGACGCCTTCTTCGATGATATCCACGTTGCCCCCGCTTTTGGAAACCAGCGCAGGCAATCCCAGCGCCAGCGCCTCGATCAATGCCACCGAGCAGGGTTCGTTCGTGGACGGCAGGATGAACCAGTCCGCGGAGCGGAGAACCGCATCAACCTCGTTTGTGGACCCCATGAGTTTGAAGCAATGCCCGACGCCCAGCGAGGCGACCCGATGCCTCAGGTTGGCCTCGAAGGCTCGCGCTTCCTGCAGGTTTGGCGTGGGCCCCCAGATCGCGAACTCAAGCCGGTCGAGACAGCCCTTGGGCAGTGCCGCCAAGGCCTCCACGATGAGATCCCACTTTTTCCACGCGAGCAAGTTTCCAATGCCAGCAAATCGGATGATCCGGGGATTGCCGTTCGCCCTCGTGGCGCCGGCGAGGGGCTTTTGAAACCAGGAATCCGCGCAGCACTCCGAGATCACACTCACCCGGTGGAACCCGGTCCCCAACCCATAATGACGCGCCATGTTAGGCGTCAGCACGGTGGTATGGAAGTGTCGCAAGCGTGCGGCGGCGCGATAAAGGCTCGTTCGGCGCGCATAGGCATGATTGGTGAAGACGACGCGCCTGCGGAAGAACAGCGCCAGGCACAAAGCCGTGACGAACCCACCTCGGCTATGGGCATGGATCACGTCGAAAAGCCCCCCGCGCACCAATCGCCGCAGTTCGAGGCAACCCCTCAATCCACTCCAGAAAAGGGCGGCATGACTCGGGTGCTCGCTCCACAGGTGCCGCGTTCGCAAATAGTGGAGTGGGGGCGTTCGCACTTCCCGGTATTCTTCCCGCACCCAGGCCGCATGAGACCAGCCCAAAGGGCGGGTTGCCTGATCCAAGTTGCGGATCACGGACAGGATGCCGCCATGGTCTTCAGCCGCTCCGACCAGATGAAGCACCCTCATGGCCGATTCCGAACTCCTTTCAAGCAGGG
>SYMW01000307.1 GCA_005805305.1 Verrucomicrobiales bacterium
GACATGGCCCGGCACCTAACTCATTAACTCATTAATGAACCACTCCAATGGTCGCTGAGGATATGCCATGGCGAGTTGTTTGCCAAGGCGGCCATAGTTTAATGGGTGGGTGATGTTGGCAACTTAAAATCAATTCCGGGCACCGGGCAACCAAAACCACCGAGCCTATGAACCAGCGCCAGCCAGAGAAAAAGGCACGCGGCCTGTGGAGATTAAAAAGGGTTCTCTTACCTTCGTTGATGTTTGGATTTATGCTGGGATCCATCGCCATCGCTTGGACTCGATCCCGCACCTCAACGATTGTCCTTTATAATCAAACCGGCATGCCCACTCCTCCGATCCTGATCCGGTCCTGCGGACAAACCGCTTCGTTCGGGAGCATCGCCGAAGAATCCTCCGTCCAGTTCCGCATTCAGACCAGGGCTGGCGGTGAAAGTTCCATCCAATTAGAATTCTTAACCGATCCTCCCTGGGCTTGGGAAGGAGGCTACGTGGAATCAGGGGCAGGATATCGGGTCACACTGCGGCTCTGGCCCGACAAACAAATCGAGGCCCACACCCAAATCTCCTTCTGGCAAAGCCTTTTCGGAACCACCTCATCCATCAAAGAGTGACTGGCACATCCACCCCCATCCCGCGGGCAATCAGGTCGAACGTCAGCGCCGATCGGTTCTGAGCAGCCGGGAGTGTTTCCAAAAGCCTTGCCCGAACCGTCTCACGGATGGTCCAGCCTTTTCGTATCGCATCGAGCGCGATCCGCTCATCCAAGAATTCTTTGATCGGGAGCAGCAATCCATTTCGGACGTCCACCGGATCGAATAAATCGCAGAGGATGCCCTCCGCCTTGACCGAATAACCGATCGCCACGGTGCAAATCCCGCTCGAGAGTCCTGCGATGCACGCGTGCATTCGCTCCGAAACCACCATATCACACTGGCTGATAATTCCTTTGAACTCGCTCGCCGTATAATCTCCGCCAGCGATTTGCACCCTGGGGTCAAAGTCCAAGTGCCGGAGGATCTCCGTGCAGAGCACCCGGTCGTCGTTCTTGGGCGAGATCTCCTGCACGTGGGGAATCAGAATCACGCTGGCGCCAAGTTCATCCAAAATCATTCTGACGGCCGCGCGCCAAACCTTCAGATGTTGGCCGTCGTCGGTCTGCATCCAGTTGCAAATTGCCTGGCTGGGGTTGATCGCCACCACGGGACGCCCATCGGCGAAACCGTGGTAGGCACGGACACGATCCAGCCACGGTTTCGCGGGCTTCGAGAGCAGGAAGGCAGGATCGGCCGTGGCCGTCACGAGTGTTTTCGGCAATTGCAAATCGTTGATGAGATAGTCGTAGGATCGTCCCTCCCGCACCGAGATTCCCGCCGCATGAGTGGCGACCTCCAAAAAGGCGTTCCGGTCGGATGCGTTCTTGAATGGGCCGATGGAATGAGCGGCAAAGAAAACAGGCTTCTTGAACGCAAGCGCCGTCTTCAATGGCGCCAAATGCCCCAGCAAAGACTGGTGGCCGTATTCCGATGCAAAGACATCCCCGCCCGTGGCCACGACCAAATCCGCATCCTGAAATTCCCTCAGCAGCGCTTGGAAATCCGGAGCCAACGCCTCAACGGTGTTGGAGAGGCTGATTATCACCCTGCGCAGCCGGCTGCTGTAGTGCGGCTTCGCGGTGAGATCGAGCGCGAACTTCACGTCATCCGCCTTCAGCCTGGATTCGTCATACTCGGGACCGCGATCCAACACGAGAAAGGACGGGTTTGGCAGACGTTTGCGCAACTGTTCGATGAGGGTCGTGACGAGGGCTTCCACGCCGTGATTTCTAAAGCTGGTGATGCCGGTGAGGATGACTTTCATGGCGTGTTGGCTGTCAAGGTTTCTTGGAGTCTGATCATCGAGCTAATCCGATTCGAGATTTCGACCGTTCTGAGGATTGATGACTTTCGCGGGAACGCCCACCGCGGTGGCGCACGCCGGAACGTCCTTTGTCACGACGCTCGAAACGCCGATCACGGCGTGGTCACCCACCGCCACGCGCCCGACAATCTTGGCGCCATCGCCCAGAAAGACGTGGTCTCCGACGACGGGTCCCTTGGGATTGCCGTGTGACAGGACCATCCGAACGTCGGCGTAGAGATCGCAATTGCGTCCTATCACGGTCCCCGGCGCGATGATGATTCCCATGGGATGGGGGAGCCTTAACCCGGGCCCTATCGCGGCGTGCTTGCTGACTTCGATCTTGAAGAACCAGAACAGAATCTTCGCGGGAACGAATGTTGGGAGCCGGTGCCGCGCACACCAGAGCTGGAACCGCAGCAGTATCACCGCATGCGCGCTATTGAGGGTCAGGCACAGCGCGACGGTTCGAAACAGCCCCGTGGGCCGGTAGTCTTGGAGATTCCTCCGCAGATCTGCTTTGAGTGTTTCAAACATGGTCAATTGAAACGGCTCCAAATGGCTTCATAAGCCCCAACCAACCCCGCAAAATCATTGGTGGCGGCCGTTGCCTTCAACTCTCGCCGCAAAAACCCGATCTCCTCGATCGAGAGCTTTCGCCCTCCTTCCTGGACAGTAGGGGAGCTCCAGAGAAGAATGCAGAGTGCGTTGAGCAATCGCTCCCGAGGATAGCGCGTGGATTCCAGGAGCCCGCCGCCGTTCAACCCAAACGCACGGAGGTTGATGAGCAAATTCCTCATCCGGTTCGTTTCAGGGCATTTGTCCCCGGTCCAGGCCACATAGTCAGCGGTGTTGGTGAAGGCGCAACCCAAGCGGTAACCCTCGAGCCATAGCCACAGACGGCGGCCGATTTCCGAGATCAAACGATGCTCTTTCGCGAACTTATCCGCGGATCCCTTCTCCCTCGTCGGATGCAGTTTGAACTCCACACCCTCGCCATGGCAACGGATCAACTCCACCAACTCCGCCCGACTGGGATCCAGCGCGAACTCCGGCCTGCCTGAAAGGCCCCGCAATCGGGAATGTCGTTCGATGCAGCTCCAGTGGTAGAGCCCGAGCGCGGTCAGCAGGACATCGCCGAACGCCAATCGGGCCTTGGCCAGATTGCGGCCCACAAAATCCGACTCCTCCTCCTCGAAAGGTCGCGCCTGGAGTTTCAATGCCGAAAAGAGCAGGCCTGAGCACCGATTCATCAGCAGGCGCGTCGCCTCGTGCGTGGGGATTTTTTCGGGGGCCAGGTGGTGCCGGCATCCTTCAAAGAGCCCTTCGCCCCCGCTCACAACTTGATGACCGGCTACCAAGTCGTAATAAAACATGGAAGGCCGGCTGCGCCGCAACTTGTCGATCGAAAGCACCTTGAACTCCACCTCGAGTCCCGCCCGGGGCGAGAGGGAGTGCCCCAAATGGCGCAGGGGTTCGCGAAATGCCCTTTCCGCCAACAGGGCGCTGCCTCGAACAAACACGTAGAATTCCATGTCGTTGTAGGGCGCTTCCCTCCCAGCCTCCCTGAGAACTCCCCCTTCGCCCCGTCCGTAGCCGCCTCCTAAAACCACACCCTCAAGGCGTTCCTCGGGCACGATCCGCCCTACGCCTTCCACCACTTCTCGACAATTTTTGGCGAGCCAGGATTCAACCTCGGATCCCCCGTCACGAGTAAAGCGTTTGGAGGGAGCCTCACCCATGGTCGACGAGTCCGTGACGCTCCGCCCAGCCTTTGCGAAAACCAGCGTACCGCCCCAATCGCTGGTTCCACCGGACACGCGCCGCGTGCGCTAATTCAGGCAACCGTCCGGTGCGACGGCAATAGCCCAAATCCCTCAAGACATCTCGAAGCCAGCCGAGAATAACCGTCCTCGGCCAACCAACATCGGCGGGCGATCCCTTCCACGCTTTTCCAATGGCGCGCGCATCGCCGAAACTCCGCTTCCTGGCCTGTTCGGGCGTGTAGTTGTGCGAGTGCATGACCACCGATTCCGGGACATAACGAACCTCATAACCGGAGGCTTTGCACCAGCGGGTGTATTCGTCATCCTCCGCGTACTGAAGGTCTTCCCTGAACCCTCTCAACACCCAGATATCCCGGCGCAAACCGCTGCTCACCATGCTGAAGAAATGATCCCAACCAGCGGATTCACGGGAATCGCCGAAGCACCGTTCGTAATCATGCGCGTAGACGGCCTGACAGTCCGGCCTTGGAATCTGTCTTCCAAAACACGCGGCGACCCGGTCCGATTCGAGGGCAGCCGCCAGAGGTCTGAGCCAGTTGGGCCCCTGTGGCGTGGCGTCCGCGTTCAAGAAAATGCAGACCCCCGACCTCGCCAACCGCATCCCTTGGTTCATCACTCGACTTGGGTTGTATTCAGCCGGTGTGATTTGAATGAAGTGAGCGGGCTCCATCGAGCGGATCAATTCTTGCGAGCCATCCCGCGAGCCAGAGTCGATGACAATCAGCTCCCAACTTCGCAACGACTGAGCCCTCAGCGCGGGCAGGGTCTCCTTCAGCGCCCATCCCTCGTTGAACGACCGCATGATGATGCTGACAGGTTGATCGCTCATCGCAACGCAAACTCCGTTTCATCGACCGGCGTTCGCTCCCCTTCCAGTTCCTCGAACCGAAGGACTCTGACATCAGCTCTGTTCGCGAGGTACTCAGCGGTTCGGTGCAACACATCGATAAAAGGCTGATCCACCGATTGGTCCCGGAAGTACTCCCACCAATGAGTCACAAGCACCGTAAGCCGCGTCCGATCCAACGCCGCCTTGATCGAATCAAGCATGGTCGCGTAATCCCGATGAAACGACAGCAAACAGCCCGGATGCGAAAGCAACCGCAAGCCGCCTGCTTGCCAATGCGGTTTACGAAATAGCTTCCGAAAGGCGTATCTCGGCCACCATGCCACCGGCAGCCTGCCCAGCTCAAACCAACCCGTTGAAAGCACTCGGAACCGACGGGACACCTCTTTCATCGAAGCCCTGGACAACTTGTCGTAAGGCGCCACAAAAGTTCCGGGCGCCCGCAATCCCGCCCTGCGAAAATGCTCCTTCCCCTCGTCCAGCCGACGCGCCGCATCCCATGGATCCGGGGTGTTGAATTCGAAATAGGCGTGCTCGTAACCGTGATGCAACAGGCAATAGCCCGGACGAGATTTTAGGTAGCTCAGCAGCTCTGGACTATCCGAGACGCTTACATTGCGGGTTGGCCCTGCTATGGGAGGCTCAAGAAAACCCTCGGGACGCCCGCAGGGACGGCGAACGCCCGTGTTCACGTTGGGGATGACCGCTAGGTTCACGGGGAGCTTCCGCTCGTGGAACGGGTGATACAGGCGCTCCAGATAGTCCGTCGGCGTCAACGCGTGTGTGTCGTCGTCCCGGATCAGAACGTAATTCATGACCTGTTGCCTCCTTTGATCTCCACCAGGGTCTCGTAAAGCTCCCGAATCCGCCGTGAGAGAACCAGAACGTCATAATCATCCCTCGCGATGCGGCTTCCCAACTCCACAGCCGCGTTTCGTCGCGAAGGGTTCGACAGGATCTCGTCAAGCCCCCGATGGAACTCGGCCGGTTCAGCCAGATCAAAGAGCCACCCGTTGACCCCGGACTGGACCAGAGAACACGCCCCCGAAGTCTTCGAACTCAGAACGGCCGTGCCCGCGGCCCAAGCCTCCAGGATCACCAGGCCGAAGGTCTCGGAAAGCGACGGCACGACCAGCACATCACTCAACTGCATCAACCCCGCCAGCACCGGGCTCCCGGGCTCAATCCCGCCCGTCATGAGAACATTCCCCGCAAGCCCGCTGCTCTCCACCAAAGCGGCAAGCTTGGCGCGATACACTGGATTTGTGCAAGCACCCGCGAGCACAAGCAAACAACCCGGGTGCCTGGCAAGAACCTCTCGAAACTGGCTCACGACCCAATCCTGGTTCTTCGCGGGGTCCACCCTGCCAACCACCAAAACGACCTTCTTCCCCACGAGCCGCGGACACGCCGTCCTCGCCGCCTCGACGTGATTCTCCGAAAACCGGGCTGTCTCCACGCCGTGGGGCTGAACAACCACACGTTTCCCAGGGTGTTTCGCCGCGACCAATTCGGCCTCTCGCGGGTTGCATGTAATCACCGCGTCGGCGTTGTCCAAAAGGTTGCGTGATTGCAAAAGCCACCCAAAAACACGTCCCCACTCGAACCCGCCCTTCAAGGGTTCCGTGAGCGAGCTGCGAACCGCCTCGGGCAAATCGTAGACCCCTCCATGGATCGTGAGCACCAGGGGAATTCCGCGTCGCCTCGCCACCCGCCAGGCCATCGCTCCAAGCCGGTTCAACGCATGGCTGTGGATCACATCCAACGAAGGCTCCCGCCAGAGTTGCCCTCCTAAGTCAAAAGACATCAAGTTCCCCCCGAGACGCACCAATTGCTCGCGTTGGGCCCGCGAAATTCCTGAAATGGGCAAGAAATAACGGTAGCGCCGGACCTCGGTTCCGTCTTCAGCTATCGGGTCCCGCCCCAGGTCGCCCTCTGCCCGCGGGCAAAACACGACTCCCTGAGTTCCGCAAGCGCGCAACCCCCGCAAGAGGCGCAATAACACGGACTCCGTGCCGCCCCATTCACGGGGAACGTACTTTCGAAGAACGTGAGCCACTCGCATGCGTTAGACCTCATGGGCCGACTGCGGCGCGGCAAAGGCTCTGACGCGAAGACAGAGCTTGGCCGCAACCGCTTCCGGAAGATACAGTGCTTGGCACCGCCCTTTCAATTGAACCCCGAGCGTTGCGGCCGCGTCCCGGTCCCGAAGCAACCGGATCGTGTGATCCGCCAGCTCACGCGCCGTCGTGCCAATCAAAACGGTTTCTCCCAGCCCCAACCCCTCGGCCCCAATCGGTGTCGTGACCACGGCCCTCGCGGCGCCCCCCGCCTCAAGAATCCGCGTGCGCGTTCCCGAGGCGACCCGGAGTGGCAGGAGCACAAAAAGCGAACTCGCGATGGTTCGAGCCATCGAATCCACCCGCCCCAGCAACACGATCCTCCCATTTCCCACCTCCCTGGCTCGCTCCCCAAACCCTGGAGGAGCATTGGCTCCGGCGACGTGTATCCGCGCCCCGGCCTCTTCCAGCGCTCGCTTGATCAAGGGAAACACTTCGTCCAACAAAAAAAGGAACCCGTCGCGATTCGCCGCCGAATCCAAGGCCCCAAAAAACAGCACCACCGGCTCCCGCCCCACGTCCGACAACGATTCCTCCCGAGGCATGATATTCGGCAGCCAGTCAAACTGACCGGGCCCGCCCGGAGGAGCCGATTGTTTCCTAACCCACTCCAGTTCGTCCGGGTTGGTAAACAAGAACAGCCAGGGCTCACAGAAGAGTCTCCGTTCGAACAGGGCCAATTTCCAGTGCTCGAATAAAAACCAACGATTCCTAAACCCCCTCTTCGACAGCCATGAAAGCCGTGCGAGCCTCGATGACACCATGTCGACATCCACAATCACCTTCGTTCTTGGAGAGGCCGCCTGAAGCGCCTTCAACAATTCCCAGGACACGCAGAACCGACTGAACACCACGTCGAACCCGCCCCCGCTCACAAACCGCGCAAACGCCTCGCGATCCCGCTTGTCGAATGCGGGGATGGACTGCGACCGCCCCCACGGAGCCGGCCGGCATTCGCCCGTGATCGACGGAACTGAGGCATGCCGCGCCAGCGCGGCGCGCGTTGAATCGTCGATCGTCAGGCCGAGGGACGCGTCGAACTCCTCCCTCAAGGCGTCCCAAAGAAACCGACTACGGTTCTTATCCCCTCCCGCCTCACGCTCAAATGGAACGTCGACGTAGAGGAGTTTTAGACGCGTTGAAGGCATGCAAACTTGTGTTTTCGTTCAGGCTCCCTGACGCGGAGACCGTTTCAATACTTTTTCCAAAACCTGCGCTCTCTCCGTGGCGTCCAGGCTGAAAGTCCATAATCCGGCCAAACCCACGGCAAAAACCGAACCGCCCTCGACCAGAACAAGGAGCGTTGTGGAACCGCTGGCCCAGAAGGATTGGTAACGCAACAGCAATCCCACTATCAACATCGGGACGCAGCCCGCCACGCTCCCCAGGACGACTCGGCGAAAGAGGGCAAACCGGGTGAGTCCCGCTTCGACCGCCGCCCAAGGCCAAAGCACGCCCCACCCAAACAGAAAGGTTGGAATCACCGAACCGATCGCCACGCCCATGATGCTGCCCAGATGCCATGTCAGGAAAACGCTTAAGGCAAGGTTGGTTAAAGCCTCGGTGACCCCTTGCCACATCATGCGCCGCTCCTGCCCGGCCATCATGAACATGCGCTTGAACACCAGATGCGTCACCACCAGAGACCAATACCAGAATAACAACAGGTGCCCCACCCACACCGTTTCCATCGAGGGGGTAACTTCCCCAGTCAATAAACGCACGAGCCCCGTGAGGTAGAGGGCCGATACAATGTAAAGAGGAGTGGCCGCCATCACGCTCCAGCGCATCCCGCTCACCAGCATCCGCCGAAGCGCTTCTCTATCGCCCGACGCGTGCAGATGCGCCGCCGCGGGCGAAAGCGCCTCCGAAATCTGGCGCGTCAGCAGATGAAACATCTCCCCCACCTTCCCGCCCGCCTGGTAGGGCGCCACAGCCCCCACCGACAGCACTGACCCAACAACCAACTGGTCCGTCTTATTCCTCAGAATGTTGCTCAGCATGTTCAGGTAAGCGTACAACGAAAATCGACTCGTCTCCCGCACCTGCGCCATGGAGAACAGTCTCCATGACAGCTTGACCCCGGGCATATGGCGCAACGCCAGAATCATCGCCACCGCGTCAGGGATCAACACGCACGCCAACGAGAATCCGATCAACACGTTGAATCCCAATTTGAACCAAAGCACCGCGCAGACACCAATGAAATTCGCGATCATCCCGCCCATCGAAATCAGGTTGGCCACCCACAACCTTTGTTGCCCCCGCAAAACCTCCGGAAAAATCCCCAGCGGGAAGGCGAACCCCATCCCCAGCACAAACAAGAACAGGGATCCCCGAAAGACCTCCCGATTCTCAACAGAGACCCCAAGGAAGCCCACGAGCTGCCCAGAGAAGAAAGACGCGACCAAAACGAGGATGGCGGCGCTCGCGAAATAAAAGAAAACAATGCTGCTCAACACCCTCCCCAAGCTGTCCCAGTTCTTCTTGACGCTCAGTTCAGCCACCCGTTTTTGGGCTGCGTAACCAAAACCGAAATCGAGCAAGACGCCGTATCCAAACACACTCCAAAGCAGCGACCAAAATCCAAATTCTTCCTTGCTCAGCCCTTGGTACAACAAACGGAAGGTCACAACGCCGAGCCCCATCCGCACGAACACACTTGCATAGTTCGAAAGCGTTCCCGACAGGACACTCCTCGCGACAGCGCCCGATTTCACGCGCCCTCGCCTCGTCTCTTGTTGGCCGCCGCTGCCGCCGAGGACTCCGCCAGCATCAATCGATGGATGTGTGGAATGTGGGTGATCTCTTCCGGGATCGAACTCTGGTTCGTCAGCAGACTCGCAAAGCTGTGCTTGTCCGTGGGGTGATAACCGTGCATGGCCCGGATAGGCCTCTCACCCATGTGGCTCGGAACAATCAACACGCCCTCCTTCACCAAGAAAATCACCTCTCCAAAATAGCGGTCATCGAACAAAGCGTGCATTCGCCTCAACTCCTCGTCAGGAACAATTCTTCCTTGGGGCACGGTTTCGAGCTGGCTCGTGATGGACCGCCGCGCGTCTTCATTGAAAAACCAAAAACGGGCCATCGTCGAATCGTAGACCACCGCGTAATCGCGAGCCATCTTCCACGGAAGCGCGTCCATGCGCGCCTTCAAATCCAGCAGCTCATCGCAGTTCGCCATCCCGTGATCGCTGAACACGTAAAGCTTCACCTCCGCATACTGCGCCCGGGCCGCCGACATCACCGAGCCCAACCACTCTTCCAGCACGCGCAGTTTCTCCGGGATCTGCGGTGAGTCGTTGCCAGCCATGTGAAGCAACCCGTCCAAACTCGGCCAGTAGCAGAAAGCGAAATCGATCCCGCCCCCGCCGATCGACGCGATCAACTGGTCCCGGTTCTCCTCGTCGGTCCGCGCCGGATCACTCACAAAATAAGGGATTTTTCGCTCGACCATCGTGTCGAAAATGTTCGGCCCGCGGTTCATTCCCCCAGGTTGAAGGGGACTCTTTTTTTCTGTGAAATCAAAGAGATGGATGTATCTAAACGGAATGTTGTAGAGATCGAAGTAGCCACGAAAATTCAGGTGGCGCTTCACAAGTTTCGTCAATAGCCGGCGCACGATCCTGCGGCTCGTCAAGGCTGACGGAAGCCACCGCAGGGGGCGCAGAATACGAAAGGGGCTGCGCTCCGGATCATAAACAAAATAACACCAGTTCCGATGTTGGTCAGGCCATCTCCCCGATAAGATCGACGGCACACACGTAGAGCTGTAGCCAAACACAGACTCTAAACGCTTGCGGGTCGGTGCAATCTTCGCCGCGAATGAATCGTTTCGAATGATCTCCCAGCCCATCGCGTCGATCATCACAAACAAGGCCAGCACCGGTTTCATAGTTTTCCAAAAAACCACCAAAACACCGCCAACACCCTCTTATATGTTGTTGGCTAAGCTAAGTTTCGCCTCGCGCGAGTATCTCTTTCACTTCTTTCAGCAACTCTGTCGGGCTGAAGGGTTTGGTGAAGAAAAGCACCGCACCCGCTTTCTCGGCCTCAACGCGAGTCAATGAATGGCCCTTCGAGGAGAGCACGATGACCGGGATAGCCCGAGTCCCTTCGTCCCCCTTCAACCGGCGGAGCGCGGCCATTCCGTCCAGCCCGGGCATCATCACGTCCATGATGATAAGGTCCGGCTTGCGCAAAGCCGCCACTTCCAAGGCTTCCACGCCAGTCGCTGACTGAACCACCTGGTAACCTCCCTTCTTAAGAGTGGCCTCCAACAACCGCCGCATGAAAACCTCGTCGTCGGCTATCTGGATCAATGGCGCGGTGGAGCTCATCAACAATGTCTCAAAAGGATTAGAGTTTGATCATCGGACGCCGGCGCATCCGAACAAAATGCTTTCAGCCGGCGCAGAAGCTCGGACGATGCGTCGCCCGCGGTTGAGGTTGCCCTCAAAACCTCTTCAAAGTCATGGGTTAATCGCACATCCCCGTACATTTCTCCCGCCGGATTTCGCGCCTCAGTCAGGCCGTCCGTGTAAATCAACACCGCTCCCCCATCGCCCAACCGCCAACGCGCCTCGGGATAGTCGACCTCCCGTTCGATGCCCAATGGCAACCCCGCCTCGACCGAACTCGCCGCGGAGGCTCCCCGCGTGGCGCAAACGAGCAGAGGGCAGTGGCCGGCGCTGGCAGAGGTCAACGAGCGGTTTGAAAAATCGAGAAATGCCACCTTCGCAGTCGCAAACATGTCTGCGCCTGAAAAATCCTCGTACAAGATTTGGTTCAATGTTTTCAAAAGCACACCGGGCTTGCGAAAGAGCTGTGGCATGGACCGCACGGCCGTCCGAATAATCGCCGCCAACAAGGCTGCCGGAACTCCCTTTCCCATGACATCCGCGATCACCAGCATCAGCCCGTCCGGGCCAGCAGGGACGATATCGTACAAATCCCCTCCCACCTGGAGCGCGCTGCGGCACGTTCCCGCGATGGTGAACGGGGCCGGCACCCGCGCCTCCGATGGCAGCAGCGATCGCTGGATGTTCGCCGCAATTTCCAATTCCCGGCGAGTCACCCGGGCGCGTGTCCGCTCGTCCTGGAGCCGTGCGTTGACAAATTGGATGCCAAGAAAATCGACGAACGTGTGGAGCAGGTTCACCTTGGCCGCCGTCAGATGAGGGTCCTCCGACGCATACCCGAGGGTCACCGTTCCTATGAGCTGGCCCGCGACCAAAGCCGGATGACAAAGCCCCGAGACCAGACCTTTTGCGCCGGCCAGGGGATCCCGCGCTCCAAGAGGCCGCTCGACTCCAAACCAAACATCCTCGCAACAACTCGCCGCGTGTGCCTCGATCGAACCCGCAACGTCGGCGATCGATATGGGTGGGCCTCCCCCGAACCCATCGGGTGGAAAACTCCTGAAGGTCTGCAAAACCGATTGGCCCGACCCCGCCACCCTGAAAATCAAGGCGTCCGCTCCTGTGAGAGTCATGAGGTCACTCAAAATCCGGCCTGAGAAATCCAACAGATTGGCCGACGCCCCAAGCTCCCCACTGTAGCGAAACAGGGCCACCAAACTCTCGTAGTTCGATGACAGCTCCTCGGTCATATCCGACAGCGCCCGCTCCGCCTCGGCCAGTCGCAGCCGCAACAACCCCACCGAAAGCGAGTCGTCGGGGGCTCGCTCGCTTCGAGATCGCTCAAGCACGAGCACATTGCCCCCTGGACCTCTCAGATAACGGCAGCTTTCGGTCAGGGACTTGATCAGGAATAACCCCCGGCCACCATCGCTATCCAAGTCCGGCAGCTCAACCTCCTCCGGAAAGTCGAAGCCAGGGCCATGGTCGGTCACCCTCACCACGACATCTCGATCGGAGCAGATGACCTCAATCCCAACCGGGAGGCTCTTGGCCTCCACCGATGTGTGCTCCACGGCGTTGTTCCCCGCCTCCGCCAAAACTAGCTCCCACGAGGCAGCCTCGCGTTCCGCCAACCCTTGCTCCACCAGCCACGACTGAACCGTCTCCGACGCCTTCCTGATGGAAACAAAATCGCAACCCGCTTCGATTTGAATGACGGATCGGAATGCCGACCTCAGCGATGCCGCTCCAGGGGTGCTCACAGGACAATGTCCACAATACGCGTCTGTTAACGCGTAATTATCTGAAACACGCGATGGAGCCGCGTCAGCTCGAGGATTTGGAGGACATTCGGAGCCGCGTTGACGATGCGAAACTCCCCACCGCGAGTGCGGAGGGCCTTGTGGAGTGAGATAAGGGTGCCAAGCCCGCTGCTGTCCAGAAAAGTAACGCTCGCAAGATCCATTTCGAGGGCCAGGCAATCGGCGCCCATGCGGCTCTTGATTTCATCTCGAACCTGAGCGGCGTTCAACGCGGCCAGTTCGACAAGACCCCCGACTTCAAAAGTTCCATCTTCACGTTGATGCATCCTCATAGTTGCGAGTTCATCCTGGCCAACACCGCCTCAAAAGCCAGCCCAAAACAGAACGGTCCAAGCTGGCTCCCGCTCTGACTGCGTAGTAGCTCGAATGCGCCCGTTCTTCGTCGGAAAACGAGCCGGCGCAGCCGTGAACATCCGCCAAGGACACCAGCCCAATCGGCGCCGTCAGCCAGAGCTTCTCAAACTCAGTCTCCAACGATGAGGCCTGCTCCCGGGTCAAAGGTCTGTTCCCAACCCACGTGAACTCTCCGCGCACAATGTTCCATAACTGCGGCCACCGCCGTGCCAATCCGGAAAAACCCTCCAACTCCCAGTAGCTCATCTCACGCACGGAGCTCCCGGAGAGCACCGCCGCGGGAACCACCGCGGATTTCTTCAGAAACAGCCCTTCTCGCCCGCCGCGCTTCTTGAAAAACGCCACTATGGGGACAATCCATGTGACCACCATGATCAAGAATGCCGCCGCCCTTCCATGCCACGGGCTTCCCCGCGCGAACCCGGGCGCTCCCCTCAGATCTCCAATGAGGAAAGGATCCACGATCTCCGTGAACGACCCCGTGTCCAGGCTGAACAACCCATCCGACCATGCCATCGAATGCCGCAGATGCACCATGGCACCCAAGTAAGTCCTGGGCCCAACCCAACTCCCAACCACTTCCACGTCGTGATCCACCAAGGCCGACTCCTCGATAACCGTCCCGGGCCCCACGGTGGCCCGACCTCGAACCCAGACGTCATTCCCAATCCAACAAGGCGGAACCACCTTCGCCGTTGAGTCCACCTTGACGCGCAACCCCACCCAAACCCCTGGAACCGCCTCCCTCATCCCCACCCGTCTTGCCCCGGCCGCCCCCATTCCCGCAACGGCCGCACCATGGAAAATCCCGCACCCAGAAAACAGTTTCTCTCGGCCCTCCTCCAGAACCCGGTCGGCGATCACCACCGCATAAGGTTCCCCCACCCAACCAGGCCCACCCACGCTAAAACGCCGCCGCACCTCCGCAACCCCTGGCTCCGTTCCTTCAGCCAAAACCTCCACCGCCATCCCCCATCGCTCCCCGCGGCCGACCGCGAGGCGAATCTGATCAGGTCGATCCGGCGCCAGGATCGTGACCGTCCGTACTCCACGGTCCGCCAGATCCGCCAACACAAGAAACAGAACGGGCGCCCCCAGATACGGCACCAGCGCCAAGGGCGTGGTTCGAGCCAGAAACGAAACTTCCGGACGTCTGTCCGGACAGATAACAACCGCTTTCATGCTCCCTTCCCAAAAATAATAGCCGGAACGGTCTTCAGCAGAAGCCACAGATCTTTCCAGAACGACTGACTCTCGATATACCGCACATCCAAACTCACCTGCTCCTCAAAATCGATCGTGTTGCGGTCGCCAATCTCAAACACGCCACCCGTTCGCTCCCCCACCTGCCACAAACAGGTAATCCCAGGCTTGACGTGGAATCGGCGCCGATGCCGCTGCTGATAGAGGTCCACTTCGCGTTTCACGGGCGGGCGTGGCCCCACAATCGACATCTCTCCAACCAGCACGTTCCAAAACTGCGGCAACTCATCAATGGAACTCTTTCGGATGAATCGGCCGAGGCGCGTGATTCTTGGGTCGTCTTTCATTTTGAAGGTAATCCCTTCCTTTTTTTCGTTCCGAGCCAGCAATTCCTTCAAACGAACCTCGGCGTCCACCACCATGGAACGAAACTTAAGCATCTCGAACTCTCTCCCGTTGAGGCCATACCGGGTTTGCCTGAAAAAGATGGGCCCGCCATCGAGCTTCACCAAAAGGGCCACCAACAGAAAGAGCGGCGACAGGACCACCAGGGCGATGACGCTGATCACCATGTCGAACAGCCGCTTCAGCAAATGAGCGAATCCAGTCACCCAATTCCAGCTGAGCCGCTTCCACTTCAAATAAAAATGCAACCGTGCCCTACCCCAAGGAGTTTGGGCCGCGACGAGGCGTTGCGTCATCTTTTCCAGAAGCTCCTCCTCGGTCATGCGGCCCTCTCTATAAAGGCAAGGTGCTTCCCAAAACCTCGCTGACTCGCCGTTTCGCCGATGCCAGAAGCCTCATCAGATCCTCTTCTCCCGGTGGCGAGACCACCCTCATCATCGCGCGGTTGCGCTGCGGCTCCACGTGCAAGTCGTGCATCGGGTTCACCATCCCGTAAAATTGCGCCTTCACCGAACCCTCGGACCGATCACGCTCCAACCGATCCCGCCTGATTCTTCGACGAAGCCGCTCCTCTGCCGGGCATTCGACGAACACACTCCAGCAAATCCGTTCCCCCAGCCAATCCGGCCCCAGGAGCCATAGCCCGTCCCAGATCACCACCGGTTTAGACTCGCATTTCACACCCTGACCACGCCGCGTGTGCGTCCCAAAATCGTAGACCGGCAGCAGCGCCGATTGTTTCAACTCCAGGGTCTCGAAAAAAGTGGCGACGCCCCCCCAGTCGATAGCCGCCGGCTCGTCAAAGTTCACTCTCTCACGCTCGGCAAGGTCCATCTGGGACAAGTCACGATAGAAGTTGTCCAGGCTGATCGACAGGGCTGCCGGAAAAAAATAGTCCGCCAACCTTCCAGCCAACCAACTCTTCCCAGAGCCGCTCCCACCCACAACCGCGAGGTGACACGATCGCGTCATCCTTCCCTTCTCGTTTTGGCACGCCGGGAGGCCACCCGTTGAAACATCGACTCCAGATCACCGATGTAGCCCTCAAAATCGTAACGATCACTCACCAAAGTCAAACCCTCCTCGCCCATGCGCCGCGCGAGGGCTTTGTCCCGCAATAGCCGCGTGATCGCCCCCGCAAACGCCCCTCGATCCATCCAGGGCACCAGGATCCCGTTCTTCCCATCCAGCAGCCAGTCTTTAATCCCACCCGCGTCAAAAGCCACAACCGGCAAGGCGTAGCGCATGACCTCCAAACCTATCGTTGCGATGGGCTCAGGCCACACAGAGCTGATCACCACCACCGAGCACTCTCGATAATAACGCTTCAGTTCCTCCTGGGGCACAAATCCCTTGAACGTGACCTTGTCCTTCAATCCCAAACGGTTTGAAAGCGTTTCGCATTCAGCCTTGTGATTGCCGTCACCCAAAATAATGCATTCGAACGGCTCACGCACCTCAGCCAGCGCCTCCAATAGCACATCGACCCCTTTGCCGCGAATGATCTGCCCCGCGTACACGATTAGATTGCGATCGCCAAAGTTGCTCCTCAGACCGGGATCACCCATCCGTGGCACCGGCGCATGGATCTCGATCCGATTCTCCTCAAAACCGTTCCTCAGCAACTCGTCCCGCATGTAGGTCGTCACCACCACCATCACATCGAACCGACGATTCAGCTCAATCTCCCGCTTTTTTTCCGAATAGCTCGCCCACTTCAACGGGAATCCTCCCCCGGGATTTCTAACCACCGATGCAAGGCACGGAAAAATACAGTAGGGACTCGCGGCACGGGTGCAGATCTCTCGGGTGAAGTAGTTGTACTTGTAGCTTCGCATGCAATAGATGTCATGGTCATGAACCATCCTCACCAGCGGCCGGCCACTCTCGGCCAAGGCCTGGATCACGTTCAGGTCCGCCATCTTATGCACGTAGACCGCGTCGGGATCAAACCGCTTGAGCGCATCGCGAGCCGCGTCAGCCGTGTCCCTCGAGCCCAATGGATAGGCATTCGGAAAAGTGCTCCGCCAGCCCTCCTCGTTCTTGCCGGTCGAGGGCCCGTGCAGGATCCCCACTTGATGGCCACGACGGCCCAACTCAGTCGCGGTGATGTGCGCGTTGGCCTCGGCGCCCGCGAGCGCTCCAAACCGCTCATGGACATACAAGAGCTTCATTATTAGTTCCGTGCATTGGCCTTCGTAAACGACGACTCGTGATCTTAGCCTGAACCTTGGTCGGCAATCAAGCCTCAGACCTCATTCTCCCGTCACAAGTGCATGACTCCCCCCCAGCCAAGGCACTCGCGGAGGGGCCGTGGCACAACGGTTCAAAGCCTAGTCGCCGGTTGTGGCCAGGCTCCAAATCGGCCACTGTAGCTTCTCTTCGAAAACACGGTTTGGATTGATTAATCCATGGTCTGGTCGTATTGACTTTCCGTCCCGGCCTGATAGGACAAACTTGAACGCGGCACGACAAAACTTCGAACAGCCAACGCCTCCAACCCGTTTAGGAGCCGCGTTCCTGACCCCTGCGGCTGCCCTGATGCTCTGGGCGGCTTTCATCTGGACCCGCGATCTGGCATGGCTGCTGAAAGCGGAGGACACTCTGCCAGTCATCGCCGGGATCCCGTTAGCCATCTGGCTCGGGTGGCCGTGGAGGCTGGCTCGCTATCCGAAGCCCCTTCACTCAACCTGGACCACCGTCGCGGCTCTCCTCGGGATCCTTGGAGTGATGCTGGACATCACCCTGGTGCTGACCCTTGCCTGGCTCTCCGCTGTCTGGGCCTGGTGCCACGGGGTCCTGGATGGGGCCGAGAGACGAAAGCTCCTCCCCTTGCTCGCCGTCGCCGGGCAGTCGTTCCCATGGATCGTTCAGGATTTCGCCTTTGTGGGATGGTGGTTTCGGCTCAGCGGGTCTTGGGCTGCGTCGGGCATCTTTCGATTGCTCCAGTTTCCCGTGGCGCGTGAAGGAACCCACTTCTCGATCCAAGGCGTCCCCATCAGCGTCGACGCGGCGTGCTCCGGGCTGAACACTCTGCAGTCGATCCTGCTCGCGGGCGCTTTGGCAGCCTACCTCGTGTTCGGGTCGCGCAAATTGTTTTGGGTGAACTTGCCCTTGCTCATAGGAGTTGCCTGGTGCGCGAATCTATTGCGCATCCTGATGCTCTCCGTCGCCGCCCTCACCATGGGATCAACCTTTGCCAACGGTCCGTTTCATCACACCAGCGGCTGGTTGGTCGTGCTTTGCATGTTCCTCATCTGTTTTCCTTTCTTTAAACTCCAGAAAAGCGTCCTGTGCACGACGAACGCCCATCCGTGAAAACCCACGGCTCGTGGATTGCGACGGTCCTTTTCTGCGCCGCCCTCTCCCACAACCTTCCGTCAGCTTGGATACACTCCCCATTTGATCGCACCGGCTCATTGGCATTCGCGATCTGGATCTCATGGATGCTGCGCATGCTGAAGAACGCGCCAAAAGAGGTGTGGAAAACATTCCGCTGCAGCGACTCTCTCTGCGCCATCGCGATCCTCCTATCCCTTGCCTCAAGCATCCTCGAACTCAACGCGCTCGCCTACGCAGGCCTGGCCCTGGCCTTTTCGAGCATCATCCCAGCCTCCAAAGCCAGATGGGTGTGGATTGCCGCCTCGTGCTCGTGGATGCCGGCTTCGGGTTGGACCGCAAGCCAGCTAGGCATCTCCGCGTCTGTCGTCGGCGCAGCCAGGGTGTGCATCGCTCTCGCCTGTGCGGTCTCGCTCTCTGGAAAACAAAAAAACGCGTCATGAAATCCCCTTATGAGTCTCGCGGATTGAAAATCTGGAGCCTCCTCGTCGTCGCAATGGCTTTGATGGCGCTCTGGCAGTACTACCCGCTCGATCCCGCAACAGACAGGCTCGACAGACTCCCTCTCAACGGGCTTGGGTTCAAGGGTGAAAACATCAAGCTGGACGCCACTGAAGCGGAGGTTTTTGGCAAAGCGAAAGTGCTCAAACGCATCTATCGGGCGGGGGGAATAACCATCCTCTTAACGGTCATCGATGGCACCAAGAACCGGCACGCCATCCACGATCCGTCCTATTGCATCAGGGGCGGCGGATGGTCGGTGGTTTCTCGCTCCCCATTCACGGAACAAGGCCAGTCGGCGGAGATCCTCACGGTCCGCAAAAAAGCCGAAGAAACCACGATCCTTTACTGGTATGCCACCGCCGGCCGGCGCCACGCCTCTCCCCTCAGGTACTGGATGGATACATCCTTGCGCCGCCTGTTATTGGGCGCGTCTGGGCCCGAGCCGGTGCTGGTCCACCTCCAACCTCTAAGCCACCGGGCCATCGACTGGCATGAGTTTTTTGCCCGGATGCCCATGCTGCTGGACCTTTGATCATCCAGAGTGCCCACCCTGCGCTTCTGTCTTCAGCCAATCGTTGAGCCTCGCGATCGTGGGCGTCAACTGCTCTTGCAAGGCCTGCAAATGCCGCATCATGAGTTCCGGTTGCGCCGCCTCGGAGGCGCTCTCCAACGCCTGAAACAGCAGGCTCATCCCGCCTAACCCGAAAGTCTGAGCCACCCCCTTCAACGAGTGCGAGGCGAGTTGGGCCTCCTTCGTCCGGACATTCGAAACCAAGTCTTCCAACTCATCTATCCGCACAGGCAATTCTTTTATAAAATCCGACACCATCGTTCGCACGAACTCGAGATCCAGATCACCGCTCAATTCCTCCAGCCGTTCTCGCACGCTGCTTGTCTCTTCGAGGCCCAAGACATGTTTCTCAAACTCCTCCGGCTTTGCCTCAGTCGAAATCCTCCGGAGCGAGGGCGCGCGCCCAACCTCACTCGTGTCCACGTCAATCTTCACGCCGACCGTCTGTTCGCCTAAGGTCGATGGATCGCCGGGCGCGGCAGCCTCGGTCTTGGGGAAGTCCCCGAACATCCTTGCAGGCACTCGTTCCGGCGGCGACAAGCTCACGAGAGGGGATTGCGCCGGCGCTGGAAGATGGGATTCCAGTCGAGGTTCTTCCCGCCGTGGAACCGGCCTTGGCAAATCAACCAGCCCAGTCTCCTCATTCACGGAGGCGTGCTCTTGCTCAGACATCTTCAAGGCCCTTTCTGAAGGTTCAACAACGCACAGCATGCCAGCCTCCATCCAGAGAATCAAACTCAGTTCTCAACTTCGATCTCGTTCCCGCGGCCTCGCCCGCACCGAGCCCCCCCCAAAAAAAATGCAGCGTGCTGGGCTTGAACTGGGTGCATTTCGCAAAAAAAGAAAACTCCAGCAGCCGCCAACCCCTGACCACCGCAGCCTCATTTCCGAGGGCGCATTTCGGTTTTTTGCAGTGGCGTATTGTTGCCGCTGTCCCTACTCCTAATTGGCGCCATCATTCTTTACCAGGCCCTGGGCGAGGGCCGCGGCGGGGCGGGTGCGATCGATGAAACGACACTGCTCCGCTTTTTGGAAAACAAGTGATCACCTCAAGCTCACTCACCGTCACCTCGGCGGCGATTACCGCCTCACCGATGTCCTTGGCGAGGTGTTGCGGGAAATTCTGGCTTAATTCACACTGACAACAACGATGTTTCATACCGGATATTTCTCCCGGTCCTGCATGCTCCTCACAGCCTGCCTTGGCTTCGCGGGTGCCGTCCGTGGAGCGGAACCGTTTGAAACCTTCCTGACCAAGCATTGCATCAGTTGCCACGGACCCGACAAGTCGAAGGGTGACTTGCGCATCGACAAGCTCTCTCGCGATTTCAAAATGGGCGCGGACACGCATCATTGGGCGGAGGTGATGGAGCAGGTGAATTCCGGCGAGATGCCGCCGAAGAAGGAGAAGCGACCGACCCAGCCGGAGATCGCGGCGTTCGTCACGAGTCTCGATGAGCGTATCCAGGAGGGCAAAGCGGCGCGGATGGCGGCGCGGCCGGCGGTGGCGCACTACCGCCTGAGCCGGAAGGAGTATCAAAACACGGTCTATGATCTGCTCGGGGTGCGCTTTGACCCCACGAAGCCGGGCGAGCTGAATGAGGACACGCTGTGGCACGGCTTTGAACGAATCGGGTCGGAGCTGTCTCTTTCGCCTTCGCATGTGGAACGTTATTACCGCGCGGCGGAGCTGGTGCTGGATCGTGCGTTTCCAGCGGTGACAAGCGAGGCCCGCAAGGTGCGCAAAACGGCAGCGGAACTGCGTTACAACGGCGGCAAGACCCAGCAGGCGGCGCTGGACCGCTTCGCCATCAAGCGTCCTCTGCGTTACCTGATGTTTCCCGGTCGGACCCAGAATGCGCTTGCGCCTCACTGGTTCGGAAATACGGGGCCGGAGCACAGCGGGCTTTACAAGCTCCGCCTCCAGGCCAGCGGCATTCGTCCGCCAGGCGGGCAGACGGCGCATCTGAGCATCGGCAAATCCACGAGCGAGGAAACGGTGGACGGGCTCATCGAGTTCGACATCACGGCGCCGGAGGACAAACCGCAAGTGCACGAGTTCGAGGTATTCCTCGAAATGCCCACATCGCTGGATTTCTGCGTGGTGGCCACCGATGTGGTGGACCGCAGACTTGGCGCGGCCTTCCGCAATGCCCTCTCGAGCCATAGTTACCTCTTCACTCACAGCAGCGAGACCGCGCTCCTGGATCCGAACGCCCCGCAGATGTTCGATGACAAAGGCAACGGCCTTTTCTCCACGGTGATTCTCGATTGGATCGAGTGGGAAGGCCCGCTCGTGTCCGAAGTTGAAAAATCGCGGCGCAAGGATGTGATGCCGCCCAATGACGTCACACCGGAGGTGGTGGCGGAGCATTTGCAGCGCTTCGCCGAGCGCGCGTGGCGTCGTCCGGTGAAAAAGGAGGAGCTGGAGCAGTATTTGAAATCGTATCGCGAAGAACGCGAGGCAGGCGAGAACTTGGCCGATGCCTATCGCGTGGCCTTGCAGGGCGTGTTGACCTCGCGGCACTTCATCTACCTCGTCGAGGGCGACACGGTGGTTCGCGAGCGCCTCACCGATTCGGAACTTGCCTCGCGGCTTTCGTATTTCCTCTGGAGCTCGATGCCGGACGACGCGCTCTTCACCGCGGCGAACGAGGGCACGCTCAAGGGCGATGGATTGAAGCAGCAGGTGGACAGAATGCTTGCGGACAGCAAAGCCAGCCGCTTCATCGACGACTTCGCGCGGCAGTGGCTGCAATTGCACCGCGTCGGCATGTTCCCGCCGGACAAGAAGATCTATCCCACCTAC
>SYMW01000308.1 GCA_005805305.1 Verrucomicrobiales bacterium
CATCGCCCCTTTCCGCGCATTCTTGGAAGACCGCCGCGCCACGGGAGCCACGGGCCGCAACTGGCTGTTCTTCGGGGATCAAAAGTCCACAACGGATTTTCTCTACCGCGACGAAATCGAAGGGTTTCATAAAGACGGCCACCTTGCTCGGCTCGATCTTGCGTGGTCCCGGGATCAGGCGGATAAAATCTATGTCCAGGACAGGATGATAGAAAACGCTCCTGAAGTCTGGCGATGGCTCGAAGACGGCGCGAGCGTTTACGTCTGTGGCGACGCCTCGAGAATGGCAAAGGACGTGGACGCGGCCCTGCATGCCGTCATCGCGCGGGCGGCAGGAAAATCGGAAGCCGAAGCCGTGGATTATGTAAAGCAGCTCAAGGCCCAAAAACGATACCAGCGCGACGTTTATTGACTGGAAAGACCCCCAGCGCATTCGGGGTCGGCTTTGGGCTCCCTCTTTTAGAATAGGTCCGAGCCGCGAGGGTCACCCATAGCGACCCTCGATATACTCCGCGGTTTTCGGGTTCTTGGGAGCCAGGAACAACTGCTCGGTGCGGCAGTGCTCCACCAGTTCCCCCATGAGCATGAAGATGCATTCGTCAGAGGCTCGACGCGCTTGGGCCATATTGTGCGTGACGATGACGATCGTGTAATGCCCCTTCAGTTCAAACATCAGCTCCTCGATGGCGCGCGTGCCTTCCACATCAAGCGCCGAGCAAGGTTCGTCCATCAGGATGATCTTGGGTTTAAGGGGGAGCAGCCGGGCGATGCAAAGCTTCTGCTGCTGCTCGAGTTGCAGGCCGATGGCTTTATCGTGCAACCGATCCTTGAGATCCCGCCACAGACCGACTTCCTGAAGCGCCTTCTCCACGGCGTCATTGCAATCCGATTTCCTGAGCGCCCCATCGGCATGGATGCGCAGGCCGAAAATCACGTTCTCATAAATCGAGATCGGGAGTGGATTGGGCCGCTGGAAGACCATTCCGACCGATCTGCGGAGTTCGATCAGGGACACATCCGGGTCGTAAATGTTCTTTCCAAGGAGCTTGATCTCGCCCTTCGTGGTGACATAACCATAACGTTCGTTCACGCGATTGAAACACCGGAGCAGTGTTGTCTTGCCACACCCCGAGGGCCCTATCAGCGAAGTGATGACACCCTTTTTGATCCGGGTGTTGATGCTTTTGAGCGCCTGGAACTTCGCATACCACAAGTTGAGCTCTCGAGTAGCAATGCCGTCTTCCATGGCGTCGCTGCCGGCGGCGGGTGGGGAGGAAGGGCGCGGGGCGTTTTTCATCGGCTCATCCAAAAATGCCATTCACGTAATCGAAGGTGCGTTTGTCCTTCGGATTGGGGCCGAACATCGATTCCGTGCTCCCCAGCTCCACGATCTCGCCCTCCCATAGGAACAAAGTGCGGGCTGCCAAACGCCTGGCTTGTTGGACGAGGTTCGTGACGAGGATGATGGTCATTTCACTTTTCAATTCCTTGAGCACGTCCTCGATGCGCATGGTGGTCACCGGATCGATGGCGATCGAGAATTCGTCCAGACAAAGGACCTCGGGCTGATGCGAGAGCGCCCGGGCAATCGTCAGCCGCTGCTGCTGTCCTCCGGAAAGCTTCGTGCCTAAACTGTCCAGCCGCTCTTTGACTTCATCCCAAAGGGCCGCCTGGGTGAGGCACTTTTCAACGAGCCCATCCAGTTCGCTCTTTGACTTCATCCCCGAACACCTGGGAGCAAAGGCTACATTGTCATAAATGCTCATCGGCAACCCCACGGGCAACGGCGCCACCATCCCGATCTTGCGGCGCAGTTCGTAAACATTGCGCATCCGCCCCACTTCCTCGCCGTCCACATTGATCGAACCCGTCCATGTGGCGTCGGCGGTGAAATCGATCGTCCGGTTGAGGCACCGCAACATGGAGGTTTTGCCCGACTGCGCCGGACCGATCACCCCCAGTATCTCGTTCTCGTGGATGTCGAAAGAGACGCCGTGCAGGACCTCCTTCTTGCCATAGGAAAGGCGGAGGTCCCGGATTTCGATCTTGTTGCGGACGGCTGCCGGGGCGTTCGCCTGGCAGGCTGCGGCTCGATTTCCGTCAGATGTCACCATTTTTTCCTTGCCCGCATGTGGATCCGCAAACTGATGGCGGTGATGTTGACCAGCAACACGGCGCCGAGCAGCACCACGGCCGTCGCGTAAGGAAGCGCCTCCGGCACGCCGGGCACTTGGGTGGAGATGACGTAAAGATGCATGGACAGGGCCATGCACTGATCCGTGAGGCTGTAGGCGAACAGATCGCCTCGTTCCACGGCTTTGAAGAAAAGTGCTCCCGTGAACATGATGGGGGCGGTTTCTCCAGCGGCCCGCGATACTTGGAGAATAATGCCGGTGAGGATGCCGCTAATGGAGTTGGGAAGCACCACGGATTGGATCGTCTGCCACCGGGTGGCGCCGACATTCCAGCAGGCTTCGCGGAATGGCCGGGGCACCGCGGCGAGCGCCTCGCGCGTGCTGGCGATGATCACCGGAAGAGTCATTACCGCCAGGGTAAGGGAAGCGGCGATGATGGATTTGCCGAATTTAGCGGCGAGCACGAACGCGCCAAGACCGAAGAGCGCGTGCACAATGCTCGGCACGCCAGCGAGGTTGATCACGGCGAGATTGATCACCCGATTGAACCAGTTGTCCTTCGCGTACTCGTTGAGATAAACCGCCGCCAACACTCCGATGGGGGCAGCCACCGCCAACGAGACGATCACCAGATAAATCGTCCCCAACAACGCCGGCCAAATGCCTCCGGCTTTCATGCCGCGCAAGGGCGGATCGAGCAGAAAATCAATCGACAACGCAGGCCAAGCCTTCACCACGAGATAGCCGATAATCAGCGCCAGCGGGATGATCATGGCCAGCGCCATGGCAAAGAAAACATGCTTGGCCACCGCCTCGGTCCTCTGCTTGCGCCGAGTGAGGGCTGTCTCGCCAAACAATGTTGGGCCGGATTCCATGGGAGCTTACTTGCGGCGAATGCCTCGGATGACAAGATCCGCGGTGATGTTGATGATAAAAGTAATGGTGAAAAGCAGCACGCCGACCATGAATAAAACGCGGTAGTGGTTCGCACCTTCGGGAGCCTCTCCCAGCTCAGCGGCGATAGTCGCGGTCAGGGTTCGAACCGGATCCACCAGGCTGCCAGGGATATTCACCGCGTGGCCGGTGGCCATCAGAACCGCCATGGTCTCACCGATCGCACGGCCCACTCCCAGAAGCACGGCGGCGAGCAGGCCGGTCTTGGCCGCCGGGAGAAGCACGCGATAAACCAGCTGCCAGCGAGTCGCGCCCAGCGCGATACCCGCTTCACGGTAGGAGTCCGGGACGGCCTTCAGGGCGTCTTCTCCGATGGACACAATGATCGGCACGCTCATCAAGGCGAGGATGATCCCGCCGTTAAGCACATTGAGCCCCATTTCCGCGCCCGTGGTTTTCTCGATGATCGTCTTCATGACCGTGAGGCCGATGAATCCCCAAACCACCGAAGGAATCGCGGCCAGCAACTCGATGACGATCTTGAGGCTTTCCTTGAGTTTGGGTCCGCAGAATTCTGAAACAAAGATCGCGGCGCCGAGACCGAAAGGGACGGCGATGAGCATCGACAGCAGGGTGACACTGAGAGTGCCCACAATGAGGGCGAGCACACCGTAACGAACGTTGACCTCCGACGTGGGATACCATTGCGTGCTGAAAAGGAACTCCGCGATGCTGAACTCGCTTTCGAAAAAGATCGGGGCGGCTTTGCTGAAAACAAAGTAAAAGATTCCGAGCACGAACAGAATCGCGCTGATGCCGCACAGGCGGATGACCCATTCGAACGCGGTTTCGATCCAGACGACCCACACGGAGCGGGTTGAAGGCTTCCGTCTGCCAGTCCTAGCCAACATTGGCGGTGGAGATTCGGCGGATTCAGCCATGAGCTTCCCGTTTCCTCCTGGCTACGGGGCGGACTTCTGGGGCACGGGAACGTACCCACTCTCCTCGACTATTTTCTGGCCTTGGGGGCCAAGGATCCAATCGATATACTTTTTCACCTGCTCCGTCGGCTGGCCCAAGGTGTAAAGAAACAGCGGGCGTGCGATCGGATACTTCTTGCTCAGCGTGTTCGCCACGCTGGGCTCATGGGCCGGCTCGCCGGGTTTCATCGACACTTTGAGCATTTTTACTTTAGCATTCGCGTATCCCATGCCGCTGTAACCGATGGCGCA
The DNA here is from genome assembly GCA_005805305.1 of Verrucomicrobiales bacterium. GTDB lineage: Bacteria > Verrucomicrobiota > Verrucomicrobiia > Limisphaerales > F1-80-MAGS106 > F1-80-MAGS106. The sequence continues at coordinate 4,262 of SYMW01000308.1, forward strand.
GGGCGTGTTGCCGATGAGATCCACGACTTCCTTGGAACCATTCAGGTCGATCGATCCAAGCTTGAAATCCTTCTTATTGAGCACATGTTCGCGGAAAAACTCGTACGTGCCTGAGTTGGACTGCCGGCTGACGCGCCGGATGCTGCCATCGCAGCCAGGGACGGTCACGCCCAAGTCGGACCACTGGGTGACGGCGCCTCCTTCGGCGTAGATGGAGGCCAGCTGGCCGAGGGTGATCTCCGTGAGAGGATTATCCTTGTGGACGAATACCGCCAGCGCGTCGAAGCCCACGGTGAATTCAACGGGATCCTTGCCGCTGTTGGCCTTCGCCTTCGCTTTTTCATCCACCTTCATGTCGCGGCTCGCGTTGGCGATATCGATCGTGCCGTTAATCAGCGCCGCGATCCCCACGCCAGAACCGCCACCGCCCACCTCAATGCTCACCGTCGAATCCACCTTGCCATAAGCCTCGGCCCATGCCTGAGACTCGTTCACCATCGTGTCGGACCCCTGCACTGAAATCACGGTCTTCTTGGTCGAACCGCCCGCCTGGTCACTTTTCTTGCAACCGAAGGTCGCCAGGCTCAAGGTGACGGATGCGGCTAGGAGGCAGGCAGCCATCGTCGTGCTTCTGTTGTATTGGGTGTTTGCGTTCATAGTCTTGGATGCGGTCAGCAAATGTCGTCGCCAAGCACGGCCTCCACCAAATCCTGGATGTGGTCGTGGAGGAACCGATATGTGGCATCGTAAGCCGCTTCGATTTCAGCGGGCGTGCCCTGAATCTTTGATGGGTCAGGGACGCTCCAGTCCAGACAAACGACTTTCGTGGGCGCCGGCGGGAAGGCTCGCCTCGCCTCGGGGGCAAGGGCCACGAGGATCTGGCAATGGTTCAAATCGGGAATCTGATCGATGGATTTGCTGGTTTGCCTTGAGGCATCAAGCCCTTTGCGTTTGAGGAATTCGATGGTTTTAGGATCAACCACCGTTGACTCCAACCCGGCGCTGCCAAAAACGAAACTCGGCTGGTTCAATGAATTGGCTATCGCTTCGGCCATCTGGCTGCGGCAGTGATTTTGGCGGTCCAAAAAGATCAACCGCGACGTCACCGTGCCTTCGTGACGATTGTCCTCCCCCGTGCACATGTAGAGCACCTCGGTGCAAATGTTCTTGGCCTGGTCTGAAACGCGCTCGAAGTGCCTGGCGATCATCATCAATGCGTTGAGGGCTTCGTTCGGGATCTGGTTCTCCCGATTGAGCCTCATCAAATCCGAATTGAGCCGGCTCTTGAGGGTGTCAACCAGCTCCTCCGTCTGGGAGGTTCTTCGAGCTAGATCCGCATCCTGCTCGACGAAACTCTTCACGGAATCGTGGATCATGGGGATGGAGAGATTCGCTATCTCGGCGAAACGCTCCACAGGGATCTGGACATCCATGGATGTCAGCTTCAAGATCTGCCGGGCAATGCTCTCGGCGTAGTCCCCGACACGCTCCAACTCGAGATTGATGCGGATCGTGGCGTAGGCCAGCCGAAGCGGCCCCGCCACCGGTTGTTGGCGGACCAGGAACTCCAAGCAGAGCCGATCCACTTCCTTCTCCAATCCGTTGATGCGCTGGTCGAGCAGGATGACGGAAAACGCCAGCACTCGATTCTTCTCCGCCAGGGCTTTCATGCAATCACGCAAGGCTTGCTCGCAATGCGCGCCCATTTCGCTAACATGCGACTTAATGCGGTCGATGTCCCTTTGGAGGGACTGTTCTAAGTGGGTGGCCATACGTTGCGTGTGCCTGTGATGAAAAGGGATTATGGCAAGAAAAGAGCGGCACAGGTTGCCTTCGCATCCGATTCTATCGACATCAAGCAGTCTGCTCGCGTTTCATCTCACAAACTCTGGTTTAACCCCCAGAAAGGGTTTTGCATTTCGTTTTGTCAGCCTATCCAACAACTTCGGCAAGTTCCACTTTCAATTCTGATCAGGATGATGGAGCCGCTTTAGGTCCTTGGCTCCCAGACTTCAGGCGAGAATCACTCGGAGAATCTGACAAGTTCCACCATCTCCCCGAGGCGACCGCCGCGCGGGCGCCTTGGAACCGCCCGCAAGGCTCCTGCTGCTCGGCGACACTGAAAGATTCTAAGGCTTTCCGAACCCGAGAGTAACGAGTTGGAGTTTGGCTTTTCAAGCAAAACCGGCAGCGCCGCGCCGAATGCCAAAGATGCTATAAATAACATTGAAAGCCCCGATGGCGAAACTCATGGGAAAGGAGGGGGCCCCACATTCGGCGCCGATTCCAATCCACACGCTTTGGATGTTGAAACGCTTCTCGCGTTTCCCTAGCCTCACCCCTGGTCGCCACTGAAGCATCGTCACAATCCGCGGCCAGAACGCAAAGACACTTATGAAAACGCGTGTTCAACCTCTTTTGGGGGCCGCACTCCTGATCCTCTCGGCTTGGATTACGGGCTGCAACAAGCCCGCCGATACTGCGTCATCAACAGATCCTGGCAAGTTCCAAGGGGTCATCAAGATCGGTGAATTCGCCTCCCTTACCGGCAAGGAGGCCGCTTTCGGCATCTCGTCCCATAACGGCACCCAGCTCGCGATTGATGAGTTGAACGCCGCGGGTGGGGTGCTCGGCAAGGAACTCAAATTGTTGACGGAAGACGACCAGTCCAAGGCGGGAGAGCCCGCCACCGTAGTACGAAAGCTCATCACCCGTGAAAACGTAGTCGCCATCCTTGGCGAGGTCGCATCCTCAAGATCGCTTGAAGCCGCCCCCATCTGCCAGCAAAACAAAATACCCATGATCTCCCCCTCGTCCACAAACCCGAGGGTGACGGAGATCGGCGACTACATCTTCAGAGTCTGTTTCATCGACCCTTTCCAGGGCACCGTCATGGCGAACTTTGCGAAAAACTCACTCAAAGCGAAAAGCGTGGCTATTCTCACCGACGTCAAGGCCGACTACAGCATGGGCCTGGCGAAGTTTTTCAAGGAACGATTCGTCGCGGACGGAGGAAAAGTATTGGCGGAGCAGAGCTACAGCGGCGGCGACAAAGACTTCAAAGCCCAACTCACATCCATCAAAGCCTCGAACCCAGACGGATTGTTCATCCCGGGTTATTACACTGACGTGGGGCTCATCCTCAGCCAGGCCAAGGAATTGGGAATCCAATTCCCCATGTTCGGCGGCGACGGTTGGGAGTCGACGAAGCTCATCGAGATCTCGGGCGCCGCGGCGGAAGGCATGTTTTTCTCGACCCACTACTCCCCTGAGCTCGAATCTGCAGTGGCAAAAACCTTCGTTCAAAAGTACCAGGCCCGGTACAAGGAAGAACCCGACGCCATGGCCGCCCTGGGGTATGACTCAGCCTTCATCTTGGTGGAAGCCATCAGGAAGGCCGGCTCAACCGAAGGCTCCAAGATTCGGGATGTGCTGGCTTCCACGAAAGATTTCATGGGCGTCACCGGCAAGACGACTATCGATGCTCAGCGCAACGTCTCAAAGCCCGCCGTGATTCTGACGATCAAACAGGGTAAATTCAAATACGTGGAAACGATCGCTCCGTAAACGTCGATGGTGGAGTTCCTTCAACAACTCATCAACGGCCTTGCTCTCGGTTCGATCTATGCCCTGATCGCGCTGGGTTACACAATGGTCTATGGGGTTCTGCGATTCATCAATTTCGCCCATAGCGATGTCTTCATGGTCGGCGCATTTTGCGGCTACTACGCCTCCAAAAGCGCCTCCCCCTTTCTCGCCTCCGGCACAGTAACGGCAGCCATCGTCGTCCTCCTCGCCGCCATGGGAGTCTGCGCTCTGCTCGGGATGATCATCGAACGCCTGGCCTACCGGCCTCTGCGCGAGAGATCCAAACTCACGGTTCTCATCACGGCCATCGGGGTGTCGCTGCTGATGGAATTCACCGGCCAGCTCGTGTTCGGCGCCGACCCAAAATCCTTCCGATTGCTCCCCAGCAAAAACCTTCAACTGACCGGCGGAGTGGTTTTTAACACCAACCAAGTAGTGGTCCTCGGACTGACGGTCGTGCTGCTGCTTGCCCTGCAAGCGATCGTGCTCAAAACAAGGATAGGCACCGCGATGCGCGCCGTGTCCTTCAACCACCGCGCCGCGGCGCTCATGGGAATCAACATCGACATGGTCATCAGCTTCACCTTCGGCCTCGGCTCGGCGCTGGCCGCCGCAGCCGGGATCCTGTACGCGATTAGCTATCCCTCGATCGATCCGCTCATGGGAGTCATGCCAGGCCTCAAGGCTTTCGTCGCCGCGGTCTTGGGTGGCATTGGCAATATCCCCGGCGCGGCCATCGGCGGCCTCCTCATCGGGGTCATAGAGACCATGGTCAGCGGCTATGTGTCCTCCACTTATAGGGACGCGATCGCGTTCGCGGTCCTCATCCTAATTCTCTTGTTCAAGCCCACGGGCCTTTTGGGCCAAACCTCCGTCGAAAAGGTTTGACCCATGCCCCATCGGCCCAAATTAACTTTCTTTGCCGCGATGCTGCTCATCGCCGCGCTCGCCTCCGTCGTTCCGTCCAGGCTGAATCAATACTACCTATTCATTCTGTACGACATCGGCATCAGCATTATTCTCGCGGTCAGTCTCAACCTCATCAACGGACACACAGGTCAGTTCTCCCTAGGCCACGCGGGCTTCATGGCGGTGGGCGGTTACACGTCGGCTTACATCACCACAACGCTGGGGCCAAAGATTCTTCCCTACTTGGCAGCCGCCGGTCCAGGCGCATCGCCCGTTCTCTTCCTGGGTTCCTTGCTCGCAGGAGGATCCGCCGCGGCGCTCGCCGGATTGCTCGTCGGATTGCCTTCCCTCCGGCTTCGTGGAGATTATCTCGCCATCGTCACTTTGGGCTTCGGCGAAATCATCCGTGTCGTGATCCAAAGCATGGACGCCGTTGGCGGCCAGCGAGGCTTCAGCGTCGCTCAAACGCACACCAACTTTTTTTGGACCTTCTCCATGGCCGCGCTGACGATCTACACCGTCGTCGCCCTGGTTCGTTCCTCCTACGGACGCGGTTTTATCGCCGTCAAGGATGACGAAATCGCCGCCGAAGCGATGGGCATCAACACCACCCAGTACAAAGTCACGGCCTTCGTCACGGGCGCCTTCTTCGCCGAAGCAGCC
>SYMW01000309.1 GCA_005805305.1 Verrucomicrobiales bacterium
CATAGGTCCTTTGACCTGCCCTCATTCCGACAGATCCCCTCTCAGCCTACCCGCCATCTACACTGCCTTCACCACTATTCCAAGGGATTTGGACTTGCTCGCCTTTTTCCCCTCCAGGGGTCGGTTTACTGAGGTCTGACCCTGTGTTTGCCCGTGGATCCATGGCGCCAGGAAATGGGGCCACCCGGTTCAAGGAGTTGCGGCTTCGAAGCCATTCGCACGACACCTTTTTTTGGTTGGGAACGCGGGAAAATCCGCCCACTCCTTATGGCAGCCCTCCCGTCACGCGGGGAGGGGATGCCCAACTCACGCGGAATCCATGGATCGATGAAATGCAGATCCACATGGGGCAGCTCGGAAAACGAGGCCGGCAATCACACCTGTTCGTCAATGGCGCCTACCGAGGCATTTATCATATCGTGGAACATCCGGACGAGGATTTCATGGCGAGTTACGAGCCGGGATCCGCGGAGGATTTCCATTTCACGGGTGGCGGGACAACCGGGAGTGAGCAGGACGACGGCGATTCGTGGACCACCACCTGGGCCACCCTGAAAGCGAACTTGGGAAACTATCAGCAAGCGCGGCGGTGGGTGGATGTGACCAACCTTTGCGACTACATGATACTCAGTTTCTACGCGGGCAATGACTGGGACTGGTCGGCTCTGCATAACTGGGGAGCGGCGGGCCCACGATTACCAGACCGTGGCGGTTGGAAGTTTTTTCAGCAGGACTCCGACATCACGCTCCAGGATGTCGCGGCGGATTGCACCGACCAAGCCGTGCCCGACGGAATTTTCACGCGGTTGATGGCGCATCCGGATTTCCGCGTGTTGTTCAGGGATCGGGTCTATAAACACTGTTTTGGTGATGGCATGCTGACGCCGGCGAAGGCGGGAGGATTGTATGAGGCGCGCATGAACGAGATCTCGATCGCGATCGTGGCCGAAACGGCCCGATGGCAACCCTCGAGCAGCGTCGCCACGCTCCCTTGGGATCGGGACCAGGAGTGGACCAACGAAAGGAATTACCTGAAGAACACGTTCTTTCCCCAGCGCACGACGCGTCTGATCGAGCAATTCCGCCGTCGTTCGGGCTGGTGGCCCATCTCCCCGCCCACGCTCAACGCCTCCTCCGGAAGTGTCGCCGCCGGGTTTGAAGTCACTTTCGCGGCCACCACGGGACGAGTTTATTTCACGACCGATGGCTCTGATCCCAGACTCCCGGGTGGCAATGTGAATCCAGCCGCCAAAGCCGCCGCCTCCGGCGCCGTGGCAATCATCGACCGTCCTCTCGTGGTGAAGGCTCGAATCTACGCTGGATCAGACTGGTCGGCGTTGGTGGAATCCTATTTTTATCCCCAGGGAACTCCAACGGCCACTTCTCAGAATATCATTCTGACGGAGATTCATTTTAATCCCATGACCGAAACGGGCACCGAATTCATCGAGATCTTGAACGCATCCTCAAGAACCGTGGATCTCTCGGATGTCGTCGTGACGAACGGAGTTCACTTCAAATTCCCAAGACCATCGCTGATCGGAGCTGGGAGCCGGGGCGTCGTGGTTCAAAATCTCGCCGCGTTCGACGCCCTTTACCGCGACGCGCGGTCCCCTTTTTTGCGGGACGGATTGAGGGTGTTCGGATCGTGGTCCGGTTCGCTCGCCAACGAGGGTGAGTCCATCGATTTCCTGGGGGCGGATGGCGCCCTGATCTTCTCCTGCGCTTACTTCGCGAATGGCGCCTGGCCGGACCGGGCCAATGGCCGCGGAAGCAGTTTGGAGTTGGAAAGGCCTGACGAAGCGCCGTTGACCACCGCCGAAACATCGGCCTGGCTGAGCGACGCCGACCAATGGCGGCCGAGCGCCAACTTCCACGGATCGCCGGGCGGCGACGGAAGCGGAGCGCGAAATCTGGTGGTGATCAACGAAATCATCGCCGCCCCTCGGACGGGTGAGCAAGACGGCATTGAACTGCTCAACCTTTCCTCCGAAACCGTCCCGCTCGGCCGGTGGTTTGTGAGCGATTCGGATGCCGATTATCTCAAGTTCCGTTTTCCCGACGGCACCGTGATCGGTCCCGGCGCCCGCCTCGTGTTGCTCGCGTCGGATTTCAATAACCCCGCCAACCCCGCCAATCTGACCCCATTCGGACTGAGTGATCAGGGGGATGGTGTTTTTCTCGTGGAAGCCACACCCGAAGGGGTGCTGGTGCGATTTTCGGACACGGCACGGTTTGGCCCCACGCCGCGGGGAGTGTCCATTGGCCGGTTCCCTGATGGCACCGGACCTTTTTCCCGACTGCTGAGATCCACCCTCGGTTTGCCAAACTCCACACCCGTCCCCGGTTATCAGGCGTGGGCGGCGATGGCGTTCAAACCGGAGACGTCGATTGCGATGACGGCGCCCGATGCCGATCCAGATGGAGATGGCATTCCTAATTTGGCGGAATACGCTTTCGCAACACCACCGAATCTGTGGAATCCTCCGTCTCTGGAGGCGCGCGCGCCGCTCGCCCGGGTGGGGTTTGCCTTCCGCTATCGCCGAAGGACTTCGGCGGCCGGTTTGCTGTATCGGGTGGAGTCTTCGACGGATCTCACGCGATGGACGACACCCCTTGGGGGTCTTGCAATTCTCTCTGAAAAGGACAGCCCGGACGGTTCGACGCAGGTGGAAGCACTCTGGCTCCCGGCGCCTGGTGTGGCCGTGCCCATCCAGTTTTTGCGCCTCGTCGCGGAATCCCAATAAGGGACCGTGCGAAAATAACTTCCTGTTTTGCTGGTTGGCCAGTGAATCGCTGGCTAGGCGCGAATGACGAGAATATCCTTGGATCTGTGAGGAATGAGCAACAACGCCAGCGGTTTATTGGGCTCCAGCCCGAGTGGGCGGGGCGGGGCTTGGCCATCTGTGTCGTTGCTCGTCGGTTGCAGCCGCATGAAGGGGATGCGCCCTCCTCGCGCCTAGCATCTCGCCAAGCCGCGCTCCCGCCAAAACGGGAATTTATTTTCGCACGGTCCCTAAACCTGAAAAAGTCCCTCGTTTTCCTTCGCGAAACATGACAAGGTCTCGGCCCATCATGAATTTCTTCACGCCACACTATTTCAAACTCAAGCCTCCGATTCTTGGTTTCGCATTGAGTCTCGCCTGGGCATCTTTGGACGCCGCCTCGGCTTCTCCGGCGCCGGCCTTGCGAGGGGAGATTGGAGCGGCCGTGAATCGCGACTACGCGTCACTGGACTTGCTTTACAAGCATTTGCACACGCATCCGGAACTCTCCTTTCAAGAAAAAGCGACTGCCGCTCGACTGGCCGCGGAGCTGCGCCAGGCGGGGTTTGAGGTCACAGAGGGTGTCGGAGGCTTTGGCGTTGTCGGTGTTATGCGCCAAGGGGTCGGGCCCACGGTTTTGATTCGGGCGGACATGGACGCTCTGCCCGTGAAAGAGCAGACGGGTCTTGCCTACGAAAGCAAGGCAAAGGCGACCGACCCTGAGGGGAAGACCGTGGATGTCATGCACGCTTGCGGGCACGATATTCACATGACCGTGTTCGCGGGTGCGGCGCGGATGGTGGCTCAATTCAAGCAGCATTGGAGCGGAACCATCCTGATGGTGGCCCAGCCGGCGGAGGAACGAGGCGGGGGCGCGTCTCTGATGCTGAAGGCGGGGCTTTATGAGCGATTTCCCAAGCCCAATTTTTGCGTCGCCCTGCACGCCAAAGCGGATCTGCCGGCGGGCATGATTGGCATGGTGGAAGGGTATGCCATGGCCAACGTGGACATGTTGGACATCACGATGCGCGGAGTCGGAGGCCACGGGGCGTGGCCGCACACGACAAAAGATCCAGTGGTCCTGGCGGCGCAGGCCATCATGGCTTATCAAACCATCGTGAGCCGAGAGACCGAACCCGGCAAAGCGGCGGTGGTGACCGTGGGATCCATTCACGGCGGCACCAAGCACAACATTATTTCTGACGAGGTCAAATTGCAGCTCACCTTGAGATCGTTCACAGATGAAGTCCGTTCAAACACCTTGGCCTCCGTGAAGCGCATCAGCCTCAGCATGGCGGCGGCGGCGGGGGTGCCTCCAGATCGGCAGCCCATCTTCGAGGAAAAGGACGAATTCGTTCCCGCCCTCTACAACGACCCGCCGTTGACCGGCCGATTGCGAACCGCGTTCACCGACTGGCTGGGGGCGGATCGAGTGACTCAGGTGAAGCCGGTGATGGGCGGCGAGGATTTCAGCCAGTTTGGACGAACCGTGGACAAAGTTCCAGTTTGCCTGTTCTGGCTCGGGACGGTGGATCCAAGTCGCTACGCGGCGAGTCAGAAATCAGGGGAAGCTCTGCCCTCTCTCCACTCCAGTTTTTACGCCCCGTTGCCAGAGCCGACGATCAAGACCGGTGTGTTGGCCATGACCGCCGCGGTGTTGGAACTCGCGGGAAAACGCTGATGGAAAACTGTGTCCCAGCCGATTCGGACTGGGATCGAGGCTGAAGAAATCCGGGAAGAAAGCGAATTGGGAGCGACCATTCGCGCCTTGTAGGGAGTCTGCGCCGTCGTTAAAGATCCACTAATTATCCCATGAACGCCGAAACGCTGCTCTTTAAGGTGGTGAAGGCGCTGCACCAGGTAAAACTCGAGGCGGTGCTCATAGGCAACGCCGCCGCGGCGCTCCATGGGGCGCCGGTCACGACGCTTGATTTCGACTTCATGTTTCGTAAGTGCCATCCAAATCTAGCGAAACTGAAGCGGTTTTCGAGCGAATTGGGAGCGACTATCTTAAAGCCTTACTATCCCGTTTCAGAACTTTATCGTGTGGTGAATGAGGATTGCGGGCTGCAGGTCGATTTCATGGGACAAATACATGGCATCAGCTCCTTTGCCAGCCTTCGTTCCCGGGCTGAGAAGCGGTTGGTTGGAGGACTCCCGATGTGGTTAGCGGACCTGGCTGACATCCTTCACAGCAAACGCGCCGCGGGGCGGGCGAGGGATCGGGCGGTGATGGAAATCTTGCAAACGACTCTACATGAAAAGGAAGCCGCCAAGAAACGCCAAGCTGAGGGCTCTCAAAAAGGAAAGTGAACGGGCATTGGTCGATATGGTTCGCCGTCAGTTGGCCTTGCCATTCGAGAAAAGGATGAACTTCCTGCGTGTCCGTTTGCCTGGCGGGGGCTCGACGTTATAGAAATCTGGGTCCGCCGTCAAAGAAACCTCGATGGCGGGTTTGGCGCTCTGATGGAATTTTTCCAACAAAACCGGATGTGGCAATCACTTTTTGCCGTGCTTTGCTTCGGCTTCGCTGCCGTGCCAAGGGCCGCTGAGCCGCCGCGATCCAAGGATTTGCCTTGGGTGGAAATCTCGGTTTCCAACAACCGATCCGCCTTCTCGTTGAACCCCGGCGGCGCGCGGTTTGTGCCTTGGGGCTTCAATTACGATCATGATGCCCCGGGCCGTTTGCTGGAGGATTATTGGGAGACGGAATGGCCAACGGTGGAGGCGGATTTTCGCGAGATGAAGGCTCTCGGCGCAAACGTCGCGCGCATTCATCTCCAGTTCGGCAAGTTCATGGACGGGCCCAACCAGCCTTCTCCCAAGGGCCTGGCGCAGTTGACGGAGCTGATCAAACTGGCGGAACGGGAGCAGGTGTATCTGGATCTCACGGGTCTCGGCTGCTACCACAAAAAAGATGTGCCGGGCTGGTACGATGCGCTGGGTGAAAGCGATCGTTGGAACGCGCAGGCGGCGTTTTGGAAAGCCGTCGCGGAGCGATGCGCCGGCAGTCCGGCGATCTTTTGCTATGATTTGATGAATGAGCCTGTGGTGCCTGGAGGCCGGCGGAAAGCTGGGGACTGGCTGGGGCCGGCGTTCGCTGGAAAGCACTTCGTCCAGTTTATCACGTTGGATCAGGGAGATCGCTCGAGGGTTGAGATCGCCAAACAGTGGATCCACAAGCTGGTCTCGGCGATCCGCTCGGTGGATCGACGACATTTGATCACGGTGGGGCTTGTCGACTGGAGCCTGGATCGCCCCGGCCTGACATCCGGCTTTGTGCCAGACAAAATCGCGAGCGAGCTGGATTTTCTATGCGTCCATATTTACCCGGAAACTGGGAAAATGGAGGAACAAATTTCCACGTTGCGAGGCTTCGCCGCGGCCGGAAAACCGGTCGTTATCGAAGAAACCTTTCCACTGAAATGCTCTATTGAAGCCATGACCGAGTTTTTGGACCAGTCTCGGCCACACTCCCAAGGTTGGATCAGCTTCTACTGGGGGCGGCCCCCCGAGGAACTGCGCCGGTCGAATATCATGGCAGATGCGATCCTGGCGGAGTGGCTGGATCAATTTCAAAAATGGCGTTCACGGGCTCCAACGGGGCGATGAAGCGAGCCGCGATACTCAAGACCTCCCCCCGCCTCAAGGTTTGGGGGCATCGGCCAATCCCTTGAAGAATTCTTCGGCGCCTTTGGCCATCTCCTCGGGAGTCAAATCGGCCAGGTGCGTGGCTATTCCCCAAACGTGGCCGTGGGGGTCGATAAATTTGGCCATGCGATCTCCCCAAAACATGTCACTGGGAGGCGACGTGGACTGCGCCCCCGCCGCGATGGCCCTGGCATAAAGCGCGTCGACCTCTTCGAGGTAAACGAAGGTGCTGCCACTGCTTCCGTTGAGCGCCTGAGGCGAGAGCGCGCCCCACGCTGGCTGCTCTTCGTGAACCATGAGAACGGAATCACCTATTTGAAGTTCGGCATGCACGATGTTGCCCTGAGGGTCCGCCATCCGCATGTTCTCGGTGGCGCCGAAGACATTTTTGATCCAGTCGATGGCGGCGGCCGCGTTTCGGTAGGTGAGGTTGGGGGTGAGGGTGTGGAAGCCGTCCGGAATGGGTTTGGATTTTGTGGCCATAGGGGATAGAGTTTTGGAGGTTACGGAGCAGGTCTTAGGATAAGCTTTCAACCAAGGGAGGCAACTTTTCTTCTTTTCTTCTGAATCGCATTCCTGAAGGGACGGACAAATCAGCATTCCTTAGGAACACGACAACAGGCGGAGTGCCTAATGTTTGGATGATCAAAAAACCGCCACAGAAAAATCGGGACGCCTTTGGCCTGGCGCTTCGGAAACTCTCCTAAAACCATCCAGTGCTACGTCAAACTCGTCGGTTGGTGGCGACCTCCATCCTTTCGCCTCTTCACCGGACCGCCGCCCTGCCTCGCCTGCGCCCAATCTACGCCACTTTATCATCCCAATTCATCCAAAACGTTCATCCTTGCTCCCACGGAATCTAGACGAATGCTGGCGATTTAGCCCAGGGTAACGATCACTCGTGGCGCAATGCGCCATCGTCTCTGAAGGGCTTATTTCTTGCGACAGCACCTCGTAACGGTCAGGCTCCCGTTTGGCCGTGAAAAAGCGTAATGCCATCAACCTTAAAACAGCAGTTGCCCGAGGCGAATCTTCGCAAGATCCTGGCGATAAAGTGTTTTCGAATCACTCCCCAGTTCCACAAGGAATTTGCCTCCCTTTTCGTCAAGCCTTTCTCATTCAGGCCTTTGCAAATGGCCTAGCGGTTGAATACTCCGCGACATGGTTCTGCTGGCACAGGGGAACATCGAAGGCCAAGACGGAAACACCACCACGGTAGACTTTAACGGCGATGGGATTCCCGACTATTTGAGTGGCGAGAGGGACGGCCGGTTTAGTGGCCTGCGCAACCCTCAAAACCTGTAATGAAGAGGTCCACTTCAAACCAATCCACCTCATGAAGAAAAGCATTGTCCAATCTCCCTCGTACAAATGGTGGGTGGTAGCCATGCTTTGGTTCATCTGCTTCTTCAATTACGCAGACCGGCAGGCGATCAGCTCGGTATTTGCCGCGCTCGAGAAGGAGTTCGGTTTTACGGCGACACAGCTTGGATATATAGGCTCGGCATTCGGCTACGTGTACGGAGCGTGCGCCATTCTGGCCGGCTTCGTGGGCGACCGGGTTGCCCGCAGGCACCTGATTCTGGGGGGGTGCTTATTTTGGAGTTTTGTCACCGTGGCAACCGCCTGGTGCAGCAAGGCGTGGCAATTTGTCGCGGTGCGCGCGCTCGAAGGGCTGGGCGAAACGTTTTATTTCCCAGCGTCGATGTCGATGGTGAGCGATTATCATTCCCGCAAAACAAGATCGCGTGCCATGTCGTTTCACCAATCCAGCGTTTACGCGGGCACAGTTCTGGGTTCGTGGGTAGCCGCTTTGTTGGCGGAACATTACAACTGGCGCTACGGTTTCTACGTTTTCGGCGGTGCAGGTTTCATCCTGGCCATCATCCTTTATCGCTTTCTGATCGAACCGACCCGTGGCGCCTCCGAGGCTGTGATTTCGGTGAATGAACCTCCAGTGTCCTTCCGAGTCGCGGTGGGGGACGTGGTCCGCCGACCTACAGCTTGGGCGCTGATGATGGCATTCGTGCTGGCCAACTTCGTCGCGACGATTTTCCTGACATGGACGCCAAAATTTCTGATGGACAAATTCGACTTCAAAATGTCCACGGCTGGTTTGTCCGGTGCGGCCTTCATCCATCTGGCCAGCGCCTTCGCGGTACCGTTCGCGGGAGCGTTCGCCGACAAACTCGCTGAACGGTTTGTGGGCGGACGCATTCTTGCGCAGGCTGGAGGCCTGTTGTTGGGAGCGACATTTGTGTTCTTCGTCGGATCGACGACGAGCGTGGCCGTATTGCTGGCGAGCATGGTGGCGTTTGGTCTCTGCAAAGGGTTCTATGACGCGGGAATCTTTGCATCGCTCTACGATGTGGTGCCTCCACGCTCCCGGTCTACTGCTGCCGGAATGATGAACACCGTCGGATGGGGGCTCGGCTCTTTTGGGCCATTACTTACAGGTTACTACACGGACCACGGCAGCCACGGCAGCAAATTGGAGAACATGAGCCACTTCATAGCCTACAGCGGTTTGGCTTACATTGTCGGTGGAGGGCTGCTGTTGCTGGCAGGGCTATACCTCGTGCGCCGGGACTATGCGGGCGACCTCCCAGGAAGCGCAGGGGGAGCACATTAGGAAGTGGGCTCTCGGGCGCGCGGAAACGCATGCGCCCCATTCCGTCTAGTGGAATGGTGGGCCCAACTGGCTTTGAAACCGCGAGGATGATAATCTGAGGAATCTTTCGCGGACACGGCCTTTGGTTTTGCTGTTTCTCAGTTGATTTTTTATCGGGAGTGTTGCTATCTCTTGAACACGCAGCATTTTACACGTTCGAATTGAGAAATTAATTCACTTTTTATGCCCACTCCCTGTTTCCACGCTAGTGTTGAAGGCGCCCAGCACGGGGCCAAAAGTTTGGCTGATTTTCTGGCTTACGCCAAGCGAAGCGGCGCGGCAGGGGCGCAGCCTTCCAACTACATGTTGCAAGGGCCGAAGGGATTCAAGAGCGCGAAAGAGATCAAGCAAGCTTTTACGAAAGCCAAGCTGAAGCTGGACGGCATCTCAGCGCATTGCGCCTTCTGGGTTCATACCACCGCGTGGACCGGGAGTCCGACGATCCGGCCATTCATTCCGGCGGATGTGGCGAAGAAGTCGCCGGGCGAAATTGAGCAATGGGCGGAGGATTACACCCTGAGACTGATGGATTTGGCGGCTGAACTCGGGGTCAAAATCATGCCTATGTTTTGGGGCACGGCTTTTGGCTGGGAGATGGCGTCCGGTTATCCCTGGGGTTTTTGGGCAGGCGGCGATTACGATTTTCTGAAGGAAGGGACCGAACGATTTGTCACCAAAACCGCCAAGCTGCGGCAACACGCGAATTCATTGGGGATGTACCTCGCTCACGAAATTCATCCCGGAACCGCGGCGATGTGCGCCGATGATTTCAACGTGTTGGTGAAAGCCTGCGATGGCGATAAATGTTTGGCCGTTAACGCCGATCCGTCCCATTGCTGGGAAGGGGAAAGTTTTGAAACGCGATTCCTGAGCGTTGGTTCCAGGGTCTATGCTTGTCACGTGAAGAACTTCGTGATTCGCCCGAATATTCCATTGCGGATGATGGATGGGAACTGGCCGAAACGAGCCATGCAGTTTGTGGACATCGGGAGCGGGGATTTGAACATGACGCGCTATGTGGAATTGCTGATTCACATTGGCTATCCCCAGCGCTATTGCCAAGTGATGGGAACCAAAACGGCGCCTCTGATCGTGGAAGCCGAGAGCGCTTACCGCGACTTGGACGCCACCAGCGCCAACGGCATCGCCTATGTGCGGGACAACCTTTGCTTCCCGGTCGCCGGCGGTTCTTTCGAGGATGGGATGGGGGCCTAACTGATCGCGGCCGGCGGGGGCGTGGAAGTCCACCATCTCGGTTCGCATCGCAACCAGTTCTTGCCTCGGATTGCGAATTAATTCCTAGATTGGCGGCTTACCTTGGTTTCCCTTCCAGGGCATCCAGTTTGTCTTGCACGACCTTTTTGTCCGCATAGTCTGGAAAAGCGGTTAAGAATTCTTTGTAAAGTTTGACGGCATCCTTTTCGCGTTCGTAGAGAGCCAGCCTTGGCGCTAAAGAGAGAATGATCCGGGCTTTTTGTTGGGGCGAAGTCGACAAGCTAAGCGCCTTCTCCTGAGCCTTTATCATGTCGAAAACCTTGCCTTCTCGAAGATAGAGATCCGCGATTTTCTCCTGGAGCATCGGGCTGGTTTTGAGGACATCGGAGCTCTCGAGAAATCCGATGACATTTGCGGCGGGCATTCCGGTTTGGAGGTTTAAATTCACCAAACGCAGATAGGACCATTCGATCAGCGGGCTGCCGGCAAGTTCCATCTCCGAGTGCAATGTTGGATGACGCCGTGGGACGGGTTTGTAATGCGGGTCCCCAATCACGGTAGTCTGCCAGGAGAGGGCGGGGATTGAGGCATAGGCGGCTTCCCCAAAGGAAAATCCGGCGATCAGCAGCCTTGAAAAAAGCACGCCGAGCTCTGCCGTTGTTTGGAGGTAAGGCTCAGCAACGTAACCCAATGTGGCCGTGGCGCCTTTTGCCAGGAGAGGCCCCACCCAGGACTGGGAATCGGATCGGATCGTCGAGGCGCTCAGGGAATGCAAGTGGTAGGCGATCGCGCCCGGCACAAACTCCATCTGTTTCTGCAGGAACGGGCCGCAGACACTGCCATGATACCATCCGGCATACAGGGCGATGTGGCTCATGATATAACCAGGGGGCAGCGTGTCCGGGCTCTCGTCCAGGGCGGTTTCCCATCCCAAAGTCTTGCTGACTCGGGCGGCCGAGCGCACCCAATCATCGCCTGCTTTATAGCTTCCATTAGTGAGCCCCCGCGAATCAAAATAAGCTCGGCCCCAGAGCCCAAATTCCTCCGCTTTGAGGGCGTTATCAATCATGTTTGTGACGATGGAAGGGGTGGGAGCATCCAAGCGGGCAACGATGATGACGCCTTTGGCGGGTCCTATGGCTGCCGCGTTCGTGGTTCCAAACACAGGATTGCGCCGCGGTCCGACCAGAGCCAGTTTGAGCGGTTCGTCGGGCAGCGTTGCCAACTCGGTGTCCACCGCCGCGGCATTTCGCCGGAACTCCGTGGGAAGCTTCTCCGCGCCCGGCTCGTGGGCGCTCGACGATTCCACAATCTGGGAAGGAACGCCGTAGCAAAGAACGATGTGCCGGATAGACGCGGTTTTGACCGCCGACCCCGGCACACCCGAGTTTGAGAAGGAAACGGCCTCTGGAGCTTTGAAATCCGAGTCGAACTGCAATGCCCCGGATTTGCGCAGGAATTGCAGCACCGGCTTCTCGAGATCCTCGGCATAGTCCTTGCGAAGGATGGTTTCCGTTTGGGGGAGGGACAGGCCCAAAACCATTTTCGGATGGATATGCCTGCGTCGCGCATAGTGCCGCGCCACGCTCTCGGACTCTTGCATTCTTCGATTGAACACCACCAGAGTGTCAGAACGGCCCAATGACTCGGTCGCCGCACGCAGACCGGCCAGCTGAGCGGTCAAGCAGGCCACCATCGACAGGATCCATTGGCAACGGCGAGGCATGGGAGTGTCAGTTTGGGAAGAGCGAGGACATGCGTTTCTTTTAGTTGAGTCAAGACACTCAGGTCGACTTAGACGGCTACTTTGAGCCCGTCGTAACTGAAGTAGACTCCTTCGGGAAGATCCGCCTGATCTTTGTCGTGATCATAGCTGTCGGTGAGGTGGGTGAAGTAGGTTTCGGTGGCGCCGATGCGCCGGGCGCAGGTCAAGGCTTCATCAAGACACATGTGAGTGGGGTGCGGTTCGGGCCTGAGCGCGTCCAGGACGGCGACTTGGACTCCGGCGACGCTCCGCAAGGCGGCCTCCGGAACCTCCTTGCAGTCGCTCAGATAGGCGAGTCGTTTCTCGGATCGTTGTGTGAACAAAAAACCGTTAGTCATCAATCTGCCGTGGGGCAGTTGCAGTGGTGTGATTTCCAAATCACCGATTGAGAATGGGCCATCGATCACTTTGGGGATGGGCTTGAAGTAACCCTTCGGAACGTTGTCGTTATTGAAGGCGTAATTAAACACGCGCTCGAGGGCGGCCATGGTTTCGCGGCTTGCGTAGACCGGCATCCCCGCTCCATTTCGCATTTCGCAAAACCGCCGGCAATCGTCCAACCCCATGATGTGATCCGCGTGCGCATGGGTGAACAACACCGCATCCACGGATCGAATGTTTTCACGAAGCATTTGGATTCTGAACTCCGGCGACGTGTCGATCACGATCGACACCGCGTCGGTTCGCACAAAAACCGAAGGCCGCGTTCGGTGGTTCCTTGGATTTGCCAGGAACTCCGGGGGATACGACTTGCCGATCAAGGGAACCCCTTGCGACGTGCCGGAACCAAGAAATGTGACTTCAAACGACATTTTAGATTTTCTTTGCGCAACCGTAGCACACCGGCCAAATTCTTCGACAGGGTTTTCGATTTTCACGCCCATCATGCACGCTGCACCATGTTGACGACGTTGCGGATTAAAAATCTGGCGCTCGTGACGGACCTGACGCTCGAATTGAGGCCAGGCTACAACGCGATCACTGGCGAAACAGGGGCGGGCAAGTCAGTGATCATCGGCGCCCTCAACCTGGTCACCGGCGAACGTGCGGATCGTTCCATGATTCGATCCGGCAGCGATGCTTGCTCCGTGGAGGCGGTGGTCGACGTGAGCAAAGTGGAGAAGCGCATTCAAGATTTTCTCGCGGAGAACGGTTTCGAGGCCTGTGAATCCGGCGAGCTGATCTTGAGACGCACGTTCTCGGTCAATGGCGCCAACCGCCAGTTCATCAATGGATCTCCAGCGGCGCTGCAGGCGCTGTCGGAACTAGGCGATTTGCTCGTCGATATGCATGGACCGCACGAGCATCACTCCCTGCTAAACCCTAGCCGGCAACTCGAACTCGTGGACGCCCACGCGGGGCTCACGGAGGTGAGGATCAAGCTAGGCGGGTTGGCCGCGCGGTGGCAGTCTTTAGAGCGCGAGAAACTGGCATTGGTCGTCGACGAGAGGCAATACGCCCAACAAATCGACCTTCTCCGCTTCCAGTCCCAGGAGATCGAGGCTGCCCGTTTGGATCCCGAGCATGAGGAAATCCTGGAGTCGGAATTTAAGAAAGCTTCAAACGCCTCCGCTCTTCTTCAGATCAGCCAGTCGGCGCTTGGCCTGTTGAATGAAAACGAGGCCTCCTTGATTTCTTCCGCGGGCGGCTTGGGCCGGCTCCTCCGCGAGCTGGAGCGGCTCGATTCCAAGGCGGGATGCCTGATTTCGTTGCACGAGCAAGCCTTGGATTCGTGGCGTGACCTGCTTGCCGATTTGTCGAATTACGCTGAAGGCATTGATTTGAACTCAGAACGGTTGGCGGCGCTGCAAGAACAGCTGGATTTGATCCAGTCTTTGAAACGGAAGTACGGACCGTCTTTGGAGGACGTCATCGCTTTCGGCGAACAGGCCCGAGCGAAGCTGGACGCTCTTCTGAGCCGCGACGAGGAACTCGGCAGGCTTCAGTCCGCGATGCAGGATCTCGAAAAGCAGCTTGAGGGGTTGTCAGGGCAACTCTCGGCCGCCCGCGCGAAATCGTTGCCGAAACTTTCACGCGCGGTTCAGGCGGAACTGGCGGATCTAGGTTTTAAGCAAAGCCGGTTCGAGCCCGCGCTGGCTCGGCTGCCCGGCGGTGGCCATTCCACGCGCTGGGGTTCTGGCGGCCTGGACACCATGGAATTTCTCTTTTCGCCGAACAAAGGAGAACCCCTCAAGCCGCTGCGATCCATCGCTTCCTCGGGAGAAATGGCTCGAGTGATGCTGGCCCTCAAGACCGTCCTCGCCAACGAGGACGAATCCCCGATCCTGATCTTTGACGAAGTGGATGCCAACGTGGGAGGAGAGACCGCCAGTGCCGTGGGCGCTAAAATGCGCCAGATAGGCGCCAATCATCAGGTGCTTTGCATCACCCACCTCGCCCCGGTGGCCGCAGTCGCGGAGAGCCATTACTTGGTGACCAAGGAGGAACGCGGAGGGAGGACTGTTTCGGAAATCAGCCTGCTCGAGGTGGAAGATCGCGTGAGAGAACTGGCTCGAATGCTCGGAGGCCATGGGGAGACGGCACTGCTACACGCTCGCGCGCTGTTGAATCGGCCCGCATAGCCTCACAGGCACTCGCTGGCCGTCACGGAGTCACCCTCGCGCGATAAAAACGTTCGTTTGTGCCGAGGATCAGTTCGCTGAAGACGAGGCGCCCTTGGGCGTCAGTTCGCTTGTTCCCTGCGGAAACCCACCGAACGAGGTCATCTGAGGCTTCGATCCCATATTCCCGGTTGGGCTCGCCGAAGGCCTCGATTTGGATAAGACCGGTCTGCGTCAGCTTTGGCGCCGCGAAGATAAATTCGTTGTCCTTGATCACGACTGTGCACTGCGCGATCGGGCCGATGGTGGCTCCATCACTTGAATTGGGAGCAAGTGAGAGGGTGAGTCCAAAAGATTCATCTTTTTCAAGCGCCCGATCCTCCAGCACAGGGAGGACCACCGCTTTCGATGCCTGCCCGGAAGCGAACGTGATCAGGACAGGTGCGGGATCAAAATCCAATCCTGGCTTGGCGCCGCCGCTCAACTCCCTTGGAGTCAGGACCAGCGTGATCTGACCTGAGGAACCGCCCGTGCGGGTGATGAGAAAAGGCTTCAACACGGACCCGCTTTCCCCCACCTCGACGGACGCGCTGCTGAAGCTGAACTTCCCGATGGAATCGTCATCGAGGATTTCCACCACGGCGGAGGCCAATCCCAACCCAGCGCCCGCCGGACTCCCGGGTGCAAGGCTCAGCGATAAGGTGAACGTTTCGTTGGCTTCCGCCAGTGTGTCGTGAAGGATGACGGCGGACCAATCGATGGATTTGCTGATCTCCCCATCCAAGAAAGTGATTCGAAGGGGTGATGACCTGTAATCCCCCGCGTCAGACGAGGCCGTGACATCGCGGAAAGAGATGTCGACACTCACCTGTCCCCGGTTGCCGTCGGCGCGGATCACCAATGCCGAGGGAAAGCCTGATGGAGTTTCTCCGATCGAGAAGGAAGAGGAAGCGAGGGAAAATGCGCCGGGGCGGGCATCCGTTCCCGTAATGTCTCCCACCGGGGCGGCCACGACCAGATTGGCCAGAGCGGGCCCGGTCGATAAAGCCACCGCGTCCTCGATGCTCGACCCTCCGCCGGCTGCCTCGGCGAGACGATCCGACACGGTTCCTTGCACCACTCCTTGGACACGGGCGATTTCCGTGGCGATGAACGTGGCGGTGCCTCCCGAAGAGACGAATTGGTCCTTGAGAAGATTTCCGTCGGCGATGATGGCCGCAGCTCCGGCGACGAGGCCCTGGTCCACTTTGATCCCGTCCAACGCGGCCGTTGCCTGGATGACGGATTCAAGGTTGGATGACTTCGTCAACTCGGCGGCGCCACTTTTAAGGATCGTCTGGGCGATCACGTCCGTCACGGAATCCGCGACGTCATTCTCCGATTGGGTGGAGGCGGCCCCGAGAAGGGCGGCGATTTGGGTGACCGTGTCCTGCACTTTGGCCGCCGCTCCCAGCACTTTGGAGGAAGCCGCATCGCCAGAGGCGGAGGCGATGATCGGATCAAATGTGGAGAGGTTCACGGACGCCGGGATTGAAAAGGCGGCTTTGACCGCGGATTCAGCGGCGACCGCGGTCAGAGCAGGATTTTGATCTACGAGCTTTTGGACCAAGGTGGTGAGAGGCGTTATGACCGTGGCATCCCCGGGGGCTTGAAGGGAGCCAACGAGCGGCAGGCCCGTCGACACATCGATCCCTCCGCGAACCACCAGCACTCCTTCGTTGAAGTCGAGTTTGCCGTTTTTATTCGCATCATGAACGCTCAGATCTACCCCGAGACTAAAGCGGCCTTGGTCGTCGGTGACGGTCGAAGGTTCCAAGGGGTCCAGGAGACCGTTGCGGTTCAAGTCCAAGAACACGGTTCCCCGGGTGATGTAGCCGTCTTGGACCACCCCCGAGAGGAGAGTCTCCTGGATCGCTAGAGTGGCTGGCGCACTCGTCACCGATCCCAAAGGATTCGTGACAACCACATCGTAAGACCCGGCTTCGGCCTGGGTGACGCTGGAGAATCCTAGCTCGCTCCGCGTCGCTCCGAGGATGTCGACGCCGTTGCGGCGCCATTGGAAACGAAGAGGGGTTGAACCTTCGGCCGTCACTTTGAAGGAAACCGATTTGCCGATGGCCGTCGTGGCGCTGGTGGGTTGAGCGAGAATCTTGGGTGGCACGCCTTTGGCCAGAGAGAAAGACTTGAGCCCTTCCAACGGAGCGGGGAAACTGGGCGGGTTTCCCGCGCCGCCTGTCGTGATGACGAGCACCTCTGAAGCACCAACCTCAGCACCCGCGGCGAGAGCCGACTCAAACGATGTTCCAAACTGGGCGGGCCAAACACGAACTTGCAACGCGGCTTTGTCCCCAGGAACGATGTTCGGCAGGAAGCGCACGGGGTTGGGATCGCCGCTCCAATAGCCAGCCGCAATTCCGGTTCGGAAAGGCACGGCGGGGCCCACGGGCCCCAGCGTGTTCGCGGAATCTCCCGCGTAGAGCTGGGCGAGAAACCCGGCGCCTGAGAGCCGGGTCGATCCGTCGGAGGCGTAAATCGGAGCGTCGAAAAGCCCCACCACTCTGTTGGCGAAGCCGACCGTGGCCCCGGGCAGGGTGAGGAGCAAGACGGCGCCGTCGCTGGAATCGGCTCCAAATGCGTTGGAAACGGTGACGGTGTAGGTTCCTTGATGGGAGGCCGCTGCGGCGGGGATGGTGTAAACATTGCGAGTCGCGCCGGCGATGAGGGCCCCATTGAACAACCATTGATATTGCAGCGGGCTCGTGCCTGTCGCCGTCACGCTGAACTCGACCGATTCATTAAGACCAGCCGAGACGCCGGAGGGGCCTGAAACGATCTCCGGTGGGGACAGCACATCCAAAGTGACCGATTTGCTGTGGATCACTCCCAATCCGTTGCTCACCCGGACCCGATAGGCTCCGGCGTGAAGGATCGTGAGGCTCGTCAATTCGAGAGAGGCCTGGTTGGCTCCAGGAATATCGACTTCGTTGAGTTGCCATTGATACGCCAGGGGTGAGGTTCCCGACGCGCTGACTTTGAATGAGCCAGATTCACCTTGTTTTCGGATGAGGCCCGAGGGTTCGGAGACAATCTTTGGAGGTTCTCCGATGATGAGTTTGAAAGGTTTGAGGCCGACAAGGCTGGTGGGAAAGCTCGGAGGCGCGCCAGCGCCGCCCGTCCTCAATTGGAGCACGAGCGAGAGGCCGACTTTTCCTTGATTGGCCAGGGCCTCCTCGAAACTGGATCCCTTGGCGGCTTCCCACACCCGTGCCTGAACGAATGCCGCCTCCCCAGGGCTCACGCCGGGAATCTCGCGGCTCGACGAAGGGAGGGTGCTCCAGTAACCCGCGGCGATGTCGGTTCGGAAAGGAACGGCGGGACCTGTGGGCGCGAGTTCGGCTTCACTCTTGCCCGAATAGAGTTGAGCCAAGAAAGTGCGCCCTGACAGCCGAGTCACTCCGTCCACGTCCGTCACTGGGGCATCAATGCCACTTCCGATCTCACGATTGACGAAGACCAAGGTTCCGCCTGATCTCGGGATTAGAAGGACCGCGGGATCGCTCAAAACCTGTCCAAAGGCATTTTGCACCCTCACATCGTAGGTGCCCTCGTCCTGGAATTGAAGATTGGGAAGGGTCAGCATGGGCCCGGTCGCTCCCGTGATGACTTTTCCGTTGCGACGCCATTGGAAGGTGAAAGGAGCGCTGCCGGCCACCTCGACGGACAAGGCGGCGGCAGAGCCCAGCAGGACGCTGGCGCTCGAGGGTTGGACGACGATTTCAGGCGCGGCGTTGACGGTCAGCGTCGCCGCCGCGCTCACCACGCTGCCGAGCGGGTTTGAGACTTCCACGGAATAAGCGCCAGCGTCCGAAACCGCCACGGGCCCGATCGTCAGTCGAGCGCCGGTCGCCGACACGATGGGCGTTCCGTTCCTGCGCCATCGGTACGACAAAGGTTCCGTTCCGGTGGCGGAGATCTCAAAAACGGCTGTGGCGCCGGCGCTGACAACGAGCGAAGCCGGCTGTTTGACGATTCGCGGAGGGACGGCGGGGGCGAGCTTGAAGGTTTTAAGCCCTATGAGACTTGTGGGAAATGCGGGTGGGTTTCCCGCGCCGCCCGTGGTGAGCGTGAGCACTTCGGAGAGCCCAAGATTTCCACCGGCCGCCGCGGCCTTCTCGAAGCTGCCGCCCTTGGCGACTTCCCAAACACGCGCTTGCAGTTGAGCCTTGGCTCCGGCTTGGACAGTCGAGATATAACGGGTTGGCTCCGGGTCGAGCGCCCAATAGCCCGCGGCGATTCCAGTCCGGAATGGCACGGCGGGCCCGGCGGCCGCCAGAGTTTCACCCAAAGGCGCGGCGTAGAGTTGCGCCAGGTAACCTTCGCCTTGCAAGGGAGTGTTATCGACATTGAGAACTTTCGCATCAATGCCTGAATTGAGATCTCGGTTCGCGAAGATCACAGTTCCACCCTCCCGAGTTAGAAGGAGGACGGCGCTTTCACTCTCCGTCTTTCCAAAGGGATTGCTGACCAAAACGGAATAAGCACCTTCGTTCGCGGCGTTAGCCCCCGGCCGTGTGAACGTGCGGCTGGTGGCCCCCGGGATATCAACTCCATTCAGGCGCCACTGGTAACTCAGTGGAAGCGTGCCTTGAGCCGCGGTGGAAAATGTCGCCGTCGCGCCAGCTGCGATTTTCAGGCTGACAGGTTGTTCGGTGATCGCGGGGGGCGCGTTGATGGTGAGAACAGCGGGGGTGCTAGTGACTCTTCCGAAGAGGTTGACCACCTCGACGGTGTAAGAGCCAGCGGAGGCGGCCCCGGCGTTTTGCAACGTCAGCGTGGCTGTCGTCGCACCGTCAATCTTTGTGTTGTTGAATTTCCAGACGTATTCGAGCGGGTCGGTGCCGGTGGCCACGACCTTGAAAACCGCAGGGCCGCCGATGTTCACGGCGAGGGACGAGGGTTGCGTGCTGATCTTGGGAGCTGAGCCCTGGAGGAGCTTGAAGGATTTCAGGCCCGTCAGGCTCGAGGGAACAGCCGGGGGGGTGCCTCCGCCACCCGTGATCAGGGACAATATTTCCGAATTGCCGAGCTTGCTGGCGTTGGCGACCGCGGCCTCGAAGGTTCTGCCCCTTGCGGTTTCCCAAACCCGCGCTTGGATGAAGGCGCGTTCTCCGGGGACGACCGTGGTGATATACCGGGTCGATTGAGGCTCGGACAGCCAGTAACCAGCGGCCGGGCCCACGCGAAACGGAACGGCGGGCCCCACGGGCGCCATCGTGGAAGCCGATGGTCCGGCGTACATTTGGGCGAGGAAACCTGTCCCGGTGAGCTTCGTCACGCCATCCGCGTCAAAAACGGGGGCCTCGATTCCTGAAACGATGTCTCGGTTTGCGAACGCGACCGTGCCGCCGGGCCGGGTCAGCAAGAGCACTGCCGGTTCACTGGAGACCTGGCCGACTGAGTTTCGGGCAACCACCGTGTAGGTTCCCTCCTGAGCTGCCTGCACTCCCGCAAGGGTCAAAGATGCCGATGTGGCTCCGGCAATATTTGCCCCGTTGAACTGCCATTGGTAGGTCGGCGCCGGGGAGCCTGTGGCGGAGGTTGAGAATCGCACTGTGGCGCCAAGTTTCTCGCTGATGCTCTCCGGTTGAAGAGTGATTTGCGGAAGGGCGCTGACCGTGAGCGTGACGTTGGCGCTCGTCACCTGCCCGCCTTCGTTCCTCACGACGACGGAGTAGGTTCCGGCGTCGCTTAATTGAATGTTCGATAGGGACAGGGTTGCCGTGGTTTTGCCGGCGATGGACACCCCGTTTTTGCGCCATTCATAGATGAGCGGAGCTGTTCCAGTCGCGACGACCGAAAACGTCGCGGCCGACCCCACAGCCACCGTGGCGTTCGCGGGCTGCGTTGTTATCTTGGGGGCGATGCCGCTCAGGAGCGAAAAAGTTTTTAGTCCAATCAGATTGGCGGCCAAGGAAGGGGGGCTCCCCGCTCCGCCGGTGGTAAGTGTGAGAATCGCCGAGGCGCCCGTCTTTCCGGCTTTGGCAAGCGCTTGTTCATAAGTGGTTCCCTGCGCTTTCGCCCAAACGCGCATTTGCACGGACGCCTTGGCGCCCGGGGCCACGGTGGGAATGAACCGCATGGAATCGTGATTGACTACGTCGATGTAACCCGCTGCTGTCCCAGTCCGAAAGGGAATGGGCGGCCCCACGGGAGCCAGGGACGCGGAGGAAGGCCCGGCATAGAGCTGGGCTAGAAATGCATCTCCTGAAAGTCTGGTGACACCGTCGGTATCAGTGACCGGAGCGTCTATGGAATCGGCGATGAACCGATTGCTGAAGTTGACGGTTCCTTGGGCTTGGGCACCCGGAGCGAGAAACAGAAGCGAAGAAAAAAAGAGTGGAACGAACAGGCGTTGGTCCATGTTGGGCGTATCTTAGCAAATATCGTGCTAATCGCCACTTTTTAGTTCCGAAACGCCGCGTCGCCGTCCCAATCCGGGTGGCAATGCCGATGCTCCCACGAATGGCGGAAGTCAGTTTCCCTTCAGAATGTCGATGAACTGTTTCATGGCCGGGGAGAGCACTTTGCTCTTTTTGTAAATGGCCGCCAACGGCCTGTAAAACTCGGCGTCTTCGATCCGGACTTCCGCCAGCGTCTGCCTGGAAACTTCCTGAGTGATGGTCCCCTGCGGCACGATGGAAACCCCCGCATCGATCTCCACCGCGCGCTTGACCGTCTCGATGTTGTCGAACTCCATCACGTGCTGCACTTCGACTCGCTGGTCTTTGAGGATTTTATCAATGGCTTTTCGTGTCGGGATGTCAGGCTCGAATGCGATGAACTTTTGCCCCGTGAGAGCTTGGAGTTTGATCGTTTTAAGCCGGGCGAACGCATGGTTTGGATGGCAAATCACCACCAGCATGTCTCTCCGGAGCGCGACCACCTCAAGTCTCGAGTCCTTGTTCGGATACGCCACCAATCCGAGATCCACCACGTTGCCCAGCACGTCGTCGTAGACCTGGTTGGAGCGGCGATATTCCACGTGCACATTGACCGTGGGATGGAGTTTCAGGAACTTCTTGAGATAGGGAGGCATGTCGTGAAGGCCGATGCTATAAATCGTGGCAACGCGAATCGTGCCCGAGACAACATCCCTGATCTCTTGGAGCCGGTTTTCAAGAATTTCGTGCGTTTGGATGATCTGCTTGCTGTGCTCGTAAAGCACTTGTCCCTCCCTGGTGAGCCTGAACTTCTTCTTGCTCCGTTCGATCAGGAGAGACTTGAAATGCTTCTCCAACGAGCTGATCTGTTGGCTCACCGCGGATTGGGTGATGCCGTTGATCTTCGCGGAGCGCGTAAAGCTCTCCGTTTCGGCCAAATCACAGAACACCTTCAGACTCTCGATTTGCATGGATAAATAATGAAAGACTCGGAGTTGAATTAAGTCAACTAATGTTACCCAATACGGAGCTCAATTCCAGATGATTTCTAATGATGAATCTATATTCTGGCGCCAGCGCCGCGAACGCGCCGCGGCTCACGACAGGCTGGCGTCGGCGTTTCGAAGGTTCTAGAATTCACCCATGGACAGCACTCATTATCTCGCTTGCGATCTCGGAGCCGAAAGCGGGCGCTTGATGTTAGGCAGTTTCAAGAACGAAACCCTCTCATTGCGCGAGGTCCACCGGTTCGACAACACGCCTGTCTCGAAGAATGGGTCGTTGTCGTGGAATCTCCCCGGATTGGTCGAAGGATTGCATGCCGGTTTGTCTCTCATAGGTGACACCGGTTTGCCCATCGCCGGGATCAGCACAGACTCCTGGGGCGTTGATTATCTCCTCCTAAATGATCGTGGCGAGGTGATGCATCCCGTGTTTCACTACAGAGATCCGCGGTCTCAGAAAGGTGTGGAACGAGTCTTGTCCAGAGTCTCTTGGGAGAGTGTGTTCGCCGAAACGGGGATCCAGTTTATGGGTCTCAACACGCTGTTCCAGTTGGGCGCGGAATCCGAGGAGAGGCTCGCTGAAGCGCGCGCCTTGCTGGGGATCGGAGATGCCTTCAACTACTTCCTGAGCGGGAAAGCCGTGTCGGAAGTGTCCATGGCGAGCACGACCCAACTCTACAACCCCGTCTTGCGGGCGTGGTCCGATCGACTGCTCCGCTTGGCGGGAGTGCCGCGCCGATTGTTTCCCGAGATCGTGCCTTCAGGCACTTGTTTGGGGCTTGTGAATGGCCCGTTTAATCGTCACCAGTGCCTCAAAAACACTGAGGTGATCGCGAGTTGTTCGCACGATACGGGAGCCGCGGTGGCCGCCGTCCCGGCCGAAAACGACGGGTGGGCTTATCTGAGCAGCGGGACGTGGTCGCTGATGGGTGTCGAATTGCCATCCCCTGTGATAACCGACGCGTGCCGCGAACTGAATTTCACGAATGAGATTGGCTTCGGAAACACGGTCCGGCTGTTGAAGAACCTCGTGGGGTTGTGGATCGTGCAAGAATGCCGGCGCGCGTGGCAATCCGAGGGGGACGCGTGGAGTTACCAGGACTTGACGGCGGCGGCGGCCGGCGCGGCGCCGTTTGCTCGCCTCATAGATCCGTCGGATTCCCGCTTTCTCTCCCCTGGAGGTATGCCTGGGAAAATTCATTCTTTTTGCCGTGAAACAGGTCAATCGCCCCCCAAGACTCCCGGGGAAACGATTCGGTGCGTGCTGGAAAGCCTGGCTCTGTTGTACGCGCGCACCCTCGCCCAGTTGGCGCGGTTGACGGGCCATTCATTTAAAATGCTCCACATCGTTGGAGGGGGCGGTAAAAACGATCTCTTGAGCCAGTTTACGGCGAATGCGATTCAGCTTCCGGTGGTCGCTGGACCTGACGAAGCGACCGCGGCCGGCAATGTGTTGATTCAAGCCATTGGGCAGAAAAAGCTCGACGGCTTGGAGCATGCGCGGGCGGTGGTCAGGCATTCCACCGCTTTGAAGCGATTCGAAGCGCGGGATGCCAGCGCTTGGGAGGCGGCCGCGGCGACATTCAACCAGATCTCCCAGGCACAACCTCCGATCAAACTCCCGGTTGCTTCCACCACGGATCTTCATTAATCTCTTCTATCATGCTCCGATCGGACCCTTGCGCGCGCGCCGCTTTTCCCGCAATGGAAAGGCATGGGCGCCCTTTTCTAAGCACGTTCCACTTGAGCCTGATCGCCTGCATGTCGTTCGGTTTTCTTTGGGGGCATGCGGAAGTCGAGGTGGCCCCTCGGGAAGCATCGAAAGGTTCGGTTCCAACGCGAGCCGTTCCGACGCAGCACGAGGTTTTTCCGATCCTGATGCGCCATTGTTGGGCTTGCCATGGACCGGCTCTGCGCGAGGCGGGGCTGGATCTCCGAAGCAAGGCCAGCATTCTCCAAGGGGGCAAGTCCGGACCTGCGATCGTCTCCGGCAACGTGCTGGAGAGCCCGCTGGCGCGCCGCGTGAGCTCGGGCGAATGCCCTCCATCGAAGCGGCTGGTCGAAGCCAGCGTCAAGCCAGTAGGCCGTCAAGAAATCGAGCTGATCACGCGCTGGATCGAAGGTGGCGCCCCGGAGTCCGTCAGCCAGGAGTCAGCGCCAATCAATCCGAAGAATTCCATGGCAGTGGAAGCGGACGCTCACTTATGGGCATTCCGAAGGCCATCGACGCCTCCGTTGCCCCGCGTCAGTTCAGCCAACCTCGCCCGTAATCCGATCGACCTCTTTGTGCTGAACAAGTTGGAGGGCGCCGGCCTTTCTTTTGCGCCGGAAGCGCCCCCGGAAGTCCTGATGCGACGAGTGTTTTTTGCCGTGACCGGGCTTCCTCCGACGCCCTCCGAGGCCGAACAATTCCTTTCAGACCGAGCGCCCGGCGCCTACGAACGGTTGGTGGAGCGGTTGCTTGCCTCTCCTCGCTATGGGGAGCGCTGGGGCCGCCACTGGCTCGATGTCGCGGGCTATTCAGACGTCGAGGGCAGGCGGGAGCAGCACCTGCCACGGACGTTCGCGTATCGCTACCGAGATTATGTGATCCAGGCTTTCAACGCCGACAAGCCCTACGACCGGTTCTTGATCGAGCAAATCGCGGGAGATGATCTATGCGATGAGGAATCGCTCAAGGCCCCGACCCAGGAGATCTATGACAACTTGGTGGCCACGGGATTTTTACGGATGGGTCCCGATCCAACATGGGCAAACATCACCGGTTTCATCCCGGATCGCCTGGACGTGATCGCCGACGCGATGGACGTGTTCGGGTCGGGAGTGCTCGGGCTCACTTTAAAGTGCGCCCGGTGTCATGATCACAAATTCGATCCACTCACCCATAGGGATTACTTCAAGATCACGGATTTGTTCAAGGGGGCCTACGATGAGTATAATTGGCTCAAACCTGACAAGCGCCCCTATGGCGGCGCGGGCAACTCGGGGGCGGTGGGGGAAAGATCTCTTCCGCACGTCCTGCCGCAGGAACGCCGGGCCTGGGAAAAGGCCACTCGCGAGCATCAGGCGAAGCTCGAAGCTCAAGCCGCCGCGGTCCGCGCGAAGGAGCTGAAGTTGATCGAGAACTTTCGCCGCGAACAAATTGGCCTTCTGCCGGAGGTCGTTCGGGCGAGCGTCCGGGGCATGCTCGAGACCGAGGCCTCGAAGCGTACGGAAAGCCAGAGAAAACTGGCGGAGGAGTTCGAGAAAAAACTGACCCCAGACAGAGAGGCCCTGAAGAAACTGGACGCGGGATTCAAGGCCGAATGCGAAGAGTTGGCCAAACTCGAGGCGTCGAAACACAGTCCAGAACCGCGGATCGCGGCGCTTTGGGATCGGGGGGAACCGTCCCCCACTTATGCCTACCTGCGTGGAGATCCGCAACGAGCCGGGCCGCTTGTGAAGGGCGGCGTCCCAAGCGTGTTTGACGGGGTGATCAATCGCTTCGAACTCCGTCCCCCGCGCCCCGGATCCAAGAGCACCGGGAGACGCCTTGCGCTGGCGCGGTGGCTGACCCAGCCGGGACATCCGCTGACCGCCCGAGTCATGGTGAATCGGGTTTGGAAACACCACTTCGGGAGAGGCATCGTGGAAAGTCTCGACAACTTTGGCAGATCGGGGGGCAAACCAACCCATCCCGAGCTGCTGGATTGGCTCGCGACCACTTTTGAGAGCCAGGGCTGGAGCCTCAAATGGCTGCACCGGCTCGTCTTGACGTCCCAAACCTACAGGCAGAGCAGCGTGACTTCCCCCCTTGCGGCGCGTCTGGATGGTGAGAACAAACTCTTGTCCCGCATGCCGCTCCGGCGATTGGACGCGGAGGAGTTCTGGGATGCTTGTCTGTCGGTGGCCGGATGCTTGGATGAAACCCGATACGGGCCACCCGTGCCAGTCCGAGTTCAAGGCGACGGCTCCGTTTGGCCTGGAAAATCCCAAGGAGGCTGGCGTCGCGCGATCTATGGCCAGCAATTGCGCAAGGAGATTCCCACATTGCTGGAACTGTTTGATCTGCCTCCCATGAATCCCAATTGTGTGCGGCGCAGCGAATCGATCGCCGCTACCCAGGCGCTGCACCTCATGAACGATTCGGTGGTGAGGGAGATCGCGGGTTTATTCGCGCGCCGACTCCGAGGGGCTCCGGTTCCGGGGGCAGTCCCTGGCGTGGATGCGGCCTATCAACTGGCGTTAAACCGGAAGCCATCCGAGAGCGAACGCGCCGCCGCCCAGCGCTTTATTGAGAACGCGGATGCGACCTGGAAGAAGGCCCAGGCGGCAGGAACTGCGGGCGCCGCGGTTGAGTTTGGAAAGGACGCGGGTCCAGATCTGTTGGCGTGGGCGACGTTTTGCCATGCGCTGATCAATTCGGCGGAGTTCATCTATGTTGACTAGCGAGGATCAATCCACCGGAATTGGAAGCAGGCCGGTCACTCGTAGGAGATGGTTTCAGAACGCGGCGGGCGGCGTCTTTGGCGCGGCTGTCGCTAGTGTTTTGGGGCACCCTTTCTTCACCTCCAGCACCCAGGCGGCTTCCGGAGGCGGGGACCGTGGGCACGATCTGCGCCCGCGGGCGCCTGATTTTCCGACGAAGGCGCGCTCGGTGATTCAATTGTTCATGAATGGAGGCCCGAGCCAGATGGATTTGTTTGATCCAAAGCCCATGCTCGACAAGCACCACGGCCAGGCACATTTCGATAAGATCGCCGGCGAAGTCGAAAACATCGCCGCCGCGGGCGCGATCTTCAGGAGTCCATTCAAATTCCAACAGCACGGAAAATCTGGGATGTGGATGAGTGAGTTGATGCCACATCTGGCGCGGCAAGCTGATCAGCTTGGGGTGATCCGGTCCATGTTCACGACGAACCTCACCCACGAACCGGCGCTTTATCTCATCCACAGTGGCCAAATGCGCGCGGGTTTTCCGTGCCTTGGATCCTGGGTGGTCTATGGTCTGGGAGCCGAGAGTCAGAATCTTCCGGCCTACGTTGTGCTCGATGACCCAGGCGGCTTGCCTGTCAATGGCGTTGAAAGCTGGAGCGCGGGTTTGCTTCCGCCCATTTATCAGGGCACGCGGTTCCGGTCTCGAGGCGCCCCGATCCTGAATCTGAGGCCGGAACACGAGGCGCCTCCGGGCCTGGAATCGATGTCTCGCGATTTCCTCAGGAGCTTGGACCTAAGTCATCAGCGCGCTCGTCCTCATCACCCCCAATTGGAGGCTCGCCTGGCCAGCTACGAACTCGCGGCCCGCATGCAGTTGTCGGCGTCGGAAGCGTTGGATCTAGGCCGGGAAAACGCTCAAACACTTGCGAATTACGGGGTGGGAGGAACGCACACTGACTCCTATGCGCGCCGCTGTTTGATTGCGCGCCGGCTCGTCGAGCGTGGTGTTCGCTTCGTGCAGATCTTCATCAACGGCCAGATTTGGGATCACCACACGGGGATTGAGGACGGGCTCCGATCCGCCTGCCTGAGGACGGATCAGCCGATCGCGGCATTGCTTGCGGATCTGGAGCAACGGGGTCTGATGGACAGCACGTTGGTGGTTTGGGGAGGGGAATTCGGCCGGTTGCCAATCGCTCAGCTGGCCGCCGACAAAAGCGAGCGAAACGCGGGGCGCGACCACAACAAGAACGCGTTCACGACGTGGATGGCGGGGGCCGGGATTCGCGGCGGCACGGTTTTTGGAGCCACAGATGAACTGGGTTTCGCCGCCGTCGAAGATAAAGTGAGCGTGCCGGACTGGCACGCGACGATCTTACACCTTCTCGGGCTGCGGCATGAGGATCTTTTCATCGATCACAACGGGCTTCGGGAGAGACTGACGGGCGTGGTGGATGCCAGGGTTGTTCGCGAGGTTCTCTCTTAGGGTCCGTGCAAAAATAACTTCCTATTTTGCTGGCGGCCCAATGAGTCGTTGGCTAGGCGCGAATGACGAGCATATCCTTAGATCTGTGAGGAATGAGCAACAACGACAGCGATTCATTGGGCCCCAGCCCGGCGGG
>SYMW01000031.1 GCA_005805305.1 Verrucomicrobiales bacterium
GTGGCGCGCGGCGAGGCGATGCCTCGCGCCGGGTCGGCTGCACTCCGGGTCAAGGTAATCCTCGCCCTTCGGGACGCTCCGCAAGCTCCGCTCTCTGTCCACCTTGACTCCTGCGTTCCGCCGCCCCGGTCACGCACCCTCCGGGCGCGTGAAGTGGTCGGCCCGTGAACGGGCCGGCTGGAAAGACATCATTTCCGGCAGGAAGCGTGAGGAGTTTCTCCACGAGGGAGAAACAAACTCCTCCCACTCCTCCGGGAAAATCGTTTTCGGAGGAGGGGAGGCACTTTTTATTGGAGGATACCATGTTAGACAGAACCTTGAACCATGATTTCGGAACCTTTACCGGTTTTAATTACCGGGAGGACACGCCCATCGAGCGGACCCTCACAGGCGAAGATGTCGTCTGGTGGGATCATGACCGGTGCGGGGAAGCCGTCTTTTGGCCCAAGGGCGACCATTCAGGCCTTGCCATTCTTTGCAGCGAGAGGAAATGGATCACCGGCATGGAACTGAGGACGCTGGACCGGTTGTTGACCGACCTCGGCGACGACTCAAAACAAACTTATCAGCGCATCCATTTTGCTCGTTCGCAGCTTGGCATCAGCCTGAACAAACTGACCGTGCAAGCGGTGGAGGGTGTCAACCTGGAAGTCTTTACCGGCTCCACCTTCTTTGAGCAGAGCAAGGAGGCTGCCTGCCAACTGTTCGGGAAATACTTCCTCGGGCGCGTCAAGTATCGGGAGAAGAAGGGACCCGTCACCCAGGCCGTTGACTGGGAGCGTGTCCTCAATGGACCTTTGCGGGCTGATCTGGAGGCGGCGCTGAGGAAAGTGGAGGCGATCCCGGACGAGGAGGATTGACCGCGAAAGCTTACGAAAACAACCCTCCCGAATTCCGGGGAATTCGCCTCGGGGACGGGGGGCTTTTAGGGAGAACGAATGGAACAGAAAACGAGAACTTTTAACCTTGGCCGGATGGTCATCACCCCGAATGCACTCGACCGGTTGAACCCGGAAGATGTGCGCGCGGCGGTGGCCCGCCACGCGAGTTGCGACTGGGGGGATTGCTGCCCGGAAGATGCCGCGGAAAACGAGTTCGCCTTGGACCGGTATCTACGGCTCTTTTCGGTTTATCATGACCGGGACGAAACGAGATTCTGGATCATCACGGAAGCTGATCGCCAAGTGACCACCATCCTGCTTCCCGAGGATTACTAGCCCGACCTTTGGCCGGGGTCTGAAAACCCCGGCTTTTGCACCCCTGATTTCTGTCCAAAACCCGCCCCCCTTTCATCCGTCCGCCGCCACAGCCTCCCCGGCATTCCTGACCGCTTCATCCCCCCTTGTTCCAGCTTTTATTCTCAAAACCCGTGTCTACGCGTTTTCGCGTGGCACACCATTTCCAAGCCCAATCAAAGCAGCCACAAAGGGGCCAGGTACCGTGCCTTCCACTGCTTCCAAACCGACCCGACCAAAGCCCCACACCGAAGTCATCCAGGACGCTGTGATCGCCTTGATGCGGAAAGAGCGCGTCACGTTCGCCAGCGGCTGCTCGTTGACGGTGCCGCCGCCGACCCTGGAAAGCATTTACGCCGACTGGGAATTTTTCCGGCCGCGCCTGCTGTTGCGGCCCCAGGAAATCACGAACAACCCGGAATTCATCCGCCGCATCGGCACCATCTCGATCAATACCGCCATCGAGGTGGACTTGAGCGGCAACGTCAACAGCACGCACGTCCTCGGCCGGCACATGATGAACGGCATCGGCGGCTCGGCGGATTTAGCCCGCGCTGCGTTTCTCTCGATGTTCATCTGCCCCTCCACGGCCAAGGGTGGCAAGATCAGCACCATCGTGCCGATGGTCGGCCACCTGGACAGCAGCGAGCACTCGGTTTGTGTGATCGTCACGGAACAAGGCGTCGCGGACCTGCGCGGCAAGTCGCCCTCGGCACGGGCCCGGCTCATCATCGAGAACTGCGCGCATCCGGATTACCAGCCGCTGCTGCGCGACTACGTGGGGCGCGGGGGCAATGGGCATTCCGTGCAGAGCCTGGGCGCCGCTTTTGGCATGCACCTGAGCTTCGCGAAGCGCGGCGACATGCGGACGGTGAATTGGGCGGACCATTACTGAAGCCGTCGGGATCGGGGCGGCGCGAGTGGTGACCCGCTCATTTCCTCCTCCAGCCTCGTCCGCGCACGACCTGGCCCGGTTTTGCGCCGGTATGTTCGCCAGCTTTCAGCACCTGCACGCCGTTTACAAACACATCGCGCACACCAGTCGAATATTGGTGAGGCTGCTCGAAGGTCGCGTGGTCTTGGATCTTCGCCGGATCGAAAATCACCACGTCGGCGAAATGGCCCGGCTTCAGTGCGCCGCGCCGGTCGAGTTTCAGCGTTTCCGCCGGGAACGAGGTCAGGCGGCGGATGGCCTCTTCCAGCGGAATGATCTGTTCGTCGCGCACGTACTTGCCGAGGAGGCGCGCAAAGTTACCGTAGGCGCGCGGATGGGGATTCGATTTCAGGAACACGCCTTCCGGCGCGTAGGAACCTTCATCGGAATCAAAGCTCACCCACGGCAGCGCGATCTGCTTCCGGACATTGTTCTCATCCATCAGGAAGTAGATTGTGGAAACGCGGCTGCCATCCTCGATGACGAGGTCAATCGCGGTTTCCTCCGGTGATTTGCCGCGCAGCTTCGCCAATTCGGCCAGTGATTTGCCGGTGTAGGGCTTGAGTTTATCGTTCTTGAAGCCGACGAGCAGCACCTTGTCCGGCGAACCGGCCATGAGATAAAGGCTTTCCCATTTGTCCGTGGGTGTGCTCATTTCGTGGAGCACCCGCGCGCGGATCGCCGGATCGCGCAACCGGTCGGCCCATTCCTTGTAACCGCCTTCCTGCACCCACGGTGGCATCGCGGCGTCAAGGCCGGTGGCGCCGGCCAGATACGTGTACATGTCGGCGGTGATCTTCAGGCCGCGTTTGCGCGCGTCCTCGATCTTCTGGATGGCGGCGTCCATCTTGGACCAGTTGGCCTGGCCCGCCGCTTTCAAATGATAAATCTGCGCCGGCAGGCCGGCCTCGCGTGAGATTTGGATCAATTCGTCAATCGCTTCCAGAAACGTGTTCCCTTCACTCCGCAGGTGGGAGATGTACATGCCGTTGTATCTGGCGGCCACTTTGCAGAGCTCGATCAACTCGTCCGTCTTCGCGTAAAACGCCGGCGCGTAAATGAGCGAGGAGCCGACGCCAAGCGCGCCTTCTTCCATGGCGTCGGCCACAAGCTTCTTCATCCGCTCCAATTCTGCGCCGGTGGGCGGACGATTCGCGTGGCCCACCTCGTGAATCCGCACGGTCGTCGCGCCAACGAAGGAGGCCACGTTGCACGAGACGCCACGTTTGACGAGATGCTCCAGATATTCGCCCAGCGTGGTCCAGGGCACGTCGTATTTGACGTCGCCCTGGGATTCGCGCTGCATTTTCTTCATCGCGTCGTTGAACGGCCCCATGGATTCGCCCTCGCCCATGACTTCCAGTGTCACGCCCTGGCGGATGTCACTTTGTGAACGCCCGTCTTGCAGCAACGATTCATTCGCCCAACTGAGCAGGTTGATGAAACCCGGCGCGACCGCGAGGCCTCTGGCATCTACGTCAGTTTTACCGCGGGCATCCTTCAATGCGCCCACCGCGGCGATCATTTCGCCGTTGATTGCGACGTCGCCGGAAACTGCTTTGCCGCCGCTGCCGTCGTAGATCGTCCCGTTCCGGATGATGAGGTCGTAGGAATCCTCAGCGCCCAGACGGGCGCAAGCCAGAACGAGGACGAACAAGCAGACGAGTTTGTGCATGGCGTGATTTCTACTGATAGGCATTAGCTTTTTCACGTGTTGACCTGAGGCTGACCGTTCCGAGCCATTGCCACAAGAATAAAGCCCTTCAGATGCTGTGAAATGAGGATTTCCTCCTTGGGCGGCCTCCGAGGCCGACCAAGGAAGAAATCCTGCCCGGCAATCCCCAGAGAAGAGTGCTGGGGACCCGAATTCTGACCCCACGCCGACAGAGGGGAGCCTGAAGCTGTCCCCAACGTTTCGCGAAACCTGATGCGGACAGCCCGTCTTATCCCTCCTCCAAACTGCTTCATCCCACCGCTGGCTCGGGGACTGGAGGAGGATCCCGGGCAGGCGCCTCCTCCCAGAGGCCGCAGTGTCGCAAAATCTTCTCCACGACCTCGGTCTGCCTTCGCTCGATGAAGGCAATGATCCTCATTTCAGAACCGCATTTGGGACAAGCCAGCGGGTCCGCTTCGTAAACCTGCTTGATGAGTGCGGCCCAGCGTTTGCGGGCCTGCTTTCCCCCAGGCGCCAGGGGCTTGGCTCCGCTCTCCTGCGGCTCCGCCACCGCGACCGCGGGTTGAGCCTTGGCTCTTTGCCCCCGATTCTTGTTCGAATACCATCCGTAATAGCGGATTTGGTGATCTCCCTTCTCCGGGATGTGCTGGGTCACTTCGGCCAGGAAATCCAGTGGGTCGAAAATCTGGAAGTTGCGCTTGGGGCCGGCCATCAGATCGTCGCTGGCGGCCTCGGGAAATCGCCCGAGGCGATTGTCCCCGGTCCTCTAGATCACCTGGCCCTCAGCAGTCACCTGGATCATCCGCGCCTGGCTGAAAGGACAGCGCAAGAAATACTGCATCAGCCGCTGGATCCCTTCCCGGTCGCCCGCTTCAAGCCGCACGCTCTGGTCCACGCTGAACCCGGAGTGTTTCCATGTCAGCGTCTGGCAACCCAATAGCCTTGGAGAAATTTATGATTTCAATTTCTGGAAAATGCGCTCCCCTGTCGTATGCTGGCGGTGCGTTGTCGACTCATGATCCATTCACGCCAGATCGCCGGCGGCGGAGCCTGCCAGCCGTCATGTCTTTGGTGGTGACGATCGCCGCCGCCGTCCTCTCGGCCTTGCCGGCTTTTGCCGCGGATATCGACCAGGGGGAACCGCAGCCTCCCGACGCGGTTCCCGGAGAGATCCTGGTCCGGTTTCGGGATGGCGTCGCGCACGCCCGGAAGCAGGATCTGCTGGGGAGATGGGAAGGCGCTTTCCGGCATTTGACACCGCAGCTCAAAGCCGGCGCCCGCGTCCAAGCGCAGCGGATCGTCCAGCCTGCCGGCGGGTTGATCCAACACTTGTCCCTGTTGCGTGTGAAAGATCCTGCCGCGACCCAAGCCGTGTTGCGGCGGTTGAGGCAAACCGAGGGCATTCTTTACGCGGAGCCAAACTACAGGCTGAGGCTGTTCGCGACACCCCAACCTCCCGACAATATTTTTCCTGACGACGTGGAATTTCCAAAGCAATGGTCGCTGCGCAACACAGGCCAAAGGACCGGAAGAGCGGGCGTGGATCTGAACATGACCGAGGCGTGGAGAATCACCACGGGCGACAGCCGGATCAGGGTCGCGGTGATTGACACGGGGATCGACTATTATCATCCGGATCTGGTCCGCAACATGTGGAGGAATCACGGCGAGACGCCCGAGAATGGCGAGGACGAGGATGGCAACGGCTACACGGACGACGTGCATGGCTACGATTTCGTGTCCGACGACGGAGATCCATTCGATGACTTGAACCACGGGACCCATGTGGCGGGCATCATTGGCGCCGACGGCAACAATGAAATCGGCGTGGCCGGGATCTCTTGGAAAATCCAGCTCATGGCGTTGAAAGCCTTCGATGAGACGGGCAGTTCGGATGTTGCCCACGTGGTCCAAGCGATCGAATACGCGATCGACAAGAAAGCGGCGATCATCAATGCCAGTTGGGGAGGCCCTGACAAGAGCTTGGCGCTGGAGGAGGCCGTCAACCGAGCCCACCGCGCCGGCCTCGTTTTTGTTGCCGCCGCCGGCAACAACCACAACGATGCCGCGCCTTCGCCGGCGGCGTATCCCGTGACGCTGGCGGTCGGCGCCACCGACCGAACGGACCAGCGGGCTTTTTTTTCCAATTACGGAAAGTACGTGGATGTGGCGGCGCCGGGAATGGACATCCTGTCGACTTTCCCGGACGCGGGCTACGCGGAATCCAGCGGAACCTCGATGGCGGCGCCGCACGTTGCGGGGGTGGCGGCGATGATTTTGGCCATCCACCCCGAGTTCACGAACGCGGATGTGGAGAATGTGCTGCTCAACACCACGGACCCCTTGAGCTCGGATCATCCGCTCGGGGTCGGGCGGCTTAACGCGTTTCGGGCCCTGAGCATCGTGGAAAAACTTCCCGCGGCGCGGCTCCAATTGCCAGAGTTGACACAGGGAGTTTTGGATATTCGAGGATCCGCGGATGGGGCCACCTTCGCTTCTTATGAGGTGGACGTGGAGGACAAAGCTGCGGACAACGGATGGCGCGTGCTCAGGCGCGCCGCCGACCCTGTGAGCACCGGA
Organism: Verrucomicrobiales bacterium; assembly: GCA_005805305.1. Classification (GTDB taxonomy): domain Bacteria; phylum Verrucomicrobiota; class Verrucomicrobiia; order Limisphaerales; family F1-80-MAGS106; genus F1-80-MAGS106. The sequence goes on from SYMW01000031.1 coordinate 6,425, forward strand.
GTGCTGGCGGCGGCGTTTGACACGTCTTTGCTGCAGGACGGCGACCACACTTTCCGGCTCACCGTTAAAGGGCGTTCCGGGCAGATCGCTCGAGCTCGAGAGATTGTCAACGTCCGGAACGTGCGGATCGCGTCCCCGTTAAACAATGACGTGCTCCGTGCTGGATCTGTGATCGAAGTAGCAGGATCGGTTTTTGGGGCCGGGCTCGAATACACGGTCGACTACGGCGCGGGATGGTCGCCCTCTGTGTGGAAAACCGAGGGTGTTGAACTGGCCAACGGAGGGAGATCCGAGGTATTGCAACAAGTTTTGGCCCGCTGGGATACGAGCCTCTTGCCGGCAAACCAGTTCTACACTTTGCGATTGGTCGCCAGAAGAGGCGGCAAGATCGTGGGAGAACATCAATCACCGATGCTCTACTTGGACGGGCAGTTGCGATCGGGGTGGCCTCGTTACCTGCCTATCTCGAGCAGTTTTCCCATCGCGGACTGGAGACAACCCGCGACCGCGGACCTGGACGGGGACGGTGTTCAAGAAATCATTTTGGTCGACCATGGCAACGACGATGGCAGGCCCGCGGAGCTCAAAGTGTTTCGATTGGATGGCACTCTTTTTTGGTCGCGCCTCTTGGGATCCGGCGAGCCCTACAGTGACGCACCTGTGGTGGGCGACATGGATGGCGACGGCCGGCCGGAGATCTTCACGGAGGCCGGGGCTGGCCGGCGGCTTTATGCGTTTCGGTGGGACGGCTCTCCGCTCGGCCCTGGCTGGCCGGTGACTATGAACGCGGGCAGCCTGGGGAAAGTGCTGGCCGATTTGGATCGGGACGGAACGTTGGAGCTGATCACGTTGTCGCAAGACACGGCGCCCGCATTCGGAACCGAGTTCCGGCAACTGAGCGTGTTGAACCAGAAAGGAGAGATGGTGCAGCGATGGACCGTCCCACCGTGCGAGTTCGAGGGGGATGCCCCGGAGCTTCTTCCCGCCGTCGGAAATTTCGATGCTGACGGGGTGCTTGAGATCGTGACCAGCTATGGGTGCTCAGGCGTCGCGATGTTCGACCTCGCCAAGCCGGAGGGGCCCGTCTGGGTGACTTACGTCAATGGAACGTTCAAGTCGTCACCTGTGGTCGGGGATCTCGATGGCAATGGAACCGAAGAGATTCTGATGGGTTCCCACGATGCCGAGCAGCGAAACCGCGGCGGCATACATGCGTTCGACGGACTCGGAAATCGGTGGCTGGACTTTCCCGTGTTACTGGAGGAGTCGTTCGTCAATTCGCCGGCACTGGCGGACTTTGACGGTGATGGCACGCTGGAGATATGCGCCGTCAGCGCGAATCCGCGTCGCGTTCATCTGCTCCGGCAAGACGGTTTCGAAGCGGATGGATGGCCCGTGGGCGACGGGATTCGAGGGGCCTTACGATCCGGTCCGGTCATTGGCGATGTGGACGGGGACGGGCGCCCGGATGTCGTGGTTTCGGCCCTTGGTCAAATGCGTCAACTGGTGTCCTTTGGGGATGTCGACGCCGCGGGTGGGTTGATGGCGTGGAACTTTGAGGGTCGTTTGATTCGGTGGGGCGGGCCGGGTGGACCCCGAGCGCTGGTGATGGAGACGGCTGGGGGAGGAGATCGGCTGAAAACATCTCCTGCGACCCTCGCCGATTTGGATGGGAACGGGAAACTCGATGTCGTGTCGGTTTCGATCCAAGAGGCTGCTTATGGCCTGGGGGACGAGCCGGTGAGACGCAAGAATCGAAGCAGCCTGTATGTTTGGGAAGTGCCGACCCCGTACGACTCGGCGGCGATGCCATGGCCAGCCTGGCAGCGCGACGCGCGACGCCAAGGGCGCCATGAGCGCGTGAAGAAGCCGAACGCCGCGCCGGTGGTCCTGGCCATTCCCAGCCAGATCACCAAAACGGGGGGACAGTTTTTTTCCATCCTGCTGGATCGCTATGTCGAGGATGAGGACGATGCCGCGGAGAACATGACCTGGGTGGCGAGTGGCCATCGCGAGCTCAAGGTTGAGGTCCGCGCGGGGCGGCGTTTGGTGGTGACCGCTCCGGGCGACGCATGGACCGGGCGCGAGGAGGTTACTTTGACGGCGACAGATCCCGGAGGTCTGAGTTCAGGGGTTCGCGCGTCGTTCGAAGTTCGCCCTGATTACGTCGCACCGTTGGTTTTGGACGACCGCGTGGAAGCGGCTGAGGACATGGAAGTGATTTTGAACCCGTTGGCGAATGATTTGGATTCGCGGGGGGGCGCGCTTCGTTTGCTGGAGTTCAGCAAGGCGGGGCACGGTGCGCTGGCAATGGCCGCGGGTCAAAAGTTGCGCTACAGGCCGGCGCCGGATTTTTTTGGCGCCGACTCGTTCACCTACGCGGCGATCGATGCCGAGGGAGGAATCGCGATGGCCACAGTGGAAATCAAGGTGACCCCGGCGCCGGACGCGCCATACGCTGAAACCGACAGAGTGATCGCCGAGGAAGACACGACAGTCGAATTCGACGTGACCGTGAACGACAAGGATCCCGACGGGGAACGGTTTGAAGTGGTGGCGCGCACCGATCCTGCGAACGGAGTGCTGGCGGCTCTGTCTCCGGGGCATTTCAGCTATTTGCCGGCAAAGGATTTTTTTGGCGCGGACAAGTTTGTTTACACGCTGCGAGATGCCAGCGGGCGCGAAGGGCAGGGTGAGGTGTTGATCGCAATCAAGCCCGTGTTGGATCTTCCCGTGGCGAAGGATCAAACGTTGGTGCTTAACCGAAATCAATCCAAAGGCATCACCTACGCCGCGGACAATCCAGACAAATCAATCCTGAACTACATTGTGGTGAAAGGGCCTGAGCAGGGGGATTTGTGGACCTACCCGGAAGTGGCGACCTATTTCCCAAAGAAAAAGTTTTCGGGCACGGACCAGTTCACCTATCGCGCCAACAATGGGATAGAGGACGGGCCAGTGGCGACCGTCAGGCTGACCGTCACCGCCAACAACAACGTTCCCGAAGCGACAAATCTCGAGCTCACCACGAAACCAGGCAGGGATCTGCCATTGACCTTGAGCGTGAAGGATGACGACGAGGAAGACGAGCTGGCGGTGATCATTGGGTTGAAACCAGAGCACGGCACGCTGGAAGGCAAAGGCACCAACTGGGTGTACAGGCCTGTCGACGGATTTCTGGGGACCGACCGATTCGAGTTCCGGGCGCGAGACACCGAATCAGAAAGCGCGCCCGCCGTGGCGACGATCCTGGTGACCGATCGGAATACTCCACCCACCGTGTTGGATAGCAGCATGGATGTGTTCGTGAACACCGCCACAACGATCAAGCTGTCGGCAAAGGATGCTGAAAACGATCCCCTTCAATACGAGATTCTGACGCAACCCGAGCGCGGTGTTTTGTCCGGGGCCGCGCCATCGCTTACTTATACGCCCTCGGCTGATTTCCTGGGGTACGACCGACTGACCTACCGCGCTTCCGACGGGTTGGAACCAAGCGGCACGGCGACAATCACGCTGTGGGTTCGGTCGAGGAATCAAATTCCCGTGTCCACAAACCTGTTCTTGACCGCCGTCAACACGCGATCATTAAGGGGAGGGCTAGGGGTTTCGGACGGTGATGGCGATTCCCTCAGATGCCCCATCCTCAAGGGCCCCAAACACGGCAGATTGGTGGTCCAAGGGACTAACTTTGTGTACACCGCGAACAAAGGATACGTCGGCGGCGACGATTTCACGTTTCGCGCATGGGATGGACAGCGGTACAGCCCGATTGGGAAAGTGTCCATTTCCGTCAGTTCACCTGCCCCGCCGGCGAAACCAGTCTTCCAGTCGGCGCAGTTGCTGGCTAATGGACTCGTGAAGCTGACGCTCCGCGCAGCCGTGGGTTACCGCTGCCGCATCGAGGCTTCGACCGATCTGGTTTCCTGGCTCGCGGTGACGACATTGCAGTTCGATCATGAAACGGTGGAATGGTTGGATCAGGGGGGGCCAGGGCGTGAATTACGGTTCTACCGCGCGATTGTGGAATTTGTGCCTGAACCTTAAAACGGCAGTTGCTCCAGGCGACTCTTCGCAAGATCCTGGCGATAAAGTTTTTCCGGATCACTCACCAGATCCACAAGGGATATGCTTCCCTCTTCGTGAAGCCTTTCTCATCCAAGTTTCTGAAAATCTCGACGAGGTTCAACTGCCGTTTTAAGGTTAACTCGCGGTTCGAAACCGGCTCCACTTTTCAACAAAACCGGGTTGGTCAAAGACTTCAGGGTTGAGCACCCCTTGTGGACGGTTGCCTAGGGACAGTTCCACCATGACCTGGCAAGCCGCCCGTCCAATGTCTCGAAACAGTTCGTGAGTCCACGCGATGCTGTGTGGGGCGAGCAGCACGTTGCTCAAGTCCCCGAACCGCGACGGTGCGGTCACCGGCTCGCGAGCGAAACAGTCCAGCGCCGCGCCTGCGATCCGTCCCTCCTTCAATGCCGCGTAAAGGGCGTCTTCGTCCACGATCCCGCCCCGCGCAGTGTTTAAGAGATACGCGTCCGGTTTCATCCAGCTCAACTCCTTCGCGCCCAGCAGACCTCGCGTCTTCTCCGTGAGAGGGCAGTGGATGGATACAAAGTCGGACTTGCGGAGCAACTGTTCCAGGCTCGTGAGTTTGACGCCATGCAGGGCTGCGGTCTCCTCGCTGACAAATGGATCAAACGCCAGCGGCGGATTCATGCCGAAGGCTCGCAGCAGCTCCACCGTCTTTCGGGCGATGCCGCCGAAACCGATGACCCCCAGCGTGCGGTCACGCAGTTCACATCCCATATGTTTGGACCGCTCGTTCCATTGTCCCGTGCGCACAAGGCCGTCCTTCACTCCGAGGTTGTGGCTTAAGGCGATCATCCAGCCGATCGTCGCTTCCGCCACCGGGCGATCCACCGCGCCTACCGTGATGGTGACCAGTACATCCGCAGCCGTGCATGCCTTCACGTCCACGGAATCATAGCCCACTCCAAATCGTGAGATGACGAGCAGTTCCTGTGATTGGGAGACCGTGGCCGCGGTGACTGTGGGAGTAAGGACGATCACACCTTGGGCCCCGTCAATTTGATCCGAGCCGATTTCCTTTCGATGTTCCCGGAACACGCGCTGAGTGATTCGCGGTTGGTCGGCCAGGACCGATAAGCCTATGTCGCGATATTGGGGCAAGCCGGCCGGTGTGTAGAAATCGGCGGTCCAAGCGACGACGAAAGGGGCGGTGCTCATGGCTTTGGGTGTGTGTCCGACGGGGACGCGACTGCTGCTTCCCGGGGCTGCGAAGCGTGGGCGTCCAGGTCTCGCCGGGGTTGAAATGAGGGGAGCATGATCCGGTCTTGATCCACCGCGCTGAGAGCCGCATGAATCCCCCGCAAGAGCAGGCCGGAATCAGTTCCCAAGCCGATCATCCGAAATCCCTGGTTGCGTCGCTCGACCACATTGTCGTTCCCGGTGGCGATGACGCCGCAGTGTTTGCCAGCGGCGACCACCACATCTTTGATGGCAAGGAGCTCAGCCGCGACGCCCGGGCCTTCCCACTGACCTCGATAGCCGGCGGTGGAGGAATAATCTGCGGGACCGATGAAGAAAATGTCCACACCCGGAACTTTGCTGAGCTCCCCAATGTTGAGGCCGGCGGTCACTGTTTCGATGATGGGGATCACCAGCACATGCTCGTTGGCCTCCAGGGTATGAGTCGCTAAGCACTGTCCCCAGGCGGTTGCCCGTTCCGCTCCAATCCCGCGCGCGCCCTCGGGCGGATAGGTTGCAAACCGCACCGCATGCCTCAATTGATCGGCAGTCTCTATCCATGGCACCAACACTCCATCGGCGCCAATGTCGAGCGCCCGTTTGATGAGGGCGATGTTCAATTCCGCAATGCGCACCAGCGCGACCGTGTCGCTGCGAACCGCGGCCCGCACATGCTCCAGGACCTCTTTCCAATCCAAATGCCCATGTTCGGCATCCACAACAACCCAGTCGATGCCGAGCGCCACGGCCATTTCCGTGACACTGGGGGATTCGAGGGTGATCCAGAACCCGTAAACGGCCTCGTTCGAAGCAAGCTTGGCCCGGAGCCTCCGGATCGCGTGTGTCTTCATTTTCTGTCAATCTTCTGAAGCAGTGGGAACCTGTGGCAGCGTAGGATTGGCAAGCGGCGTTGACAAGAGTTTCCGGGGCCAGTCACTCACCGCGCCAACCGCTCAGGTGGGCGCGTTCATTGGAGGGGCATCAAGACCCACTCGATGGAACCGGTCGGATGCCGATCCGCTTGACTCGATTCGAACTGATTGTAGGTTTGGCTGAACGATCCCCAAATCCCGAATTCGAACCGCGATTTCCATTTATGAGACGAAAGCCGTCCGCTTTGATCGAAGTTCAATTATTATTAAGAGGGCTCGGTGTCGCGTGTGTTTGGTTGGCCGCCTTGCTGTCGCCTGGCGCGCTCGGCGCTGCGGAAATACCGAAAGTGGGCGTCCAAGCCCCCGACATCACCCTTCCAACTCTCGATGATAAGAAAGTGCGCCTCGGTGAACTCACTTCCAAGGGCAGCGTTGTGCTCATCGTGTTGCGCGGATGGCCGGGTTATCAGTGCCCCATTTGCGACCGGCAGGCGCAGGATTTCATTCGTGCCTCGCCATAACGACATGATTCCGCCAGCAAAGCCCGAATTTATTTGTGCTCGGACCCTTAGATCGAGATTTCGGTTTCCACGTCCTGGAGGTGCAGGTATTCGAGGATGCGCGTCACGGATTCCGCGGCCGTGCACTCGGCCGTGCGGATTTCAATTTCAGGTTTGAGCGGAGGTTCGTAAGGAGCCGATACTCCGGTGAATTCGGTGATTTCGTTGGCACGCGCCTTGGCATACAGCCCTTTGGTGTCGCGTTTCTCGCAGACCTCGATCGGAGCGTTGACGAACACTTCGATGAATTGATCATCGGCCACCATCTCCCGCACCATATGCCGATCATCCCGGTAGGGGGAGATGAAGGCCGTGATGACGATCAGCCCCGCTTCGGCGAATAGCTTCGCCACCTCGCCCACTCGCCGAATGTTTTCGCGGCGGTCATTTGGCGAAAATGCCAGATCGGAGCACAATCCATGTCGGATGTTATCGCCATCCAGCACAAAGGCTTGCCGGCCCATGTTGAACAGTTCGCGTTCGAGCTCGATGGCGACCGTGCTCTTTCCAGCGCCGGACAGCCCCGTGAGCCAGATGACGCAGCCAGGATGCCCGTTGCGCCGCGCCCGCTGGGCTCCCGTGACTTTCCCCTGGCTCCAGTAAAGGTTGTCGCTGCGATGGGAACCGTCCGTGGTCCGCTTCGGATAGTTCCCCGGCACGATGATGCCTCCGCCGCAGACATCGAAACCGTCCACGATGACGAAACGACCCGTCGGAACGATCTCGCCGATGGTGTCGAACGCCACAGGCTTTTTGAATTGGAGGGTCAGTTCGGCGACTTCGTGCCGCCCGACAAAAATTTCATTCTGATGGCGGCTGACAGTGGCCAGGCTGGAAGCGTCGATGACTTTCTCGATGGACTCGATGGCGCACTCGGCTTCCTGGGTGCCTAGCTTGAGCTTGTAGGGGCGGCCTTTTCGAAATGGTTGCTTGCCCATCCAGAAGATGCGGGCATTGAAACGGGTGAGTTCGTAAGGGGGCGAGGAGTCGAGGGCGCCGATGGAGCCCCGTTCGACAAAAATCTGCTCCGTCAGGGTGATGCCGATGCTCTCTCCGGCCTGAGCGGAGTCGCTCGCCGGCGCGCTCCATCGTTCGATTGTTTTGACGACGCTGCTTTTATTGGTTGGAGCAAAAATGAGGCGGTCGCCGACCTTGATGGAGCCGCTTTCGACACGGCCGGCCAGGATGCGTCGTTGATCAAAGCGATACACATCCTGGATCGGGAATCGAAGCGGCTGATCTTTCGGGGTCTGGGCGACGTTGAATGAATCGAGAGATTGCAGCACCGTGGGGCCGTCCCACCACGGCATATTGGAGCTGGGCACGGCGATGTTGTCGCCATGCTTCGCGGCGATCGGCACGAACACGGTCGGTTCTACCTCGATCGATTTCAGCCAGATCGTGTAATCGGCGACGATTTGGCGAAACCGGGTTTCGCTGTAATCCACCAAGTCCATTTTGTTCACCAGGACGGCGATCTGGCGGATGCCGAGGAGGTTGAGCAAATACCCGTGCCTCCTGGAGTTTTCCTGAATCCCTTCATGGGCGTCGATGAGCAGCAGGGCGGCCTCGGCGTTGGCGGCGCCTGTGACCATGTTTTTTAGAAACTCCTTATGCCCCGGGGCGTCGATGATGACATACTGGCGTTTCCTGGTTTGGAACCAGATCTGCGCCGTGTCGATGGTGATGTTCTGATCGCGCTCCGATTGCAGCGCATCCATGAGGTTCGCCCATTCGAAGGGGACGCCGCGCCGTTCCGAGATTGCGCGCAGTTGCTCGAGTTTTCCTTCGGGGAGAGAGCCGGTGTCATGGAAAAGGCGTCCAACGAATGTCGACTTGCCGTGGTCGACGTGTCCTACGATGACGATTTTGAGCTGTTCGGTGGAACCTGGCGTAATCATGGGGGAAGCAATGGGGATGGGGAAAAAATGCTTGGTGGCGGGGCCGGATCACATGTATCCATCCCGGCGGAGTTTCTCGAACGCGTCCTCGCTTTCCTTGTCTTGCGCTCGGCCCGCTCTTTCGGGGGTGTTGGTTCGGCGGAGCTCCTGGACGATTTCTGCGACCGACTTGGCCTCGGATTTCATCGGAAACGTGCACGGGTAACAGCCGATGCTGCGATACCGCTCGCCCCGCTCGTTCGCGAAGTAAAGCGGGATGACTGGGATGTTTTCGCGTTCGATATATTCCCAAATATTCAGTTCCGTCCAGTGAAGCAGCGGATGGATCCGAATATGGGTTCCTTTCTCGAAATCGGTCTTGAACTGATCCCACAACTCCGGCGGCTGATCCTCGACATTCCACTCCATGTTCTTGTCGCGGGGACTGAAGTAACGTTCCTTCGCCCGAGTCGGCTCCTCGTCCCGGCGAACGCCTACGATCACTCCAGTGTAATGTTTCTGCTCGAGCACGGTTTTCAAGGCGTCTTTCTTCAGCATGCCGCAGCATTCAACGCGGGTGGCTTTGCCATTCGGAAATGTCCTCCCTTCTTGAAGCACGCTGTGGTTTCTGCCGACCACCAACTGCAGGTTCCATTCCTTCACCAACCGGTCGCGATACTCGATCATGGATGGAATCTTGTAGGTGGTGTCCACATGGACCAGGGGGAAGGGAACGTGGCCGAAGAACGCCTTTCGCGCCAGCCACAGCAGCACGGTCGAGTCCTTGCCGATGCTCCAAAGCATCGCGAGATTCTCGAATTTGTTGAACGCCTCCCGAAAAATGTAGATCGATTGGTTCTCGAGTTTGGAAAGATAATCCATAGTCAGTCGTGATGATAGAGGTAGGTATGGGGCCTTGGCGCGGCGGTATTCAAGCCTTCCGCGTCATGAAAGTGTGGATGCCGCACTCGGTTTTCTGAAAGCCCATCCACCGCCCCGCCCGCTCGCTTTCGCCCGCGCCGCCTCGGTGCGTGCATGGCATGCAGCCGATGCTTCGGTATCCCTGGTCTTGAAGCGGGTTGTACGGAATTTGGTGCTGCTTCAAATAATCCCAGACGGCGTCCCGCGCCCAATTGGCCATGGGATTGAGTTTGATGATTTCACGGCCATTGGCGGGGTCCGAAACGTAACCCTCAACAATGCCAATCGAGGCTCTCGTGTCGCTTTGCTGCCGTCGGAGCCCGGTGATCCAGCAATCGATGGAGGCCAATTTGCTCTGTAGGGGAACAACCTTTCGCACGGTGCAACAGAGATCAGGATCGCGTTTCCAAAGCTCGGGGCCGTAAGCCTCCGCTTGCTTCTCCACGGAGAGATCGGGTTCCAGGCTCTCGATTTGGATGCCGAAAAACGACTCCAGCCTCCGCCTCAGCGCTGTGGTCTCGGGAAAAAGCAGGCCCGTGTCGAGTGTGAACACAGGAAAATCAAGCCCTTTCCGCCGAGCCAAATGCATCATGACAAGCCCCGCGCCCTGAAAGCTCGTCCCAATCGCGGCACGAGGGCCAAAGCGTTCCCAGGCCCAGGCGAGAATGGCCTCCGTGGGTTCGGATTGGAACCGTTCGTTCAGTTCGTGTATCGTTTCGATTGAGAGCATAGAGCGGGGCGCTAAAACCTCAGAGAGGCCGTTGGGGAGCTGGTCGCAGCCTCAGCTCCGCGAGCGTTAGGGGCACGCTCGCAAACGTCCACTGAGAAAGACGTCATTGGAGACATCGGACTTGCAATTCCACTCAATGGGAGGCGGCCGCCTCCTTCAACAGCACGCGGTCGCACCAATCTCCAAATCGTTCGCCAGGATTTCGTTCTTTTGAAAAGCGCTCAAGCACGGGCCGCAATTCCGCTATGATCTCAGGGTCTTTGACGTTGTCCCGGAACAACCGGTTCAACCGAGTGCTGCTCTCGTTTCCGCCAAGATAGATTTGGTATCGTCCCGGAGCCTTCCCCACAAATCCAATCTCCGCCATGTAGGGCCTCGCACACCCGTTGGGGCACCCAGTCATGCGGACAATGATCTCCTCGCCCGCCAGCCCGATGCCTCCAAGCAAATCCTCGATGCGAGTGAGCAACCCAGGAAGGTAGCGCTCGGATTCAGCGAGTGCCAGGCCGCACGTGGGCAGCGCCGGGCAGGCTATCGCGGCGCGCGCGAGGAGCGTTCCTTGATTTTCGACAGGCACCCCGTGCGCCGCCAAAATGGCCGTGATCTCCGCCTGGTTTCCCGAATCAAGGTTCGCCAGAATCAAGTTCTGGGAAGGCGTTAATCGTATCTCTGGCTTGAAGCGGTCGATCACGATTCGCAGCGCTGTTTTCAATCGGTAGGATTCGTGATCTTTAATGCGGCCCGACTCCACGAATAAGCCCAGGAAAAGACGCTGATCCGCCTGCTTGGCCCAGCCGTAATGGTCGCCCTGGCTCGTGAACGCGAATGCTTTCGCGGACTGAAGTTTGAAGCCAACCCGGCTTTCCAATTCTCCCCGGAACCAATCCACGCCCTTTTCCTCGAGGACATATTTAAGCCGGGCATGCTTGCGATCCGTGCGATCGCCGTAGTCCCGATGCACCGTCAAGACCGCTTGCGACACGGCGGTCAATTGATCGCGAGTCACGAAACCCACCAGGTCCGCCAGTCGCGGAAACGTCTCCTGATTGCCATGGCTGCGCCCAAGCCCGCCTCCCACGGTGAGATTGTAACCGGTCAACCTGCCTGCTTCCACGATGGCGATGTAACCCAAATCGTTCGTGAAAAGATCCACGTCGTTGGAGGGCGGGATCGCGAACGCCGTCTTGAACTTCCTCGGCAGGTAAGTCTTCCCATACAACGGATCCACGAAATCCTTGTGCTCTGGATCCTCCAAATTGAGCTGAACCCCTTCGACCCAGATGGAGTGGTAAGCCCGAGTCTTGGGCAGCAGCGCCGCCGAGACGCTGCGGGCGTCGTCCCTGACTTCCAGTGCGATTCCATCCATCGCGGGGGCCGGGGGCGACATGACATTCCGATTCACGTCCCCGCAAGCGGCCAGCGTGTCCATGAGCGCGTCGTTGATTCCTTTCATCAAGGGTCCCAGCCCGCCTTTCGCTATGCCATGAAATTGGAAGCTCTGCCGGGATGTAATGCGAAGCGTCTGGTTGCCGTCGCGATTCGAAAGATCGTCAAAAACGGCGTAAGCCTCCGGCGGCACCACGCCTCCAGGGATGCGGCCGCGAATCATGAAGATGTATTCCTTGGCCACTTTTCTCTTGTCCCTGTCATCCTGCTGATAGATGCCGTGAAACTTTAAAAACTGCGTGTCATCGTCGCTGAACTTGTCGAGCGTCGCATCGGCCAGCGTGGCGGCGATCGACCCCGCCAACGTGGGGATCGCCGCCTTGATCTCCTCATTATGCGTGACTTTCTTCGCCGACTCAATCTTATTCATAAGTGACATACTTAGGATTCTTATCATTACCTTCGGAGTCGTTCTTGTCAACTCCAACAGCCTCGCGTCGCGAGGCGCCTCGTTAATTGATTCCTTGCCCTTTAAAATCGCGTCCTTCAAGATCATTCGTCGATATGAGTCACCGAAGGGTGTGTTACTTCGACAACAACGCCACGACTCGGGTTGCGCCCGAGGTGGTCGAGGCAATGCTGCCTTTCTTGCGCGATCAGTGGGGCAATCCCTCGAGCGCGTATCGTTTCGGACATCAGGTGGCCAAGCACGTTGCCACCGCCCGGGAGCGGGTGGCGGCTCTCCTGCACGCGGAGCCGCGCGAGATCGTGTTCACGAGCTGCGGCACGGAAAGCAACAACACCGCGATCCACAGCGCCCTCGCCGCCCACCCAGCCAAACGCCATGTCATCACGTCGGCGGTCGAACACTCCGCCAACATGAACTACGGCAAATTTCTCAAGGAGCAGGGCTTTCAAGTCACTTTCATTCCCGTCGACGCCGATGGCCTCATCGATATCCACCGCGTGGAAAAAGCAATCCGGCCCGACACCGCCATTGTTTCGATCATGTGGGCCAACAACGAAACGGGGATCATTTTCCCCATCGAAGAACTCGCGGCGATCTGCCGGAGCAAAGGAGTTTTGTTCCACACGGACGCGGTTCAAGCGCCCGGCAAGATTTCGCTCGATGCGCGTGGCACGGGCGTGGATATGTTGTCGCTCTCCGCGCACAAGCTCAATGCCCCGAAAGGCATCGGTTGCCTGTATGTCAAGAAGCACACGCGTTTTCATCCATATCTTATTGGCGGGCACCAGGAGCACGGCCGCCGTGGGGGGACTGAAAATGTGCCGTATATCGTTGGTTTCGGAGTCGCCGCGGAGATGGCCTTGAGTCGGCTTCACCACGAAAACACCTTTGTGAGGGCATTGCGCGATCGGCTCGAGACACAGATCTTCAAACTGATTCCAAATGTGATTCGGAACGGCGCCAAAGAACCACGTCTGCCAAACACCTCGAATCTTTCGTTTCTGATGGTGGAGGCAGAGGCGATTCTCACCCAGCTTGATCACGTGGGAATATGCGCCTCGAGCGGTTCCGCCTGCACGACCGGCTCCCTTGAACCCTCTCATGTTTTGACCGCCATGGGCATCTCCGCCGCCCGCGCGCGGGGAAGCGTGCGCTTCAGTCTTGGCGCCGAGACCACCGCCGCCGAGGTCGCGTTCCTGTTGGAGCAATTGCCGCCCATGATCGAAAAGCTGCGCGGCGCCTCGGTCCAGTCCGGAACCGCCCCGTCCAAGTCTCGATCCAAGGAACCGGGTCGCCTTTCACCGCGCAGCGCCGCCGCCTGATCAACCGGGCCCGTTCGCCCGCGAATCGAGCACCCTCTCCGTTCAGCCTCCACATTGCGAGGCGGCGGGCCCTTCCCCTCATCGTCGAGGCCGGCCGGCTCAGGGCCTTCTTGAAATGCGGAGGTAGGCGTTGGAACCGACGAGGAATTCAAAGTCAGTGGGGACTTCTTCAAACTGAAATTCGCGGAGCGAGGGATCGTCTCGCAGCGTGTCGAGATAAGGGCACCGTTCTCCTTCGAAGGTCACCAGCGGGTAGACTCGTGCTTCGCCGCGAGTGACCCGCATCAACTCGATCAACGCGTCGCGGTGGAACTGGAGATCGAAATGATCCCCGTAAACAAAAAGCAGATAAGAAACCAAAGAGAACTCGAACTGGCCGTTCGAGAAGGGAAGGTTCGGCAGCGACCCTGGCACGTATCGCGCGGAACTGCTGGCTTGATAATCTTCCAGAAACTTCTTGAACGCTCGCTCCCTGTATCCGCGAAGGGTCCTGGCGTCCTTGTAAAATTCCCAACGATAGACCGCCAGGCCAAAAATAGAGCCGAGCACGTGCTCCAAGTCTTGTTCGCACTTCGGTCGAAGGACTTCCGGGGTCATCGAGTAAATGGGGTCGCAGGCTGTGACGCGGCCCCCAAGGGCGTTGGCCTCAGCGCAGAAGGAAGAAACCCCAGAGGCCACGTCCAGGATGTCGCGATCTCTCCACATTTCCCAATCGATGTCAAAATAAAGGGTGTATTCCTCGAACGTTCGCCCCAGGAGAACCACCCGGTCCAGATTCAGCCCGCGCTTTGCATGCATCTTCACGCAGCGTGTTCTTCCAACCTGGCAAAGGGTTGTCAACGTTGAACAAAATGCCCGCGATCCTGGCGCCAGGAATTGACTGGCAACGGCGGATGGCGCCGATGACACGGACACCAACTCAGGACGTTGAAAAAGAGGCCTTTGGAGGCCGGGCCTGATTCCTTAGTTTGTCGGCTCTTGCGGTGTGGTCAGAAGCCAAACTCTGAGAGCTCCCGTTGCAAGACCCGTCGGCAATAATTCAGAATCTAGAATTGAGTTTACAATAAAAAGGCCGGGTGCAAGTCTCCAAACTCATGTTGAGAGCTCGCCTCTATTCCGTCGGCATCACCTTGCTGGCCATCGTTTTGACCGGTTGCAAAACCCATACCATCACGAATCTCACACCCGCGCACCAGCCCCGAAACGAAGCGGGTGTCTACCATTTTGAAGTCAGTTGGTCCAGCCGCCAGCAAAGCATTCGGACCAACTCCATGAAGCCCTTCGTGGTGGTCGGCGAGGAGTTTTATCCGATGTCCAAAACCCCGGTGGTCAGCGGCCGCTGGGAAGCCTTCGTCCCCGTGCCGACGACTCAGCGCGAGCTCCACTACCGTTATAAATTTGATTACGAGTACAAGGCGATCCCTGCGATTCGGAACGACAGCAAGCTGTCTCCACCTTATTCGATGACGATCATCGAGAAATAGCGTCCCGAGGATCCGTTTCCGGCCCCCCTTCACCACAGCGCCGGCCTGCAGGTCTCGCAGGCTATTCGCCATCCCGCACTGACCGGGGCTTGGCAATTCGATTCCTCCGAATCTGGAGGCTCCATCCCGCCAGATTGGCCTCGTTCCCCATGTCTGCTCGAGGCGAGCCCCGCGCTTCGTCGCAAACGGTCTGTCGCGAATTATCCACGCTGCGCCTTCTTGGCCATTCGTCTGATGAGCGGACTTCGCCTTTGGCTCTTGATGTCCTTCATTCGAGCCCAAGTGCGAGTGAGAGAGGTCCTGTTCTTGGGATTTTTTGGAAGGGAGATCGATGCTTTGCCATCGACCCTGAGCGGTTCAAAAGCGCGAAATGAAATCCGTTCATGGATCGCATGAAATCTATTCCCGGCGGCCGAATTGCCTTTGGTATTCACGTTGCTTGGGCGATGCCGGGCACGTCCCACGTGCTTGGCAACCTACAAAAAACAAAACACTACATCATGAGTCGTTCCTACTTCAGATCCCTCGCTCGCCAGGCAGGCGTGCCGGTGTCCATTTTCGGTCTCTGCATGGGAGGCGCGCTCGCGCAAGCGGCGGATGCGACAGTCGACAAACTCGAAAAAGAAAATCAGGACCTTCGAAAACGCCTCGACGCTCTCGAAGCGGTGGCGAAAAAGGAAGGCATCCTCCCCGATGAAAAAGCCTCCGGCCACGTCTTGAAAGCCATGTCGGAGACCACTATCAGCGGCTTTGTGCAAGCCTCCTATTTCTACAACAACAGAACTCCCGCGGACGGAAAATCGGACGGTTACCTGTGGAACACCACGCACAATTCATTTTCTCTCAACAAGGTCAAGGTGACGCTCGCGAGCAAGGGGGTGGAGCGCAGCGGAGAATCATGGGACGCAGGATACCGAACCTCCCTCATGTGGGGCGAGGATTCGCAGGTGCTGAACACGGGCAGTCCAGTGGCCGGCTTCGAGGCAATCCGCGAAGCGTTCGTCGAAGCCAACGTTCCCATCGGCACGGGGCTCAACGTGAAAGCGGGCCACCTGATCTCGCTGTTGAATTACGAATCCGGCGACGGCGGCGCCGCCAACGCGAATTTTTCGCAGGGCTACCAATGGTTCTACACAGGCAACGGCCCCGCGGCTGGCTTTCAACTCAACTACAAAATCACGGACATGGTGGACGTGACAGCGCGGATCCAAAACGGGCTCTATGCCGGACCCGTCGATTCGAACAACGCCAAAATTGCGATGGGCGCGATTGGCATCAAACCCTCCGATGCCACTTGGTTCAGCCTGATCGGCTTCGGCCGTGTGGGCGGGCAAGGCAATGGAGGGGACAGTGTGAGAGGCGGATCGCTGCTCGCCGGGCACACCCTGACCGAGGGGCTGAATTTGGGGCTTGAGTTCGACTATTTTTCGTTTGAGGCAAAGCCCAGCGATCTCGAGCTATGGTCCATTGGCACATGGATCACTTACGATTTCACGTCCAAGTTCGGTGTCGCGCTGCGTGCGGAATACTTGGACGACAAGGACGGCGGCGGAATCAAAGGAGTCGGTTTGCCGGGAGCGATTCGAGGCTCCAGCGCCATTCTCTCACCGGACATCGATGGCGATCTCTCGAGCCTGACGCTGACTTTCAATTACAAGCCCGCTCCGAACATCAAGATCCAACCGGAAATCCGGTATGACCGAACCTCCTACGCCGGAGGATTCGATGGCACGAAGGATCGATTCACCTTTGGCGCGGGAGTCTCTTATCTCTTCTAGCCCGTTCTCCCTCACCATCAACCCGCAACGACCCCGGCGTTCAATTCGTTCGGCTTCCGGCGCGTGAAAGAGCGAATGGAAATCGGGGCCTCCCTCAAAAAAACAAAACCATCCAAATTAAGAAAATGAAAACTCGACTCAATAAAATCTTCGCGACCATTGCCGCCATTGGGCTGGCGTGTGTCGCCCACGCCGCGGAAACAGTGAAGGTGGGGGTTCTCCACTCGCTGTCCGGCACGATGGCCATCAGCGAAACGTCCCTGAAGGACGTGCTCCTGTTCACGTTCGACGAAATCAACAAGAGCGGCGGCATAAAAGTCGGCGGAAAAAGCGTGCTGATCGAGCCGGTGGTTGTGGATCCCGCGTCGAATTGGCCTCTCTTCGCTGAAAAGGCGGAGCAATTGCTCGTTAAGGACAAAGTCGCCGCCGTGTTCGGCTGCTGGACTTCTGTCAGCCGCAAGTCCTGCCTGCCCGTGTTTGAGAAGGAAAACGGCCTCCTCTTCTATCCGGTCCAATACGAGGGCGAGGAGTTGTCCAAGAACATCTTCTACACCGCGGAAGCCGTGAATCAACAGGCCATTCCTCCCGTCGATTACATGCTCGCGGAGGGCAAGAAGAAGTTCTACTTGCTCGGCTCCGATTACGTCTATCCGCGAACCACGAACAAAATCCTCAAGAAATATCTCAAGATGAAGGGCATCCCCGATTCGGATATTGAAGAGATTTACACCCCGTTCGGGCACACGGATTACCAGACGATCGTTGCCTCGATCAAGAGCTTTTCAGCCGGCGGGAAGGCCTGCATCATCAGCACCTTGAACGGCGACACCAACGTGCCCTTCTTCAAGGAGTTCGCCAATGCCGGGCTGACGTCGGAGAACTGCCCCGTGGTTTCGTTCTCGATCTCCGAGGACGAGTTCCGCGGTTTGCCTGCGAAACAGCTCGTGGGCCATCTCGGCTGCTGGACTTATTTCATGTCCATCAAAACCCCTGAGAATACGAAGTTCGTGAACGACTTCCTCAAATGGGTGAAAGCCCCTGTGGTCACGGGCGTGTCATACAACGTCTCGGGTGTGGATCCCAAGGGACGCGTAACTTGCAGCCCGATGAACCTGTCACGCATGGGTGTGTATCTCTGGAAACAAGCGGTTGAAAAGGCGGGAACCTTCAATGTCGACAAGGTTCGCACCGCCTTGATTGGCCAGAAATTCAAGGGGCCCGTGGGTGAAGTCGTGATGCAAGCGAATCATCACTTGGTCAACAACGTCTTCATCGGCGAAACCCTCGCCAGCGGGCAGTTCAAGGTGATCAAGACCTTCAACGCTGTCGCCGGAGAACCCTTCAGCGACAAATTCCTCGGCAAATAAATCGTCCGGCAAGTTATTCCTCTAGAAAATACTTGTTGGGTTGGGGAGGCGGGTCTGTGCATGTCCCGCCTCCCCTTTGCGCCAAGACCCAAGCCCCGGTGAAAATCAACCTCCAGACACGACGCGTTCGCCGCTGCGTCCGGGCTTTCTTTCTGGCAAGCCTCTGTCTCGGCCTGGTTGATTCGCGAGCCGCCGCCGCCGCGATCGCGACGCCCTCCACCAACCGCACCGTGCTCACCGAAGCCGTGCTTGCCGAGGACAGCGACAAGCAGATCGAACTGGTGAGAAAGCTCGTGAACGCGGGAAGCGAATCGATCGTCGAGCAAGCCCTGTCCGCGTGGCGTCTGGGGAACCTGTTCTTGCTCGAAACCAACGACACGCGCATCCCATTCCTTTTGGAGGCCCGCACCGACGGCGAAGGCAAGGCGGTCGCGCTCCGCCTCCTCGATGGCGAGGCGCTGAAAGATGCCGATGGCGTGCCCATCAAGTTTTCCGCAGCCGATCTCACACCGGTCGACACGACCTCGAAGCTTCGCAAGGCGATCAAAACCACGCTCGATTTGTTCGCGCTCTCCAGCCCGAATTCGAAGATCCGGCGCGACGCCGTCATCAAGCTGGGGCAGGAGCAAGACCCCGAGTATCTTCCCCACTTCGAATCACGACTCCAGGATGAAACGGTTCGCGAGGCGCGACGCGCTCTCCATGAAGCCATATCGCTGACATTGGCTGCCTCGGAGGACCCCGTTGTTCGCGACTCGGCAGTGCTCCGCCTAGGGGAGCTCCGATCGATTACGTCGCTGCAATTCATCAAGAATCTTGAGAAGCAGGCCGCCGCCAATCCTGGGAAGTTTGGCGAAGGCACCTTGTCCGCCACCCGAGCCGCGGCTCAACGGATCGAGACCTACATCGCCTTCGGCAATTTGTTCGGAACGGCTTTCCGTGGCGTGAGCTTGTCTGCCGTGATCCTCGTGGCCGCGCTGGGCTTGGCCATTACGTTCGGTCTGATGAACATCATCAACATGGCGCACGGCGAGATTATGGCGGTGGGCGCTTACACCGCGTTCGTGGTCCAGGGCCTGTTTGGCGGCGGCCTTCTCTTCTCGGTATTTGGAAAAACGGTCTCGTTGAAAGGAATGGGTTGGACCGGAGGATGGTTCGACGCCTACTTCATCGTCGCCCTCGCGGTGTCCTTTGTGACGGCGGGCTTGGCCGGGCTGGCCCTCGAGCGGACCATTCTTCGCTTTCTCTACAGGCGCCCCTTGGAATCACTCCTCGCGACTTGGGGAGTCAGCCTCATCCTCCAGCAAATCTTCCGTCATACTTTCGGATCAGCCAATGTCCAGGTCAGCTCGCCTTCGTTTCTCAGCGGCAGCTTCGTCGTGCATGATGTTCTCTTCGCCTACAATCGGCTTTTCATCGTGGGTTTTGCGCTCTTCGTTGTTTTTCTCACTTGGCTGTTGCTTTCCAAGACCTCCCTCGGCCTGCAGATACGGGCGGTCATGCAGAATCGGGCGATGGCCTCGTGCATCGGCGTGAGAACAGAACGCGTGAACATGATGACGTTCGCCTTTGGCTCCGGCCTCGCTGGCATGGCGGGGGCGTGCCTCTCGCAGATCGCCAACGTCGGGCCCAGCCTCGGCCAACGCTACATCATAGACTGCTTTATGGTCGTGGTTCTCGGAGGAGTCGGAAATCTCGTCGGCACGGTTTCCGCCGCGGTGGGTGTCGGAGTGACGGATCAGATTCTGCAACCCTGGCTCGGCGCCGTGCTCGGAAAGATCACCGTCCTGGCCGCGATCATCCTATTCCTTCAATGGCGTCCCAACGGCCTTTTTGTGACTCGCAGCCGAAGTCTTGAAGGATGATCAAGTTTTCAAAATTAGAACTCCTCGCCGTCGCCCTCGCCGCCTTCGTTGGCCTTGTGGTTTTGCCATGCCTCAATGCCTTCGTACCTCCCTCCAGCGGGTTTCACGTGACCACGTTTTCCTTGAGTCTCTATGGCAAGTACCTCACCTACGCGGTGCTGGCGCTCGGGGTGAATCTCCTCTGGGGATACACCGGCCTTCTGAGTTTGGGCCAATGCCTGTTCTTCTCGCTCGGCGGATACTGCCTCGGCATGAACATGATGATGAACATCAGCCGGCTCGGCCAGTACCATGAGGCAATCCCGGATTTCATGGTTTTCCTGGAGTTTCCCGCGCGTTACCCAGAAACGGGGGGACTGCCGCCGCATTGGATGCCTTTCAAACATTTCTGGTTCGCCGGGCTGATGGTCGTCCTCGTCCCCGCGGCGGTCGCCGCTTTGTTCGGCTGGCTTGCTTTTCGTTCCCGCATCAAGGGTGTTTATTTTTCCATTCTGAGCCAGGCTCTGACCTACGCCGCCTGCCTGATGTTCTTTCGAAACGACTTCACGTTCGGGGGCAACAACGGGCTCACTGATTTCAAGTTCCTCCTCGGCACACCGTCCCTCGAAGCGGGAGAGATCGCGCGTCCCGCCGATTTCATCGCCAAACTAAGCGAAGGACGCGACGGAGTTTCCAAGCATCTTTGGAGTCAGATCCCCGAGCCGAGCCAAAAGCGCTTGAAAGAGCTGGCCGACGCCAACCAGGGCGCGGCGGGAGAAGTCCTGCTGGGCGCGGAGCTCAACAAAATACTCGCCACCGGACTGATCTACGAGGAGCGGCGATTCTCCGAGGTCGCGCTCGCGCCCGAGATCAAGCGGCGCCTCGGCCAAAACCCGAGGGACACCGGGATGCTCAACCTCAATCGGGACCTCCTTGAATCGGCTTTCCCGCAGGACGTGGCCAGGAAGCGTTTCCAGGGGTTTGTTGTCAATGATCCCGCCACCAAACGGGCACTCTACATTTGCTCAGGGGCGTTGCTGCTGTTGACGTATCTTTTCTGTCGATGGCTGACGTCCACGAAGTTTGGACTCATCCAGCGGGCCGTTCGTGACTCGGAAAACCGGGTGCTTTTTTCAGGCTACGCCACGGCCAGCTTCAAGCTTTTCGTGTTCGTCACCGCCGCCGTCATCGCGGGGCTCGGAGGCGCTCTCTTCGTGCCACAGGTTGGAATCATCAACCCCAGCGAAATGGGCGCTGATAAATCCATCGAAGCGGTGATCTGGGTGGCCGTTGGAGGGCGCGGCAACCTCCTGGGCCCGATCCTCGGCGCCATCGGCGTGAACTCGCTCAAAAGCTACGCCACGCATTCGTTCGCGGAACAATGGCCCTACATCCTCGGCGGCCTCTTCGTTTTCGTCACTCTGTTCATGCCGAAAGGTCTCGTCGGCCTTCCCAGCCAGATTCGAGCCTTCTGGAGCAAACCCGGCTCGACGGCCGCCGACGCCGAGTCCGCCGCGCCGCTCAAGCCCGGAAAAACCGCCCGCCTCTGATATGAGCAAGGAGTTCATCCTCACCGTGGAGGGCGTGAGCAAATCGTTCGACGGGTTCAAGGCCATTTCCGACCTTAATTTCTACCTCGACGCCGGCGAGCTCCGCGTGATCATCGGACCCAATGGCGCGGGAAAAACCTCCTTCTTGGATCTCCTGACTGGGCGCACGAAACCTGACGCCGGCAAGATTGAGTTTGAAAAAGCCACCGATCTCACGATCCTGAACGAGTATCA
>SYMW01000310.1 GCA_005805305.1 Verrucomicrobiales bacterium
AGCAGCAGCGCGTGGCCATCGCGAGGGCGATAGCCAAGCGGCCGGAAGTGCTGTTGTGCGACGAACCCACCGGCGCGCTGGACATTCGCACCGGGATTGTTGTGTTGGAGGCTATTGAGAAGGTCAACCGCGAATTGGGGACGTTGACCGTCCTCATCACCCACAACGCGGCCATGGCGGACATGGCGGACCGTGTCATTTATTTCGCCGATGGCCGTGTCCATCGGGAGCATCGCAACGAACGCAGAGCGTCGGCGAGCAGCTTGATTTGGTGACGCGATGACCTCCATGCTCGACCGGAAGTTGTGGCGGGACCTGCGCCGAATGAAGGGACAAGCCATCGCCGTCTCCCTGGTCATGGCTTGCGGCGTCACCATGATGGTGATGGCAAGGAGTTTGATCTATTCCCTGGAGTCGACGCTGCTTGAGTATTACCAGGCCCATCGATTCGCGGACGTCTTCGCGCAGCTCAAGAGGGCGCCGAACGTATTGGCGGCGCGGGCCGCGGAAATCCCAGGCGTTTCCGCGGTCCAAGCGAGCCTTTCGGTCCAAGTCACCCTTGATCTGCCCGGAATGGATGAGCCAGCGAGCGGCTTGATGAAATCCGTGCCCGACCATGGCCCGCCGGAGTTGAACCGCTTATTTCTCCGCGCGGGACGCTGGCTCGCCCCGAACACGAAAGGCGATGTCCTGGTGGGTGAGGCATTCGCCAATGCCAACCATTTGAAACCAGGCGACCCCATCGCCATCCTGCTCAATGGCCGCCGGATCCATTTCACGGTCGCCGGCATCGTTCTCTCCCCAGAGTATGTCTTCGAGTCGCGTCCCGGCAGCGCTCTCCCGGACAACCGGACTTACGGCATCTTTTGGATGCGCTACACCGAGCTCGCGTCCGCCTTCGACCTGGACGGGGCTTTCAACTTCATCGTCCTGAGCCTCGAACCCCGGGTGGAGGAGCGATCCGTCATGGCCTCGCTGGATCGCCTGCTTGCGCCCTATGGCGGACGCAGCGCTTTTGGACGCGGCGATCATCCTTCCCACATCCGGGTCTCCGACGAAATTCGAGTTCTAGAAATTCTCTCGATAGGATTTCCTTTGGTGTTCTTAAGCGTCGCGGCGTTCATGACGAACTCGGTGCTTTCGCGCTTGGTGTCCTTGCAACGCGAGCAAATCGCCATTCTCAAGGCCTTCGGCTTCAGCAATCGCCAAATCGGAGCCCATTTCATCAAGTTCGCCTTCGTCATGGTTGCCGGAGGCGCGACCTTTGGAGGCGTGGGAGGAGTCCTCTTAGGCCATCAGTTGGTCGGCATGTACCACCTGTTTTTTCGATTTCCGGAGCTGGCCTTCCGCTTCGATTATTCCGCGCTGATTCTGGCGATTGTCGTCAGTGCGATCGCCGCCACGCTGGGCGTGGTCGGGGCGATTCGTCGCGCGGCGAATCTTCCACCGGCCGATGCGATGCGGCCCGAGCCCCCGGCGAATTATCGCCCGGCGTTTGTGGAGCGAACTGGGATCGGTCATCTTTTGACGCACAGTTTTCGAATAGCCATCCGCAATCTAGAGCGGAAGCCGACGCAGGCATTCTTCACGATTGCGGGACTGTCCCTGGCGACGGGCATTCTGATCGTCCCCAATTGCTTCCGCGATGGGGTGAAGCACGTTCTTGGATTCCAGTGGGATGTCGTTCAGCGCCAATACTTGACCATTGGACTCGTCGAACCGGACAACCTAGGCGCTAGTTACGCGCTCAGACATCTCCCTGGCGCCTTGCATGTCGAACCCATACGGAATGCCGCCGTTCGCATTCATTTCAACCATCGTCACCGCCAGCTTCCGATCCAGGGAATTCCGGTCAACGGCCGGCACAATCGGGTGATCGACTCAGAATCCCGAGAGGTGGCCCTGCCGGCGGAAGGCATCGTGGTTTCGGCGAAACTTGCGGAAGTGCTGGGCGCGCGCGTTGGAGACGAACTCATCGTGGAAGTGCTGGAGGGAAAAAGGCCCGTGCGTCCGGTGAGGCTGGCGGCGATGGGAGAGGATTTCGCCGGTTTGACGGCCTTTATGCGCATCGAGACGCTCAACCGGTTGCTGGGCGAGGGAGATGTCATCTCGGGAGCCACGTTCTCGATAGACACCGATCGGAAGAGTGACTTCCTCCGGGCCCTGAAGAATGTCCCAAGAGTCGGCTCGGTCGTGATCAAGGAATCCTTGCGCGCCAATTTCGAGGAAACAACCGCCGCCAGCATTAATTTGCTCCAAACCCTTTACCTCATCCTGGCGACCATCGTGGCTTTCGGGGTCGTCTACAACAATGCCCGCATTTCACTGGCGGAGCGCGCCCGAGAGTTGGCGACACTGCGGGTGATTGGTTTTTCCAAGCGCGAGGTCGGCGCTGTGCTCGTGACGGAGCTCGTGATCCTGGCGCTTGTCGCAGTGCCTCTCGGGCTGTTGATCGGCACTGGATTTGCCACGTTCATCCTGAAGGCTGTGAACACGGAGACGGTCCGCCTGCCCCTGGTTCTCACCTCGAGCAACTACGCCTTCGCGGCGCTCACGGTGAGCATCGCCTCAACGTTGTCGGCGCTCATTGTTTTGCGCCTGCTGCATCACCTCAACCTGGTTGGAGCGTTGAAAGCGCCTGAGTGAAGAGATTCGATAGCGATCTGGAACTGAACTATGCAATCCAATCCCGTGATCCAATCGGCCGCTCCGGCTTCCAAAAGGAAAAGCGGCCAATCACAGCCGCGGCGCCGTTGGCTGCCTTACGTTGCGGTGGCGGCACTCATATCCGCGATCACCGCCGGCTTTTGGCCCAAGCCTGTGCTGGTCGAGATCAGCCGAGTCAGCGTCGGTCCGATCCGTTCCACGGTGAACGAAGAGGCAAGAACCCGGGTGCGGCAGCGCTTCACGGTCGCCTCGCCAGTCATGGGCCAGTCGCGCCGCATTTCACTCAAGCCAGGCGACAAAGTTCGAGGTGGCGAAACCGTGCTGGCGGTGGTGGATCCCATCTCGCCCGCCCTGCTGGATGACCGTAACCGAGCTTTGACGGCGGCCCGGCTGAACGTGGCCGTCTCGAATTTGGAAAAAGCGCGCTCCGCCTTCATGCACGCCTTAAGCGAATTGCGCCGGTTTCAAAAACTACACGGTGTGAAAGCCATCTCCGATCAGGAGCTTGAAGCGGTGACATGGCGCGCAACCGCCGCCGAGAAGGATCAAACCGCGAGCGAGGCGGTGGTCCGCCAAGTGGAAGCGGAGCTGGCCGAGTTCACGACTCCTCCAGACAGCGGCGCCAAATCGATCCATTCCCCCACCGAGATCAAATCCCCCATCACGGGACGCGTGCTGCGGGTCTTTGAGGAAAGCTCGCGGGTGGTGGGGCCTGGCGCGCCCTTGCTCGAGATCGGCGATCCAAACGACCTCGAGATCGTGATTGAAGTGCTTTCTCGCGATAGCGCGATGATTCCTCCCGGAGCGAAGGTGGAACTGGAACATTGGGGCGGCGACCAACCCCTCTCTGCGAAAGTGAGGCATGTGGAGCCGTCCGCTTTCACCAAAGTCTCCGCCTTGGGCGTGGAGGAACAACGAGTCAATGTCATCGCCGATCTGATCGATTTGCCCGAAAACAGGCCGAGCTTGGGTGACCACTTCCGGGTCGAAGCGCGCCTCATCATTTGGGAAACCGACAGAGCTCTGAAGGTGCCCACGGGAGCCCTTTTCAGACAGAGACACGAGTGGGCCGCGTACGTGGTCGTGAACGGCCGCGCCGAGTTGCGGTCCGTGAAGGCCGGACGTTCCAGCGGCGAGGAAACTCACGTTGTGGAAGGGCTTAAGGAGGGGGATGAAGTGATTCTGTATCCAGGCGACAGAATTCACGACGGCTTGCGGGTCAAGCCGATACGGCTTTGATTCCGTCGGGCTGCGGTCAGCAAACAGCTCGCGCTTCGTTTTGCCGAGGCGCACCTGAACGTCGCTGGAACGTCAGCATGCCGAAGCCCGCGCAGGCCAGAGAGCAGGCCAAGTAAAGCCACGCGCTTGTGAAGCTTCCCGTCAGATCCTTTAAGAACCCGGTCAAGTACGGCCCGACGAATCCGCCGAGGTTCCCGCAGGAATTGATCAGGCCTATGGCGCCGGCCGCGGCCGGGCCGGAAAGAAACGTGGTCGGATAAGACCACCAAACACCAAACGGGGCATACACTCCGATAGCCGCCAGGCACATGAAGAGAAAGGCGAGAATCGGCTGCGAAGTCAGTGTTCCGAGGAGCAAACCGGCGGCGGCCAAGAACATTCCGATGGCGCCATGCCAGCGTTGTTCTCCCGTCTTCGACGAGTGATTGGCGATCCAAATCATGAATCCCAATGACAAACACATTGGCAGGACAATCATCCAGCCGACCTCGAGATTGGACCATCCGGAAGCCGCCTTCAACACCGTTGGCATCCAGAAGCCAAACCCCCAAAAACCGGTGATCCAAAGAAAGTAGACGCCGCACAACTTGAGCACTTCCCGATCACGAAGAGCCTGCCAGACGGTGTATCGTTTGACCGCGTTTTTCAAAGCCAGCTCACGTTCGAACCGCTCGGTCAAAAACTGCTTCTCAGGGCCGGTGAGCCAAGTTGCCTCCCGCGGCCAGTCCGCCATCCAACGAACGATGATGAATCCAAAAATCACCGCCGGAAGCGCCTCAAGAAGAAACATGACCTGCCAACCCTTGAAGTGGAGGAATGGGATCCCGATCAACCATCCGGCCAGCGGCGCCCCGAGAATGTTGGAGACTTGCAAGGATGTCAGCATCAACGCAATCGCTTTCGGGCGTTCCTCCACGCTAAACCAACGGGGAATGCAGCATGAGTAGAGGACCGGATAAAGGCTGGCTTCCGCTGCCCCCAGCAAAAACCGCAACACATAGAACTCCCAAACCGTGCTGACAAAAGCCATCATGCCGGACGCGACTCCCCACGTGATCATGATGCGGGCGATCCACAGTTTTGGGCTGTACTTCTCGGCGATCAAGGCCCCTGGAATCTCAAACAACACGTAACCCGCGAAGAACAGGCCCGCTCCCATGCCAAATATCTCCGCGGTGAACCCGAGGTCCCCGTTCATGGTCAAGGCGGCATAGCTCAAATTGATGCGATCCATGTATGCGATCACGGAGGTGATGAACAGCGGCAGGACCAAGTTCAGGTAGGCCTTTCGAGTCGCGCTCGCCTTGACAGCCCGCGGAGTCGTGCTTTCAGCGGCATCGCGGGAATCTGAACCGTTCGACCCGCCAACCCGCACCATAGGAATGTGACTCATAACGATGAGGGATCCGCCCCTCTCAACTGCTCGAAGTTCCTGAAAATGAGGAAGGAACCCACTCTCCGCAAGTCGTCTCCACGGGATTCCACCCGAGGCAATGACATCCTTCTGGGCGGTTGAAGGGCCTCTCTCTCCGTTTTGTTCATCAAAAAACTCACGCAAAAATCGCGCTCGGCCAGAGCTGTTTCACGGGCTATCAAAGCCTAGTTCAAATTAGGCGCACGACAGAATTCTTCATTGGGGAGGATTGCGCTCCAATACCGTGCTTGAGTGTAAGGCATCTCATTAGACAACCGGCGGTAGGCACTGGGAGCGACGGCGTCTCACCGGCCCCTCTCGGCGCTGAATCACCCGCCACGCCGGCGGGACGCCAGCGCTCCCAGTGGAAGAATTTTGTCATGCACCCGTTCAAATTGAACTCCACACGGCGAGTTTGACTTCAGGCGAACAATGTGATGCTATGCAAGCAACT
>SYMW01000008.1 GCA_005805305.1 Verrucomicrobiales bacterium
AGCGCCGAGAAGGCGCGGCGCTACTTCCGCCTCGCGCTGCGATACACTGTCGCCGGTTCGCAGCCGATGGTGCTTGCCGTGACAGGCCGCATCGCCTCCGGCAAGAGCACTCTCGCGCAAGCACTCGGCACGGGGCTGGGCTGGGAAGTTTATTCCTCCGACTACCTGCGGAAAAAGATGGCCGGCTTCCCGCTCTACGAACGCAGCAGCGCCGCCGCGCGGAAGCAGCTCTACTCGGCGGCGATGACTGAGAGCACTTATGACCGCCTGCTTGCCGCTGCCGAGGTGGAGTTGCAGAGGGGGCACAGTGTGATTCTCGACGCGACGTTCGCACGCCCCGAGCATCGCGCGCTGCTGGCCGAGCGCTTTGGAAAACATGGCTTCGCCTGGCGGGTCCTCGAAGCCCGGGCCAGCAACGCCGCCGTGAAAGAGCGGCTCCGCGCGCGCGAAGCCAAACCCGACGAAGTCTCCGATGCGCGGCTTGAAGACTTCGACCAACTCAACCAACTATACAAACCGCCGGAGGAGCTGTCCGCTACGCAGCGCATTACCGTCCGAACGGATGGCCCGCTCAACCGGACAGTGACCAAAGCGATTCAGACTCTGGCGAGAATCCAAGTGGACGCCGTTTCGGCAAAGGGGACCTGAGCAAGGAACTGAAACTTAAAACGGCCGTTGCCCAAGGCGAAACTACCAGGCACTCATGCCAAAACGCCCTTGATCAGTTCTCCGCCGATGTCAGTCAACCGGTAATCGCGGCCTTGGAAACGATACGTAAAATCCGTGTGCCGGATGCCGAGAAGATGCATCACCGTTGCTTGAAAATCGTTGGCATGAATCGGATCCTCCACGACGTTGTAGCCAAACTCGTCCGTCGCCCCGATTGAGACGCCTTTTTTGATGCCCGCGCCGGCCATCCAAATTGAAAACGCCTTCATGTGATGGTCGCGCCCATAGTTGCCGTTGGTCGAATCGCCTTGATTCATGGGCGTGCGCCCAAATTCCCCGCCCCAGATCACCAAGGTATCCTCCAACAACCCGCGTTGTTTGAGGTCCTTGAACAGCGCGGCAGTTGGGCGATCGACCAGCCTCGAGGTGTTCGTTATGTCCGCTGGAAGGTTGTTGTGGTGATCCCAGCCGCGGTGATAAAGTTGGATGAACCGAACCCCCCGCTCCGCCAGGCGGCGCGCCAGAAGGCAATTGTTCGCATAAGAGGACTTTCCGGGCTCGGCTCCATAGGCGTCGATGATCTGCTTGGGCTCCTTCGCGATATCCATCAATTCGGGAACGCTCGTCTGCATGCGATAAGCCATTTCGTAAGATTCGATGCGCGTCGCGATTTCAGGGTCGCCCACGTCGCCGAGCTTGATCTGATTCAAATCCCGGACGCCATCGAGGAGTCGGCGGCGCACTTTGGAGCTGATGCCGGACGGGTTGTTCACGAACAGGACGGGCTCTCCCCCCGACCTGAACTCCACTCCCTGGTGGCCCGTAGGGAGGAAGCCGCTGCCCCAGTAGCGGGAGAGCAGCGGCTGATCGTTTCCAAACCCCGACGCGAGGACCACAAATGCGGGCAATTGTTCGTTCTCGCTGCCGAGGCCGTAAGATATCCAAGCGCCCATCGCGGGCCTGCCAGCTTGCTGATGGCCAGTCTGCATCAGCGTGACTCCGGGATCATGGTTGATGGCTTCGGTGTGCATCGATTTGATGATTGCGATGTCGTCCGAAATGGAGGCGATGTTGGGCAGCAGCTCCGAAATCTCGGCCCCTGATCCGCCGTGTTTGGTGAATTTGAACTTGGACCCAACGCAATTGAGGGGCTGTCCCATGAGCTGGGCAATGCGCTGGCCCTTGGTCAAGCTTTCGGGCATGGGTTTGCCGTTCATCTCGGTGAGCTTAGGTTTGTAGTCGAACAAATCCAGCTGCGAGGGCGCTCCGGACTGAAACAAATAAATGACGCGCTTGGCTTTCGGCTCGAAATGAAGAGAGGTCAAGGCGCGGGCCGAATTGGCAGACGCCGCCGGCGTGAGGCCGATGGCGCTTGAACGCATCAATGAGGTGAGCGCGGCCACTCCGATGCCCCGGGCGGCGCGATTGAAGAAATGACGGCGCGTCATCCGGGCGCAAGCGGCGTCGAAGGAGATCAAATGAGAGTTCATGGTTTATTGGCTATTCTCGAGTCACCGTTTCATCCAGGTTCAAGATCACATTCGCGACGCCCGTCCACGCCGCCAATTCGCCCCGGTCGAACTGGCCCGAGACGCTGGCCCGGCCCAGTTTCAAGATATCCCCCGCCGCAGTCTCATCCGCCGCATAACTCCTTCGCACATCACTCAAGACCCCCTCCAGAATCTTTTCCTCGTGAGGTCCGGGAGGCCTGCCCAAGGCGGCTCTGAGAGCAAATTTGAGCCGCGAAGCGGTGTCCGATCCGCCTTCGCGGAAGATTCTCTGGGCGAACACGCGAGCGGCTTCCACGAAGGTCACGTCGTTCATCGTGACCAATGCCTGCAGGGGCGTGCAAGTGGTGGGCCGGCTCACAGAGCAAATCGCGCGATCCGGGGCGTCGAAAGTTTGCATGGTGGGATTCAGGATCGAACGTTTCCACAGCGTGTAAAGGCTGCGGCGATAGAGTTCATCGCCACTGCCCAGTTCGTATTTGTTCCCGGCGAACATTTTTTCTTCCCATAAACCGGGAGGCTGGTAGGGACGCACGCTGGGGCCGCCTATTTTCTCGACCAACAGACCGCTGATCGCCAGCGCGTTGTCGCGCACCATCTCGGCGGGCAACCGGAACCGCGCACCCCGCGCCATGAGACGGTTCTCGGGATCTTTGGTGATGTGGTCGGGGCGGACCTTTGAAGACTGCCTGTAGGTGGCGCTCATCAGCACTTCCTTGATGAACCCTTTCACGTTCCAGCCGCTGTCGACAAACTCGCGCGCCAGATAATCGAGAAGCTCGGGGTGCGACGGCGGCTCGCCCTGCGTGCCGAACTCGTTAGCCGTGTTCACGATCGGGCGCTGAAAAAAGAGCGCCCAAAACCGGTTCACCGCCACTCTGGACGTCAAGGGATGGTTGCGTTGCACCAGCCACTCGGCAAGCGCGAGGCGGTTGGTGCGTCCGACCGCTTGCATCGGGGGCAGAGCGCTCGTGGGCACTCCGGCGGAAACCACTTCGCCTTTGGTCCGATAATCACCCCGCACCCGAATATAGCTCTCTCTCGGCTTCGGCATGTCCTCCATCACTCGGATCGTGGCGATCGATTTGTCGATGTCCGACTCCTGCTTCCTCAACGCCGCTAATTCCTCCGCGAGTTTCTTGATTTCCGGGATCTCGCGTTCGCGATAGGCCTGCTTCAACTCGGCCAGTTGCTCCGGCTTTCTCTTTTCCTGGGAGATCTTGGCCAATTCCCGAAGCTTGATGATTTTCTCATCCCCGGCCTCCTTGTCTGTGGAGAAGTAATAAGCATACGCGCCGCCGTAGTTCACCACTTTCAGCAACAGCCGATTGTGCCCCGCCTCCAGGGTCACTTCCACGGTGTCCTGATTCGCGGCCACCCCTCGATTGATATCCTTTGAGATTACTTCCTTCCCATTCAGCCAGACGCGGAGGGCGTCGTCGCTACCCAGATAAAGAACGAGTGGCTTCTGGCTCTCGGCCGTGATCGTTCTAAAAAGGTAGGTCGCGGCGTTGGATCCATTCAATTCCTGCGGCTTTCCGTCCTTCCATTTCGGCTGCTTTTTCCACTTGAGCTTCCCATCCGCGTAAGTCCGCGACGCGTCTGCGTCCGTCTCCGGCCCGAATTCGGTCTTGAACGCTTCTCCTCCAGAGCCGGCTTCGAACGGGCCCACGCTGCTCCATTCGCCCAGCTTGAACCCTTCTGTGGCGGCCGCGGCATTCCTGAGCCTTTCCTCCCACAAAATCTGCGCCTGATCCCACTCAGGGCGGGCTAAATCGATTTGCGTTTTGTGCTCAGCTGCTTTGGCCGAAGCCTCATGTCTTGCTTTCTCCAACATCGCCGCCTGCCGCCCCACGGGGACTTTCACAAACGGGGGCGCGGGATCGGCGTCGAGCCCCTTCTCGGGAACTCGATTGAAGAAATCGTAGAGCTCGTAATATTCACGCTGAGTGAAGGGGTCATATTTATGGTTGTGACACTCGGCGCACTGAATCGTGGAACCGAGGAAGACCGTCCCGAACGTGTTCACCCGATCCGTGACATACTTGTTCATGTATTCATCGGGATCGGCGCCGCCTTCGGTGCTCGACATGCCGTTGCGATTGAAAGCCGTTGCAATGCGCTGCTCAAGGGTGGGCTTCTCCAACAAATCCCCGGCGAGTTGCTCGACCACGAAACGATCGAAGGGCAGGTTCTTGTTGAACGCCCCAATCACATAATCCCGATACTGCCACATGGATCGTTGGATGTCGGCGTGATAACCATCGGAATCTGCAAATCGAGCTAAATCGAGCCATTGGATCGCCATGCGCTCCCCGAACTGTTCCGAGGCCAGGAGTTTGTCCAAAAGCTTTTCGTAAGCCTCCGGGCTCTTGTCCGACAGAAACCGATCCACCTCTTCAGCCGTGGGCGGCAACCCCGTCAAATCGAATGAAAGCCGCCGCGCCAAAGTGTGGCGATCAGCCTCCGGGGAAGGCGGAAGCTTTTCCTGCTCGAGCCTCGCGAGAACGAATCGGTCGATCTGCTTCCTCGGCCACGCCTCGTTTTTCACTGCAGGAACCGGCGGACGCTCGGGTGGCACATAAGCCCAGTGAGCCTCCCACTCGGCGCCTTCCTGAATCCACCGGGTCAAGGTGTCGATTTGGGTCTTGTTCAACCGCCTCCCGGTTTTGGCGGGAGGCATCCGGTCGTCCGAATCCTCGGTCGCGGTCAAATGCAAGAGCCGGCTCTTGGCCGGATCCCCGGGCACAATCGCGAAATGACCTGACTCCAACTTGCTTGTTGCCCCGGCGCGTTCATCTAGCCGAAGCCCGGCCTTCCTCTTGGCTGTGTCCGGCCCATGACAATTGTAGCAATTATCGGCAAAGATGGGGCGGACATCCCGGTTGTAACTCACCTTGCCATGGGAACCGGCCCCCTGCCCCGCGGACGCTGACACCATCAAGATAGCCAGAGGAATCAACCCACCGAGAGTCGCGGCCACATTGAACCCTGGCCGGCGTCGCCACAACAGGCACTCGCGGCCAAGGGAGCCATCGCAAAAATTTTCCGATTCGGGAAGCATGTTGTACTTTTTACCGGTCAGTCAGAACTGTCAATCGCGCAAACCCCATCAAACCCCGTAGTAAGTCTCGTAAACGTGGGCGGATCGGCGCCGCGCGTCGTCCCAGTCGAAGCTGGCCTCGGTGAACCTATCCGGGCTGAGGCTTCGGACGTACTCGGATGGATTTGGATCGAGCATCGACTCCACCAGGAGCTTCCCAATGCCGCCGGAACCGGAGATGCCATGCGCGTTGCAACCGCCGGCCATGACGAAGCCTTTCACTCGGGAGCTTTCTCCGATGATAAACCGGCCATCAGGAGTGAATGTTGGCCAACCCTTTCCCACCCAGCTTTTCTCCGCGGCGCGAGCCGAGGGGAACAACGACGCGAAACTATCTTCAAAGGAAGACAGCACCGGCCAGTCCGTCACCACGGGCGGCGCCTCCGAGCTCAGATCAAACGCCCCGGGATCCAAATGACACGACTGGGGTTCCCATCCACCGAGCAGAAGCCCCCCGTCGCGAACTCGACCGTACAGTGTCAGCTCAGGGACGCGGAAACAGGGCAACTCCGGGGTCAGACCGTCCATGGGCACGGTGACAAAATATTCGTGGCGCACCGGAAAGATAGGCAACACCAAACCTGCCAATTTCGCGATATGGTGCGCGTGAGCCCCGGCGGCGTTGACCAACCAGCCGCACTCGGCGGCGCCTCGATCGGTCTTGACGCCTCGCACGCGCCCTTCTTTGACCAGGACATCCTCCAGGGCCGTCCCCGTGCTGAATCGGACACCGAGCTTTTCCGCGTTATGCCGGTAGGAAGCGGCGACGGCCCGTGGCGTCATATAGCCATCCGTGGGGCACCAGAGAATCGCGGAAGCCTTCTGAAAATCCATTTGCGGGAATCGCCGCTTGGCCTCGGCGGAGTTGATCAAATCGGCTTCCAATCCCGCCTCGACGGCGACCGCCCGCAATCGTCGGAACTCTTCAGCTCGCCGAGCGCCAAGCGCGACGCGAAGGGATCCCGTTTCGTGCCAGTCAGGCTTTACCGAGCTGGCCTGGAGCTCACGGAAAGTTCGCACGGAATGCATCGCGAGTTTCGTGCGTTCAACGGAATCACGCACTTGGCCGCAAAGTCCGGCCCCTTGAGCGGTCGTGACGGCCCCCACGTCACCGCATCGCTCCACGACGAGGATGTCCGTGCGGCCCGCTTTGGCGAGGGCATAAGCGCATCCGACCCCTACGGCGCCTCCGCCGACAACGATGATTTCAGAGCTCGGAATCGAGCTCAAGGCCTCTGGAGCATTCGAAGATACCATTTTACAAAGCCTTCCACATTGTATTCTTTGAAAGTTGAGTAGGGTCCTGGGGCATAGGCGGTGGAATTGATCCCTTTTTGCTGGCGTTCGCAGATCACCCAGTCCTGTTCGCTTGTCAGCTGCCAAAACGGCATGATGTCGGCAAGCTCGTAATCACGTCCCTCGACCGCGTTTTCATCCACCAGCCACGAAACACGAATCCTGGTCAGCCGAGGTCCCCCCGGCAGCAGCCGCGTGCTGACGCCGTGGTCGCAGCTTGAGTGGTTCCAAAAGTTGGGGAGCGCGCGTACGCGAACGGTGCCAACGTCCGGGTCACGATAGTCGCCCATCAGTGGCGCGACTTGTTTTCCGGTCATGCTCTCGCTCAGCCAGCCGTCCACGAGCGGGGTGCGGTTCGCGCTGAACCAAATCCCATTTTCGGCATCGGGAAAGGTCGTCATGCCCGGATCCCGATGAGTGCTTGCCAGCCCTTCGGAGGCCCACTTGTCCTCCCCGCGTCGAACCGCAGCCGCGATCTCGCTTCGGATGCGGGGCGTCGTGTCGTCCGCGTTATAATGGTCGAAATTCGCCTTGATGTACTGGGGATGGTTCGCGTTGCAATGGAAACATTCCCGGTTGTTCTCCCACACGATCTTCCAGTTGGCTTGAACGAGGTAATCCACTGACTTGGCTACTTTAGCCCTCGCGAGTCCCTGAGGCCGCAGGATGGGTGAAAGACATTCCCGAGCCGGGTCGAAAGGAATCGGGTTAGAGGCCAGGTTGATGAAGATAAGCCCTTCAACCTCGCGCACATGAACTGTTCGCAACGCAAAGTCGGCCTTGTTCAGTTCCGGTTGCATGCCGCGCCAACTGGAAAGGCGTCCGTCCAGAGCATACGACCACTGATGATAGGGACAGACGAGTTTTGAAACATGTCCGCAGGGTTCATCGCATATCAGAGAACCGCGGTGTCGGCAGACATTGTAAAGGCCGTGGATGACGCCCTCTTCCCCGCGGATGATCAATATGGAATCGGCATCCATTTCCACTAAAAAGTAATCGCCAGGACGTCGAATTTCACAAGTGTGCCCGGCAAACAGCCAGCCTTGCCTCCAAATACGGTCGAGATCGGCCTGGTAGACCGCAGCATCTCCATAGAATTGCTGTGGCATTGTCCATCCGTCACGGCGGGAATCGATGAGAGGCGCCCATGGGTCTATTCCCCGTTTCGGCTCGATTGAAGGGCTGTGCAAATCTGATGGCATGCGATTCAGGGCTGGATAAAAGGCCAGCCATGCGAGGAAACTATCCAGGCAAGAACTCAGTGGCCAGTGATTTCAGAGAGCCGCCGGTTCGGACTCTCTTTTTCAACTCATCCTTAAAACGGCAGTTGCTCATCGTACAGACTTGCAAAAGCCAGGATGAGAAAGGTTTGACGAAGAGCGAGGCATATTTTTTATGCATCTGGCGAGTGATTTGGAAAAATTTTACCCCCAGTATCTTGCGAAGATAAAACAGGGACAACTGACGTTCTCAGGATCATCCTTCTACGGCCGCAAATCCGCCACACGCGGCGATCTCCGACCGAAGACCGCTCTCCGCTTTTCAGGCTTGCGCAAGGCCCAGCCCAGGCACAAATTCAAGGCATGATCTCCCGCGCTCCGATTTGCTCCGCCCCGTCTCGCGTGATCCTGGCGCTACTTGTTCTTGCCGCCGGCGCCGGCGCCGAGGAAACAGGTTTCAGACAGATCTTTGACGGCTCAACTCTCGGGGGCTGGCATGTGAGCGCGAAAACCGGGCACAGCCGTGCCAGCGGCAACAAGACCGGAGGAAAATGGGAGGTCAAAGAAGGCGCGTTGACAGGCGCCCAGGACATCGTCGGGAATGGAGGCATCATCCTCACGGACGAATTGTTCGATGATTTTGAGGTGGCCCTTGAGATGAACAACGACTACGGGCCGGACAGCGGGCTCTTTCTTCGAAGCACCGAGGATGGAACCGCATTTCAAGCGATGATTGACTATCATTCCAATGGGAATTTGATGGGGCTCTACGGGGAGGGAAAACTCGGGGCGCGACCCAGCGTCCGAAATTTTTCTTTCCTGGGCCCAGTCACCGAGATCGCCGCAGAACCCGCTCCGTTTGCGCTCCCTGTGAAAGCGGAGTCTTGGGCTCATTTCTGGCGGCATGGACAATGGAACGAGTTGCGGGCTCGCATAGTGGGTAATCCTCCCACGATTGCCACGTGGATCAATGGAGTTCAGTTCATGCAATGGACCGAGACCGAACGCCGCCACCCCGACTCCGGCGCCATTGGATTGCAAGTGCATGGGGGAGGCGATTTCACCAAACAATTCGTTCGCTACAGAAATATCCGGGTCAAGAGGATCCCCAGGGACAATTCCCTTTCGGATGAAGAGCGGAAAGCGGGCTGGCATCTCCTCTTTGACGGAAAAACGCTTGAGGGATGGATGACCAGCTCCAAGCAGCCCAGCAAAACTCCAGTGGAAGAATCCAGCCTCAATCCGCACAAGAGTGGCCATTACATGCTGGTGCATGAGAGACCCTGGACCAATTTCGTCCTCGCGTTGGATTTCAAAATCAGCAAGGGGTGCAACAGCGGCATTTTTATCCGCACCTCCTCGCTCACCCCGCGGCCAGGAAAAGATGTGGGCTTCAATGGAATCGAAATAGCGATTGACGACACCCTCGGAGCGGGATTCCACGATACGGGCGCGGTTTATGACTTGGCCAAGCCTTCCCGAAATGCCATGAAACCCGCGGGGCAATGGAATCATATCGAGATCACGAGCCAAACCAACTCAATCAGCGTGCGCGTGAACGACGAACTCGTCACCAAAATGAACGGCAACCTCTTCAAAAAAGCGAACCGCCGGCCGGACGGCAGCGAACACAAATTCGACATCGCCTTCGCGGATCATCCGCAGTCGGGCTTCATCGGACTCCAAGATCACGGAAGCCCTTGTTGGTACAAGAACATCAAGTTGCGTCCGCTGCCTTGAACCTTGGAATGGCAGCTGCCCAAGGCGAATCTCGGCAAGATCCGGGCGGTATAGTTTTTCCGAATCACTCACCGGATCCACGGGAGATAGGCCTCCCTCTTCGTCACGCTTTTCTCGTCCGGCGTAGTTGCAGATCTCCACGAGGTTCAACTGCCGTTTTAAGGTTCAAAGAACACGACTGATCAGACCTCAGAAAAGAAGGGAGGGGATTCGTTGCCAACCAATCGTTTTCCATTTGCTTGAAACCCTCATTGCAACCAGCTCCCTCGCCCCATCCGATGGGGAGAGAGGCGTGTTTCGAGGGAAATGAACACCCAATTCTTTTACACAAATGGCCTCGGAAATACTGAGGTCTGACTCATGATTCCTGATATTACTTCGCCTCCCGCGGTTGGCACGGTGGTCCGTCCGGTGACTTTCGTGGAGGCACCGCGTTTGGGCCGGCGTTTGGGAGTGGAACTCACGATCGCGAGCGAGACGTTTCAGCACACGGGAAGCTTCAAATTCCGCGCGGCTTATCATCTCGCGTCTCAGGTCCCCCAGCGACTCTTCATCACTGCTTCGTCGGGAAACTTTGGCCAGGGATTGGCTCGCGCCTGCCAAATGTTAGGGAAGAATTGTATCGTCGTCATGCCTGACACATCGGCCGATATCAAGATCGATGCAGTCCGGGAGTTCGGCGGCCAGGTGGAGTTGATCGACGTGACGCAAACTTCACGCGCGGCTCGAGTGAGTGAATTGGCGACGATCCACAGCGGCGCCTACGTCGCCAGCCCGTATGACGACGCCCTGGTTATCGAAGGAAATGCCACCCTGGGTTTGGAACTGGCGGCTTCGGGCAGATCCTTCGACGCCGTCCTCGCGCCCATTGGAGGCGGCGGCTTGGCATCGGGCATCATACAAGGTCTCCGCGCCGGCGGCAGCCAGGCACAAGTTCATGGAGCCGAACCGGCGTCGGCCAACGACGCCGCGCGCTCTCTACGTTCCGGCCGCCTTGAATCGAATGAAACGGAACCGGCCACCATCGCCGATGGTGTCCGGACACTGAGCCTCGGCCGGCTGAACTGGATGATTCTCAGGGATAGCCTGAGGGGCATCGTTGAAGTCACCGAGGATCAGATCAAGGAATCAGTGCGCCTCTTGTTTTCGCTGGCCAACCTGAAAGTGGAGCCTACCGGCGCCCTGAGCTTGGCCGCCATTCTCGCCTCCCCGGATGCTTTTCGTGGGCAATCCGTTTGCTGCATTGCCAGCGGCGGCAATGTAGACCAGGCAGTCTTTCGCGACGTGCTCGCTGGCAAGATTCAGGATTCGAAATCCGCTCCGTCCTAGGGTCCTTGGTAATTCTAGAAGAAGACTGCAACAAATGCTATGAGAACTGGCTTCTTTGCTGGATGGACCAATGTAAACCTGGCAAACCCCCAACCTATGAAAACGCGCTTCCGACTCCTCCCCACACTCTCCATGATCGCCCTCCTGGTCTTCATCACCGGAGGTCGAACACAAGCCGCCAATGCCGAAAGGCGCGAGCACAAAGAACTCCCCGTCGCCAAAGCAGGCACCCTGACATTCAAGGCCATGGTCGGTTCGATCGAAATCAGAACCGCCAATCAGGAGCAAGTAACCTTCGACTCGGTTATCAAACGTGGAGGATGGGGGCTCAGCCTTCCGAGCGATTTGATCGAGTTGGTTGAGTTCCATTACGAAACCTCCGGAGCGGATGCAAAAATCGAGGTGAAGTGGAAAGCCAACCGAGGTCCTCGATTCTCAAACTTGAACGTCCGGCACACACTGATCGTCCCGACCCATTACAATGTTGATGTCAGCACCGCGGGAGGCAGCATCCAATCGGACAACATCGGCGGCAACGTCGTAGCGGCCACATCGGGTGGGCGAATTCAACTGTCGAAAGTCGGCGGCCAAGTGAAAGCTCGGACCAGCGGTGGCAGCATCGCCTTGGAGAAGGCTCTCGGGGACGCCGACTTGAGAACCTCAGGTGGCAGCATCAAAGTGGGACTGGTCGATGGCCGCGTGAATGCTTCAACTTCTGGCGGCAGCATCTCCGTGGAAGGCGCCAAGGGGAATCTGCGCGCAAGAACTTCTGGAGGCTCCGTCAGCGCGTCGGTTGCCAGTCAAATCAATTCCCCTCTCGAACTCAGCACGTCAGGGGGAAGCATCCGCCTGACGGTGCCCTCGGATTTCCGAGCTGATTTGGACGCCAGCACTTCCGGAGGCGGCGTGTCCTGCGACCTGCCGGTCGATGGCTCTGTGAAACGAAACTTCATTCGCGGCAAGCTCAACGGCGGCGGGCCCCAAGTCACGCTCAGAACATCGGGAGGGAGTGTCCGGGTTTCGACACACTGAAGGATGCTTGCTTCGGGCGTTGCTTCCATCCGCCAGGGAACTTCATCGGTCCGCCAGACTCTTCGATTTCTCGCTATTTCAGCGGAGTGAAGTTATTGCCGAGAGCCAATGGCGGACGCCTGGCTGCCGTGCTCGCTGCTGCATTGTCCCGATTCTAATCCAGAACTTCGAAACTCCGAAAACCTTCGAACGATGAACCTTCCCATTGTTGTCCTTCAGAGTTAGCATTGATCAACTTACAGACAATGAACGGGAACGAGCGTTTTTTGGTTTACTTGACGGCGAAAGTCTTACCCCATCCGAATCGGGTGCCATCCGGCTCCGGGCGCCGCGCAACCAACCGCCGTTGCCCGCCCATTCTCAGGTTTTGCTTCTGTTTGTTCAGGCATCTGCGCACTCCAGTATCAATACTCCTATGCATTGGCTCTCACTTCTTTGTGTCTTGCTTCTTGTGGCGGCCTGCCCACAGGCCGTGAACGCCGCTCTGTCCGAAGGGCTTGTGGGCCACTGGAAGCTGCAAGGCGATTGCCGCGATCACTCCGGCAACGGAAACCACGGCGTCAATCATGGCGTCGGCTTGGGTAATGGCCAGCACGGGGTGTTCGATGGTCAGAGAGCGTTTATTGAAGTGCCCGCGAGCAACTCTCTGCAACTCGGAACCGGCAACTTCTCCTTCAGCGTGTGGATTCATACGGAGGCTCAAGTAGACGATGCCATCGGGGATGTGCTCGACTGTTACGACCCTTCCATCCGCAGGGGAATCACCCTCTCCGTCAACTCAAGCGCCAGTGGCTATCAATCCCAGGGAACCGATCGACATGTCTACTTTGGCATCGACAATGCGAAGTTGGGCGAATGGGAGGACTGCGGTCGCCCGAGTCCCACGAGCCCCTATGTGTTCAACTCGATGGTGGTCTTCAAAGGGCGCCTTTATGCCGCCACGAGCGAAGGAGCCACGGAGGCCGACTGGCGCCATGTCTACCGCTATGAAGGTGGAAAAAGGTGGATGGACTGCGGACGCGTCGGCGACCGACGCAACACGGGAGTCGGGCCACTCGTCGTCCACCAGGGCGCGTTGCACGCGGTGACCACCACGTATGACTGGACTCGAGTGCGGGAGGACGGTTTCGACCCAGGCCGGGTGTATCGTTATGCAGGCGGGACGAATTGGGTCGACCTAGGCGCACCCAGCGCCGCCAACCGGACCCTCAACTGCGCCGCGAGTTTTATGGGCAAACTCTACGTTGGTGGCGGTCCAAAATCGTGGGGCGTCTCGGCGATTCAGGACGACGGCTCATGGAAGGAATCCATTCAGTTTCCCATGAAAGGCTCCAGAAAATGTTTTCCGCACACGATGTCCCGGCACAACGGCCGGCTCTTCGTCGGTTGGCCGAGCGTGTATTCATTCGATGGCAGGGAGTGGCGTTATGCCGGGGTGCCCAGCGAGCCCGAGAGCACCTTGCAGACTCATAGTTTGGCGATTTTCCAAGGCCACCTCATCGCGGGCACGTGGCCGCTCGCAAAAGTAGCGAGGCACCTCGGAGAAGAAAAATGGGAGGAGCTGGGGCGTGTCGGAGAAGACGGCACGGAGGTCAATTCGTTGCTGGTCTACAACGGAGCCCTTTACGGCGGCTCCATCCCGCGCGCGGAAATCTGCCGCTACGATGGAAAAACTCAATGGACATCGTTGCGCCGGTTCCATTCCCCCGCGGGCTGGACCCCTGTGCCGCCCACAGAAAATGGCGGCAATCCAACGAGGGAACAGGTTGCGGAATGGAGCCGGGTGACCAGCTTGACCGTGCATCGCGGACGCCTCTTCGCCAGCATCGGCAATTGCACCAGCTCCAGCAAGGATTCCCCCGCCGACATCCGAGGCACAGTCCACAGCCTGGAGGCAGGCAAATGTGTTTCCTACGACGAGGAATTGGCGCCGGGCTGGCGTCACCTGACCGCCGTGCGCCACGCGAATCGCCTGCGACTGTACGTGGACGGCCAACTCGCCGCCGAGTCCTCCGCCTTCAATCCTGCTGAATTCGACCTAACCACGCGGCGCCCCTTGCGGCTCGGGTTTGGCCAGACAGATTATTTCAACGGGAAGATGAGTGACATGCGCGCCTACAACCGGGCGCTCACCAATGAAGAAATCCGCTCCCTGGCGGACGCCAAACCCCTGTGAACCACCCAGTCGAACCACCCAACCGTCGCCAATTACATCCACTCTGCACCAGGCTGTGCGCCGTGGCGTTTCTGATGGCGGCCTGGTTCCCGGAGCCGCTCCCGCTCCGCGCGGCGGATCCCCTGCCATCCGGTCCGGGACTCGCCGCGAAATATCCCGGAGACGCGGGGATCGAGAAGGATCCTCGCGTGCTGCTGGTGGAGAGGTTTGAACAACCGGACATCGCGACCCTGGCCGCGCAGTGGGAGACCGTAAGCGCCAGGGGCGACATGCGATTCGATCGTGACGTGCCCCCCGGCAGTTCGGGAAAACAATCCCTGATCATGCATCGGCAATCCGGGCCGGGCGGCTCTCTTTATCGCCGATTGAAGAACGTGAAAGGCGGCTATGGCCACGACCGCGTGTTTGCCCGCTACCACGTGAAGTTCTCTGAAGAAAGCGGCGAGTTGCATCATTTCGGAACCTGCCTCGGCGGAAACTTCCCGGCAACTCCTTGGCCGAGCGTCAAGGCGGGCATCCGCAACGACGGCGGAAAATCGTTTTGGTCGGGCATCGAGCCGTTCGGCAAGTCGTGGACCTGGGATTTCTACACCTACTGGTGCGAGATGCGTGGAAGCCCGCCGCGAGGCCAAACGTGGGGCAACAGTTTTATTCGTGACCCGGATCTCTCGGTGGCGCGCGGGCGCTGGATTTGCATCGAACACATGATCCGCATGAACGACCTCGGGGATTCGAACGGAGAGCAGGCTTTGTGGCTCGATGGCAAGCTCATCACACATCTCGGCAAGGGCTTCCCCAGAGGGCGCTGGACTTTTGATAAATTCGAGCCAGGCAAGAGCGGCGATGGAGTCCGCTGGAACGACGCGAAAAACGATCGCGAGCATTTCAAAGTGCCTGAGGGTGGCGCGCCGTTCGAGGG
Organism: Verrucomicrobiales bacterium; assembly: GCA_005805305.1. GTDB lineage: Bacteria > Verrucomicrobiota > Verrucomicrobiia > Limisphaerales > F1-80-MAGS106 > F1-80-MAGS106. The sequence continues at coordinate 14,996 of SYMW01000008.1, forward strand.
CTACCGATGGCGCACGGTCCCCGAGCTGAATGTGAACTTTGTTTGGCTGTACGTGTACACCCAAAAGGAACCGGGCCACCGCATCCAGGTCGGGTATGATGACGTCGTCATCGCCACCGATTACATTGGGCCGCTCGCGGCCAAACCTTGAACCTCGTCGACATCCACTCCATGAACCGCCGCGCTTTTCTTTCAACGGCCACCCTTGGTTCCGCAGCCGCGCTGCCACTCGCCTCGCAGAACTACTCGGACTACACCAACGATCCGCGGCCCGATGTCGCGGAGGGAACTTATACGGCGGGCGCGACCCAGGGGCCGGTCTTCGCCGGCAATCCGGTCGTGGCGGGGCCATCGCCGGATGCCACCTCAGTTCTGCAACCGCTCCAGCGCGATGCGACGGGCTGGCTTGAATTCGCCGTGGAAGACGATCCTTGGAGGCGCGTGGACGCGGGGGAGGCCGGCTTGCTGCCTTTCAACAAGCATGTGCTGAAATTTCAACTGCCGCCACTGCCTCGTGGAAAGATCGTGCGCTACCGATTGACCGCGCGAACCGCAGGCTGGATCAAAGTGAAGCAATTCTATCATGGCGAACTGAAAGTAGGCGAGCCGCAGGCGAGTCCCGAATACTCCTTCCGCACTCTGGACCCCGCCGCCTCTTCGACGACTTTCGTTGTTTGGAATGACACCCACGAAAACCCGGAGACGCTTCGGGCCCTGAACGAGCAGACGGCCGCGGTGAAGCCGGATTTCCTGCTTTGGAACGGAGACCAATCAAACGATGCCCACTTCGAGAAAGACATGGCCGGCCAGTTCCTCATGCCCGCGGGACTGGCCATTGCGGATCGCTGGCCCTTGGCGTACGTGCGGGGAAACCACGATGTGCGGGGCCCTGCGGCTCGCAGCCTCCCCGAGTTCACCGGCACGCCGGGCAATCGATTTTACTACGGATTTCGCAGCGGTCCCCTCGCCGCGCTGGTCATGGACACGGGCGAGGACAAGCCCGATGATAGCCCCTACTTTGGAGGAATGGCCGCGTTTCAGCAAATGCAGCGGATTCAGTCAGAATGGCTGAAGCAGATCGTGAAGGAGTCATGGTTTCGGGACGCGCCTCACAAGGTGCTGTTCTGCCACATCCCGCTTTGGTTTACCCGGGACATTTTTCCAACCCAAAGGAGGTGGGAATGCCACTCCTATTGCCGGGATCTCTGGCTTGAAACGCTCGTCAATGCCGGAGTGAAACTGGTGGTCTCCGGCCACACTCACACGCACCGATGGATGCCTGCGAAGGATGGCCAACCCATCGCCCAGCTCATCGGCGGCGGGCCTGAACCGGATGCTGCAACGATTATTCAAGGCACCGCCACAGCCCAAGAACTCAAGTTCAAGATGGGCAAACTGAACGGCATCGTGCTGGCCGAAACGACACTCAAATCAAACCGCGCGCTCTGACTGTGCTGTCCGTGGCCGGGAGGGCCTTGCACCGCCCGCAACCGAGCGGACATCTCACGGGGAGAGGAGGTAATACCAATCGATCCTGTTGTTCACCCCCGCCGCCATGACTTTCCAGGGCGTCATCGTAACGTGCCCGTCCGCCCATGAGTAGTTCCCGCCTTTTCCGTGGCGCACATAAGGTCCAATGGGCACTGAAGGAGGGTAAAGGTAACCGTACTGCCACCACGAACGCCCCGTCGCAGGATCGAGGCCATCGCCATTCATGCACGTGTCCACGGGTTTTCCCACCGCGCTCAACTTCTTGCGATCCGCCGCGGTGTATCCCATGTAAGCATAGTTGTGGCCGTAGCCGCCATAGCCCTGATAGCCAGGAACGGAGGCGGGAATCACGTTTGTGCCAATTTTGGCGGAGGGACAGACAACCACCTTCTCCTTGGCCACGAGATTCGTGAAATCGGTGCTCACAGTGGCGATATAAGGAGTGATTTCCAGAAACCAGCGGCTCGGCGCCACCCAACCCGAGCCCACAGGGACTTCCGTTCCCGCGACGGGCAGAAAGTCCGTCTGATCTCCCGCGTAGAGGAAATAACACATCGCTATCTGCTTCTCGTTGCTGGCGCATCGGATCGCCTTGGCCTTTCCTTTTGCCTTGGCCAGCGACGGCAATAACATGCCGGCAAGTATCGCGATAATCGCGACCACCACGAGCAGCTCGATCAGCGTGAACCCAAGCCCCGGAGGCTTCCCCGGCATGTGGAATTCTGGACGAAGCAACCCGGATCTCATTGGACCTGCTTATCAAAAGGATCTCCATGAGTCAAATCCCGTGGCGCTCTTCGAACGAAACCCACTGCGTCGTCGGAGCGACAACGCGAAAGCCCAGCTATGGTTTCTCCCGGATCAGCCGAAGAGCGCTTGCGTCAAACCAGAGATCGGCGGAATCAACGTTGATCGAACAAACAATCTCAATCTCTTCCGGCGCCCTAGACTCCAAAACTCGAAACGAATGAGCGATGGGCCCGCCGTGGAATGTTTGCCGCACCAAGCCGAATCGATCGCTGGAATATCGCAACAAAGCCGCGGGAACGAATTGAATGGCTTCTCCCGCATCCGTGGTCCTGATGGAACCTGTCAAGCGGTAGGCGCCGCGCGGCAATGCGATCTTGGCGCGTATCGAGACCCGCATCGGCCTCTCGGACGCTCGCAAATGAAGCACTTTCTTTCCACCCCGATCCGCTTCCTCGAACGAGAATCGGGGCTCCAGGACGTTCGAATTCGCTTTCCAGCCGTTGATACGAGCGGTGCCGCTTTCGTCGAAATCAGGGCACGGAACCACAGCGGTCACTTCCTCCAACTTCGCAAATTGGGCGGAAAGATGGGCCGCTCGATCTGAAATCCGGCCGCAGAGGTTTTCGGCGTCTCGCGACCGCGGGCCGAACCCGGCAGTAAGGCTCGATGCGGGGCGGGCCGCAGCTACGTTTCCTTTCACGCGGGAAATCCTGGCGTCGATTTCACGGACTCTAAGGCAAAGAGCGTCCGGCAGGAAAAAATTCGTGAATAATGTGCCGACTCGCTCGATGTGCCGGCGGCGCCCTTCGCCGGTGGAGAGCACTGCCCGAGCCACCAGCCCGAGCAGTGGAGGCAGAATGGACAGATCCATCCCGCTGCGGTGGGCCCCGAGCACGCGATCCATTCCGTGGGGGATGAACACGATCTTGTCGCTGCCTGGATCGTGGTAAAGGCGGTAATTATTCCGATTCATCGAATAGCTGTCCGAGTGACAAAGAATCGTCTCCATCGCGACCATGGAAAGGAACCTGTCCATATCCAGTGAAGCTTCGAGTGCCCGCCATCGTTCCTCAGCATCGGGCTCGCGCGAGGCTTGGAGCAACCGCTGCACGGCGGACTTGTTCGCCGGGTCCTTTCCTGTGGTCGCTTTGAGCGGACCTTCGATGTCTTGCAGGATGCCGCCTTCGAACAGATTCCCATCCGCGTTCTTGAAATGTCGCTTGAGGAACGTCCTGTCGAAACCTTCCACGAGCACATAAAGCCCCAAATCACGACCATTCAAAGTGACCAACGCGTAATCCGCTCGCGGCACCGGCACGCCAGCCGCGGCAAACAGCTCACGCGAGAATTTCTCGTTGAGCCTCGTGGGGTCTTGGGCGGAATTGTTGAGCGACAGCTTGGACAATCCTCGAAATCTTTGCCCCGGCGCGGACTTATCGAAATTCAATGTCAAACTCGGCGACCGATCCACGGACTGAAACGATGTGAAACCCTTCAACTGCACCGTGACATTGGTGTAGAGGAGCCCGTTCTCGGTCACTTGGGCAAGAGCTGTGGGCTTCGCCTCGATGTTCCTCCGGGGAACCGACCACCGAAGAGACTGCATCCCCCGCTCGGATATTTGAATCGCGATCCTGGGAAGTTCGCCACTGCGAAACAGGTCGGCGTCCAGGGCCTCCACGCGATTCGAGGCAAGCGTCTCGGCTCCCAAGCATCGCATCAAAAAATCGCCCGCCACGGCGGCGGTCGCGAGTGATAGCCGGACAAACCGCAGCCGCCTCTCCAGGTGGGCCCACTCAGACCGCATAATGACGGTGTACTTTGCGGATCGCCCGGACCACGCCCCCGATGTATTCCTCGGACATGCCCTCATGAACCGTGATCCGCACGCCCGTGGCGAGGATCGCCTCCGCCTCGGGAGTTTCCCATTTCGAATAATCCATGGTCGTGAGGCCAAGATCCTTGACAGGCCACCGGCCCGCGAAGAATCCGTGCTTTTGAAATACTGGATTGCGATGAAGGGTCGCCGCGATGTAGCCCGCGCCAGCTTCGACACCTTCCGCGGCCAGCGCCTTGGCGAACTCCGCCCGATCACACCTGAAAGCCTCGGGCCGTAATCGGAAGAAGTAAAACCAAAAACCACATCGATCCTCGGGATGCGTCTGGGGAGGCAGAATTCCCGCCAAGCCAGCGATGCCCTCGGTCAGCAGAGCGCCCAGCCGCGACCGCTTGACGACGATTCCCTCCAGCCGATCCAACTGGGCTCCCGCAATGGCCGCCTGCTCTTCCGTCATGCGGTAATTGGTGGCGAATGCTTCGAGCAATCCGCCCTTGACGCGGTCATAGCCCTTGTCTCCGAACCTCTGAAGCAGAGGCCCATAACGCTCGTCATTGGACGCCACCACGCCTCCGTCACCGCACGTGATGTGCTTCGCTTGCTGCAAGGACCAGCAAGCGATGTGGCCGAACACTCCAACGGGCTGGCCACGATGCCTCGATCCCCATGCCTGGGCAGCGTCCTCGATCAAGACGAGGCGATGCTTGTCGGCGATGGCTTTCAATGCTGTCAAGTCGCACGGGTTGCCGCAGAGATGAACCGCGATGATGGCCTTGGTTCGCGACGTGATGCGCCGTTCCACCTGGCCCGGGTCAAGATTGTAAGTGCTGCCTCCAAGATCCGCAAAAACCGGAACGCCTTGCTGGAACAAGACGCCTATCACGGTTCCGATGTCAGTGATGGGCGACGTGATGACTTCGTCCCCGGGACCGACGCCCGCCGCGGCCACGGCAATATGCAGTGCGGCGGTTCCCGAGGAGCAAGTCATCACATGTTTCAACGGAGTTGTCATCTGGAAGCGCTCGATAAAGCGGGCCGTCTGAGGGCCTTTCCAATAGAAAAGGGAATCCTGCCCCAACAAAGCTTCCAAACGCTGCCGCTCGGGCTCGCCCCATCGCGGGCCCAGCTTCGCGGGTGGCTTGACGGACTTCTCCCCTCCGTGCAACGCAAGCTTGGACGACGACGCCTCCGCTGGCGCTGCTTCCCCGCGCGCCGCGAGCGCGGCGCTCGCCAGCGTGGAGGACGAAGCCACGATGAATTCCCGGCGCGACACAGTCTGCCCGGTTGCCGGTTGCCAAGGTTTCTTTTGCATCAGCGAAATGGTGTTTAGGCAAATGCCATCAAAACTCCTGGAGGCGGCGCGCATTCCCGCGCCCGATAGCCCGCATCTGGGCTGTCGTCAGCGCGGATTCCTTAAGTTTGAGCAAAGCGGACTCAAAATAATACATAGGCGCGTGCGATCCAAAAAGTAATCGATTGACCGGCGCTTGAGCAAGCAGCGCCGCAACGCCTCCAACACCTTCCAGAGTGGCGATCTCCACCGAAACGTCTCCTGCCGCCATCACATCCAGCAACGGCTTCGCCCTTAGTGTTCGGAGGGCGTTCAGAAGTATTAACCGCAATCCAGGCACTTGCCGAACCACCCCCGCCAAGGGCGAGGCATCCACCGGCGCTACCCGCATCAACGGGTGCATCATGCGCTCGTCCTCCATCACCAGCGCCAGCTGCACGATCAACCGCTGCCGCGAGGCTCGCTCGAGCAAACGCGCGAAAACCGGATCTTCTAGCCCGTAACCGTGATAGTTCGGGTGGAGCCGAATCCCTCGCATCCGATGCCGTCGAGCACACCGATCCAACTCCTCTTCCCAGTCCGGCAGATTGGGATTGATGGTCCCAAAAGGGATCAACAGTCCACGGCCAAATTCACGGCACTGGTCCGCCAGTCTCGCGTTCGCGGCCCCCACATCCTTGTGCAGCACCCCCTCCAACGTCCCGGCCCAAGCCTCCAACACGCCGTTGCGGCGAAGACAGTTCGCGAGCTCCTTCGGATCATCGCAACGGACCCGCCGCATGGGCCAATGCCCGAGGCTCACGTTGACATCGATCAAACCCTCCCCGCCCCAGCGCAGACCATGTACGGGAGCGCCAGGCGCAGCCGACTTCGAGATCGGCACGCCTGCCGCGCCGATCGCTCCTTGCAAAAACCTCCGGCGCGACGTCGACGCCGATGGCCACCCGGTGCCGCATGGATTCATGCCGCGCGGCCTTTCTTCGCAAGTATGGGCTCCAGCAGTCGGCGAAGATTGCCGCCCAAAAGCAGTTCGCGGTCACGGTCACGAATGTCCGCGCCGAAGACTTTCCCGAGCTGCGAGGCAAAACTGCGCCCTCCCGCATCGCTCCCGTACAAAACTCGCCTCGCTCCCAGTTCTCGGACCGCCATCTCAGTCAATCCCGCCACGGGATCGCCCCCGGCGAGATCCGCGTAAATGTTCGAATGAGGGCGAATGGCACGCAAACCCACCTCCCAGTCGCCCCCAGAATGTCCGCAGATGAGAGTCGCCGCCGGATGCCGGCTCGCCAGCGCCGCAAGCTCCGCGGGGGTTGATTCTCCCGGCAAGTTTCCTGTGACCTTGATCCACGTGTATTGGAACACAACTGCCCGCAGCTCGGTGGCACGCGCGATGATAGGATCCAACGCGCTCGAGGAACAACGCTCCGCCACCCACAGCTTGACCCCTACCATCGGACCATCACGAACACAGCGGTCGAGCTCGTCCAAACTGGCCTGAAGATGTTTGGGGTTCAGGTAAACAAATCCAAGCAGCCGGCCGGGATTCGCGCGGACAGCGCGCAAAACCTCGTTGTTGTCTTCCCGCAAGCGCTCGGGTGACGGATCATAAGCGAACTCCATCCCCATGAACACGCAGAGTCGGGCGATTCCGAGCCGGTCCGCGAATTCCAGCAACCGGCCGGCGCGCGCCTCCGGTGTGTTCCCCGGAACTCCGTTCAAATGGCAATGAAGATCCCAAATTTCCATATGTCCGCCGCGTGCTCAAACTGACGATGCGAGCCAGCAAAACCCCACTCCATTCAGTCGGCTTTGCGCGGGGGCTGAGGGTTTTGCTCACCCGGCCAAACGGGGCGATGCCTCGGGATTTCCGAGCGAAAGTCCCCAAGACTGGACCAGTAAAGCCGCTGGCCCAAATCGACCTCGGCGACAGCAACGGTTCCCCACTCGCGGGCCTGCGCCACCACGCGGCCTTCTTGATCGTATATCGCCGAGATCATCCAATTCAGCGATGCATCGCTGTAAGTGCTGCTGGCGATGAACACGTGATTTTCGCAGGCGCGCGCGGCGGCAAGAAGCGGGTTGCACCCAGCCACCGGAAAAGCGATCACCTCGGCGCCCCGCATGCTCAACTGGCGGGCAGGCTCGGGAAAAAAACCATCGTAACAAACCATCATTCCTATCCTGCCCAAGGAGGTTTCGAAGACCGGATAATCAACGCCCGGCGTGATCCCGGCCTCGATCTCGGTGCGGGGCAACGTCACCTTGCGGTATTTTCCGATGAGCCCGCCGTGGGGGCCTATCAGTACCGCCACGTTATAGATCAAATGATTGTCGCGCTCCACCAATCCCACAACGAGATGAAAGCCATGCTTTCGGGCCAATTCGCCAAAATAAGCCGTCGAAGGCCCCGGAATCGGCTCCGATGCCTGCGCGTAGCTCAATCCGTTCCCCGTGGCCGTCAGCGTCTCCGGCAAGACGACCAGATCGGCTCTTTTCAGCGCCGCTTCCTCAAGCAAAGGGGCAAACTGCCGGCAGCTGTCCATGGCCGTATTGCCGTTGCGAGGAATGTAATGAACGGTCGCAAGCCGGACCTTGCGCGCCGGCGGCGGGTGGATCTCCACCAGGGCCACGTCCTGCCATTCCACGCTCGCATTCGCGGCCCAGCGAAAATGCAACTCGATGATCGCTTTGGCCGCTTTCGCAGGCGCGCGATACACGCCACCCACTTCAGTCCAACCCGCCCCGTCCGCCGCTCCATCCGCCGGGTACTCAGGCTCTGCGGCAGGCGCCACGCCGGGCGCGTAACTGATAGCTCCAGGAGCGTCGTGCCGCACCGGGCGCCCCGCGGCGTCGCGCCAAAGGAGGCGAGCGAGAACGGAGCGCCGGGGCGAAGAAACATTGTCCGCCCGCCGGCGAGCTCGAAATTGGAAGTGCTTTCCTCCCTCCACAATAAAAGTTCTCTCCCAATGGCCCGCGAGGCCCTCGCGGGAGTCGGATCGAATCACAAGCCCGCCATTGGATGAGGTTTCGAAAAATGGCCGTATTTCTTCCCTTGCCGCCACGCCGTGCCAGGCGTTGCTCGCAATGGCCGGTGCCGAGGCGCCACGGCACAGCCCGGAAACCAAAAGCGCCGCCCAGACGGCCGCCAAAGCCCCCAACGGCATGGCGCTCCGGGATGCCAAAACAACCCTCCGCCTCCCCGGGCAGCCGGGTCCCCGGAGATCCTGCTCGCGAGACTTCCCATGATTCAGTGAGTCCTTTGATGACAAATTCATAAGGTCAACCTCCATAACTCCGCCCCAGACCCAAAGTAAACCGCCCCAGACTCAACGGCGAATCCACAGTCGATCCGCTTGGGCGCCACGCCTTGCTCAGTCACTTTCCCATCACGAATATCCACCGTATAAACGGCGCGAGTCGTCAAGCCAACGAGCTGGTCACCGTGCTGGCCTAGGGAGATTTCAACCTGCGTTCCAGGGAGGGGGTGGGTGGACGCCACCTTCATGCTGCGCGGGTCAAACACGTAAAGCTTGTCTCCGGCCGTCGTGAAGACTTTTCCACCCGCGGCGACGGTGGCCGCGTAGCTTCGCGCGCCCGTGGCGAGCGGCGCCTCGAAAACATTGCGCCTGACACGGGGATCGAAAGCGAAAAACACCGCCTCCTTTTCTGTTGATTTTGTTCCACCGCCCCCAAAGTTGCCGCTGCCGCCAAAGATCAAGCCGCTTTCCCTCTCCCAGGCCAGTGAGACGATGCTTTGATTCGTGATCAAATGTCGATAGTTCTCGACGGTCTTGTTCGATTTTGGATCCCACACTCCCATCGCCCCGCCGAGTTCACCATAAGGCGGCTCGCTGCCGATGTAGAGCATCTCATTTGGCCCTCGAATCATGGCGCGAGGCCGCAGATGGCCGTCGCCCACGCCGCCGTGTGAAATTGGATTGGAATCAGGCCCGGAACCAAACTTCCAAAACGCCTTGGCCGGATCGTACAAGTTCATGATCGCTCCCCCGTAGTAACAGAGGTAAAGTTTCTCCTCGTGCACTGACATGGAGTAGACCTCCCCTCCCGGCATGCCACCCAAATGCTCGCTCCTCCCCGCGCGCGGATCGAATCGGAACACCTCCAGCGGCATCGCCGTGCTGCCATAAACACAGCCGCCAGGCCCATTCCCCACCACGAAAATTCGATCTCCAGCACCCGCATATTTGAACCGTCGCTCAACCACCTCCCCCGTGCGTGGATCTTTCAGCGAAAATCTTCCCCGATCGAAGAACACGACTTCCCGGCCATCTTTGAGTGTTTTCAAGGGCCGTGACGGCGCGGTTTGCACTCGGGCCACCCTTTCGTCATCCAAACGCATCAAGTTTGTCCCAAACTCGGCATAAACGAGGCCGTCGGCCCGCTTGGAAACGCCAACGGTGCCCCAGCCTGGGGCGCCCCGCATGCCTTCCGGAAGCACGCTGCGATGAGTTTTCGACGAGGGATCAAACACCACCAAGTCACCCTTCTGAGTCCCGATTCCCACATAGACTTTCCCATTCGGTCCCACGGCCAAGCTGCGCGCATACATTTCCGTGGGATGCATCCGCCCAAGATCTTCCATCGCTCCGGACCTGGGATCGTAGCGCACCAACTTGGCTTGCGGATACGTGCAGGCGTAAAGCCATCCATCCGCTCCGACATCATACTGCCACAGGTAGTCCTCCGTCTTGGATGGTTTTCCCACGACCTCGATTCCTCGGCTCGGCCGTGCCGGATCGAAACGCAGAATCAGGGCTCCATCCCACGTTCCCAGATAAATCCGCTGGTCCGGCCCAACCTCAAACGCCCAAGCGCCGGGCCCTTCGGGCGCGTCAAACTGCCGGGCTTCTCCGGTGTCAGGATCGACTTGAACGAGAAACAGTGTCCCGCTCAATTGATTGAAATTAAAGTAAAGCGCCTCCCCCCCGCTTCCATTCGGTCCCACGATGCCACCCATCAATCCTCCCATCCTCACTGGTATGCCCAGAGACTCGAATCGAGGAGCGCTGATCACGCTGTTCAGGGTGATCAGCCAGGCGGCGAAGAAGCCAACGATGCCAGGGAAGTTCATTTACGGCGCGCACACCACAGGGGTCACCCCATTCGGCCCCGGGACGGCCCATTCATTGACGATCTGACCCGCCTCCGCGGAGTTCATGGGGTGCCAATCCTTGTCTTTCACCCGCCGCACGAACCGATGGGTCATTCCCTCGGAGCGGCCGATTTGAGGAGTCCCGCCCGTGGCCTGAGCGGTCTCCATTTGCTTTTTGAATTCTGGCGAGTAAATCTCCAAGTAAGCCACCTTGTGGGATGAGGCGTCGTCACAATTGCCCGTCATAGAAATCACCACGGCCCGAACCCCATCGAGTTCCTCTCCATGAGGGCCTTTGATCGGCGGAATCAAGGTGCGAGGCGCGGTGAAAAGCTTGCCAGCGCTGACGTCGTAGAAATAGGACTTGTCCGAGACGCCGTCGCCTTCTCGCCAAAAACGCAGGAAGAAAAACCCCGACAACCCCAGCATCGCCAGAGCCAGCAACAACTTGATCAGAGTCGGCCGCTGCACAATCCGGTGGCTGGAATTTTAGTGCGGGTCGGCCTTGGCCGACCACCAACACTCCTCCTTGTTGCAGGGGATGCGCGCTGGATCCAGGAGTGTGGCGCTGCCGTCCGCCAATCCATAATTCGCCTTGCGGTTGTGGCGAACCGCGCCTTTGTCTCCCTGCGCCAACCGGTTGAAACCCGGCCCATTGACATCGCCCACCTCCTTCCAAATCCACCACCGATCACGCGGGTAAACCCCGAAAACATCGCTATGCCCATCCCCGAACATCAGGAGCTTGGACGCGGACTCAACGGCCGGCCATCGGCACAGGTTGTCCTCGTAACCCTTGCCCCGCCCAAAAGGGGGAGGCGCCCCACCCGAGGTCCAATGCACGTTGACCGCCCCAAGGCCGCTCGGAACATCGATTTCTCCAGCCATCAACTGCCCCAGAACCGCCGTGTTGCCCACTTTCGCCTTCGGCAGCCTGCCGCTCGCATAAACCTCTTCCTTCTCCGTCGGGCAATCGTATAACCGCGGATTCTTCCCCACGTAAGTATAGAGGTGCGCCCGCCAACTCGACTCGGCCCCGCCTGGCAGGGAGTCTTGTATGGGTGGAAACCACTCGTTGTTGTCGTCCGCGTAGAGGTGCACTGCCAATCCCAGTTGCTTCTGGTTGCTGAGGCAAAAGGTTTGCTGCGCCTTCCCCTTGGCCTTGCTCAAGGCTGGCAACAGCATCGAGGCCAGCAACGCGATGATCGCGATCACCACCAGCAGTTCTATCAGAGTGAACCCTCGAGGCTTCGTGAATCGATTGTTGACGATCATGATGTCGCTCTTTCGGTTGCAGTTTTTCAACCCTCGCGCCACGCCATGGACGATGTGCCCCATCATAAGCTCCGCCCGCGCTTGGCGCAACAGATCGTTTGAGGGTCCCCCTCTCGTTTTCCTCACGTCCAGTGGGAATTGAAAACTGGGTCAATCTTCAATTCGAATCAACACAACCTTGGCTGCGCGGCAAGGCAGCCCTTCCAGGCATTGCATAGTCACGGCTAAAGATCTTGATCGGATGGCCAAGCGGGTGCCAAATGAGCCAAGACTTGCGTGACTCACAACCTTTGGCTCGTGCGCAGCTTCCTTCCATGGCTCCTCTGCCTTTCGTGGCTCGAATCCACCGCGGCGGAGTGGCCGGCCGCGCGCGGCGAAGGCGGACGAACCGCAACGTCCTCCTTCGGGCCTCCAGACGCCTTAACCCTCTTGTGGACGCACCCGACCGGGCCACCCATGCCGGCTTGGCCAATGGAAGCGCGAGGAAGTCTTTGGCAGCGCATCGAGGATCCGATGACTCCCCGGGCATCCGACGATGTGGCCCCGGTGCCCATCCTGGCGGCGGGTTTGGCGATCTTCGCCACCACTCATGACGAAGTGCGCGCCCTGGATCTCACCACGGGCAGGACACGCTGGCGCTATTTCTGCGGCGGACCGGTTCGTTTCGCCCCCGCGGCGCAGGACGGCGCTCTCTTCGTGGGATCGGACGATGGTTTCGTCCACGGGTTGGACTTGGCCAGCGGAACGTTCCGCTGGAAAACCCGCATCGGTCCAGCCTCTCGCCTCGTCGTGGGCAATGGACGTCTGATTAGCCCTTGTCCAATCCGGGCAGGGCTGCTCGTCCACCAAGGGGTGATCTACATCGCGGCAGGGCTCTTTCCGATCGAAGGCGCTTATTTGGCGGCTCTAGAAACTGTCACCGGCCGAATCCTGTGGCGGCGGCACCTGGGCAAATCCTCGCCCCAGGGCTATCTCGTGGACGCAGGCTCGGAGATCATCGTGCCTTTTGGCCGCGCCTCGCCCCGGGCTTACACCAAGCGCGACGGCAGCCCCACGCGCGACATCCCGTCCACGACCGGCACTCTGGCGGTGGTCTCGCAGGATGAAACGCTTTCCGGTCCCGGACCCCGGGGAAACATCCAAAGCGGCAACCTTCAATCGTCGGGAGCCAAGCTCGTCACCTATCCCGGCCGGCAAATGGCTGTCACTTCCAGGGTGGCGTATCTGGCGAGCGGAAAGGAATTGACGGCGCTGGACCGCCAGATCCTCCGGGAAAGCCGGGGCGATTTCGAACAGGCGGTGCTTTGGAGAGCGCCCTCCACGGCGTCGGCGTCACTGATCGTGGCTGGCAACCGAGTCTACGCCGGCGGAGCGGGAAGAATCGAAGTGTTCGAAGCCACCACCGGTCAATCGCTTGATACGTTGAAAGTGTCGGGCATCGCGCACGCGCTGGCGGCAAACGAAGCGAGCCTCGTCGCCGGCACCAGCGATGGCAGCATCCAAGCATTCCTGGAGCGCCCTCGTCCACCAGTGGCAGAAACGCCAAAACCACTCGTGAAACCCGCCGAGAATAGGCGCCGACAAACGCCCCATTGGATCGCGGACCTGCCTTTGCTACGAGGTCTCGCCCTCTGGGCCGGATCCGGAGATCCCCTGCCCGACGTGCGCGCCCTGGCGGAGTCCACGGAGCTGCACATCGTGGTCAGGGCAGACCACAGCAACGCCGCAAGCATGCGCCTCCGCCTTGCCGAGGAGGGCCTGCTGGGAGCTCGCGCCGCGATCGTTGAACTCGACGCCAATGGCGCTTTCCCCGTCGTGGATCATGTGTTCAACCTTGTGGTCGCCGATGGTCTCAAGGACGACGAAGCGCTCCGATTATCGTGTCCTGCCCCCTCGGGTATCGTGCTCCGAAACGGTCAAGCGACCCGCCCTCCGACCGAAGCTAAACCCGGAACCTGGACTCATCTTTATGGCACTGCAGCGAACCTCTGCGCCTCCGCGCAACGAATGGACGGGTCGCCACGGCTGCAATGGTTTGGGGGGCATGGACCGGAGAGGATGCCGGATCGACACACCCGGGGGCACGCTCCCCTCGCTGCGGGCGGTTTGCTGCTCTCCATGGCGGAGAACGCCCTCATCGCCACGGATGCCAGAAATGGGACGGTGCGATGGGAATTAGACCTGCCCCATTCCATGCGCTACGCGATGCCCTACGACGCCGGTTACGCCGTTCTCCAGGAGGATGGCGCCCAAGCCTGCGTGGCCGTGAACGAAGCCCTCTGGATCATCGACACCCGAGCCGGCCGCGTTCGTGACAAAATCCCCTGCCCGCTCCCGGACCAACACTGGGGCTGGGTTGCCATGGAAGGAACCGCCCTTTACGGCAGCACGTTGCGACCGTCCGCGCCTCGGACCAAGAAAGAGTATGATTTGGTGGATTTAGAATACCGGTCTGGCCGCCCCATGGTTTGTTCCAAGAGTGTTTTTAGAACTGGTCTGGAGAACACTCCGCCTCTATGGATTTATGAGGTTCCCGGAGCCCTCGTGAACCCAACCCTGAGCGTCTCTCAAGGCCGGATCTATGCCATCGAATCCCGCGGCTCCAAGGCCGCCACAGACCACGCCGGGAGGCTGACGTGCACGGAAATCATGGAAGGCGCGTTCGTGATCTGCCTGGACGGAAGGAGCGGGAAAAAGCTTTGGGAACGAGCCCTGCGATGGCCCGAGGCCAAGGACATCCTGGGCCTGGCGGTCACCGGCGATAAACTGTTGATCTCCTGCGCGCAAAGTGTGGGAACGCAAGCATCCTATCACCTCAAGTGTTGGCGAACCGCGGACGGAGGAGAACTATGGCAAGCCAGCTCATTGAATCCCATCCAAGATCTGTTCCACGGACAACAGGTCAAACGGCCAGTCGTGCTGCGAAACCGCGTGGCTTTTGAAAGCGGCCTTTTCGACCTTGAGACAGGAGCCCGGTGGTCCCCTCCTGGTGCCCCGAAGGATTGGATTCTCTCCCGTCCTGGTCACGCTTGCGGGGGCATGACCGGGGCAGATGACGGACTCCTTTTCCGGGCCGATAACCCCACTTTCTTTCGATTCACGGATGGAAAATTCACGGCTTTAGCCCCCACACGCCCTGGCTGCTGGCTCAACATTCTTCCAGTTCAAGGCGGCGTCCTGATCCCCGAGGGCAGCGCGTCGTGCATTTGCGCCTACCCAATCCAGGCTTCCATGGGCTTCGCTTTTTCCCCCGAACCGGCGCCCCAACTCCCTGATATTCTTCCTTCCGCCGGGAGGAAGTAGCCGTTGCCTGAAAACAGCGATCAACGGAATGGCGACGATCACCGCCCCGCGCTGTTTTAAGGTTTAAGGATGATTCCGAGCGGCTCATCGGCGGTTGATGCCCTGGATCCCTATCCATGATTTTTCTTGGCCACCCATGCGCCGGCGATGGCTCCGCTCAAATGCCCTTCCCATGAAATCGGTCCAGTTTGCGGAAGGACGCCTAGATACATGCCCCCGAAAACGAGCAACACCAGGATGGCGACCAGCGCTTGACGCCAGCTTTTGATGAAGATTCCCGCGGCGATGAAATAAGTCACCAGGCCAAACACGAGGCCGCTGGCCCCGATGTGCACAATCTCCACCCCCCGCCACAAGCCGCCGCGGCCGATGATCCAAGTGCCCAACCCGCTCGCGATCCAGATCAAAAGCAAGGTCGTCTTAGGGCGATAACGCCGATCGCAAAACAAAAGAGTCAACAGAATGAAGAGAGGCCCGGCGTTGGCGAGGAGATGCGCGAAATTGGCATGCAACAACGGCATGAACATCACGCCTGGAAGCCCAGAGAGAGTCCGGGGTCGAACCCCATAAGTCTCCAATGGGTAAGGCGCAAACCGGCCCGCAAGGAAGACAAGGAACAGGAGCAAAATCCACGCGCCTCCGATTCGGGATGCTTGCTGGAGATTGCCGCCGCTCGTGTTTTCCATGCCTTTTTGCAACCTCACGTTGCCGTGGCCTGGGACGATCGGCAATCGTGAAATGGGGTGTGAGTGGGTGAAGAGATTTTAGACGGACGTTCATCGCCGAGCCATGAAGCAGCATCGCGGGGGGGGGTGGTCTGAGTCAGGACCGTTGTCTGTCACGACGGACGGGACGACGGGTAGGTTGGGCCATTTTCACGTTCCATTCCCGCGCAATCTGTTATTCTCAAAACGGCAGTTGAACCTCGTGGAGATTTGCAAAAGCCTGGATGAGAAAGGTTTGACGAAGAACGAGGCATATCCCTTGTGGATCTGGTGAGTGATTCGGAAAATCTTTATCCCCAGGATCTTGCGAAGATTCGCCAGGGGCAACTGCCGTTTTAAGGGTTATCGCCCCGTTCCGAAGGGCGTCCTTTGGGATGCCCGATGACCGTTGACTGGATTCCCACCCACATTTCTTGGAAGCATGAAAACAGCCAGTGTTTCACCAACCGAACGACTGCAGGCACACCGGCCACATTCATGCTGTCTTTCGAACGGAACCTCTGCGAATTTTAAAACTCGAAGGCAGCGCGCCTGAAACACCAACTCGATCAGACATTTGTTTATGCACAATCCTTCCGCGCTGGTTACCGGAGCGTCGCGCGGCATTGGGCGGGAGATTGCCTTGAGCCTCGCGCGATACGGCTTCGATATCCTTATCAATTATTCCGGCAACAAAGCCGCGGCCATGAGCGCCGCGTCGGAGTGTGTCCAAGCCGCGTCCCTGTCAGGGAGAACCATCCGAACGGTGGCCATTCAGGCGGACATCGGCGATTCCGCGTCCCGAAACCGTCTGATGATGGAAGCGCGCCGGTGGTCCCCTGCCCTGCACTTGTTGGTCAACAACGCGGGCATCGCACCGGCCGAGCGGGCCGATATTCTCGAGGGAAGCGAGGCCAGTTTCGACCGCGTGCTCGCTGTGAATTTGAAAGCTCCTTATTTCCTCAGCCAACTCGCGGCGAAATGGATGCTGGAAGGGACACCGGCGGATTCGACTCCGCCGCCGGACCGGAGAGCCGACGCCCGCTGGCAACCTAAAATCATCAACATCTCGTCTGTGAGCGCCTACGCCGCCTCGATCAACCGAGGTGAATACTGCGTCTCCAAGGCCGGGCTATCCATGGTCACCGCTCTTTTCTCGCAACGGCTGGCGGCTCACGGGATTAACGTCTTTGAGATCCGCCCCGGAGTCATCACAACGGACATGACCGAAGCCGTCAAAGAAAAGTATGACACTCTCATCGCCGAAGGGCTAACCCCCATCCCCCGCTGGGGATCGCCCAGTGATGTCGCCCGAGCTGTGATCGCCATCGCCGAAGGAGCGTTCCCTTTCAGCACGGGCGAGGTCCTCAACGTGGACGGCGGCTTTCACCTTCGGAAACTTTGACCGGTCTCGCGCCTCAACCCAGACACATCCATGCCACTCAAGATCGACCTCGCGCTCAACGCAAAAGATTTGATGCCGCGCATCCAGCGGCTCTGGGACCTATCCGCCGACAAAATTCTCGACATCGAGCGCTCCTGGCCGGAAAAGAGAGGAACTCCGGTGTTCACGGCCAACGGGACTTACACGACGCGTGGATGGACGGAGTGGACGCAAGGCTTTCAATACGGCGCGGCGCTGCTGCAGTTCGACGCGACAGGAGATCGTCGATTTATTGAGCTCGGGAGGAGCAAGACGATTCAGAGAATGGCCCCTCACGTGTCCCATGTGGGAGTGCACGATCACGGCTTCAACAACATCTCGACCTATGGCAACCTTCATCGCTTGATGCGCGAGGGCCGAATTGAGGCGAACGACGAGGAACGTCATTTTTACGAGCTCGCCCTGAAGGTTTCAGGAGCGGTGCAAGCCGCGAGATGGACCGCGATCGAAGGCGGTCTGGGCTTCATTTACTCATTCAACGGACCCCACTCGCTGTTCATCGACACCATGCGATCGCTGAGATCGTTGATCGTGGCCTGGCAGCTCGGCCACGTGCTCATGGGGGAACGGGACACCGCCGTCTGCTTGCTCGAACGCGCCGTCATGCACGCGGAAGTGACGTCTCGCTTTAACGTGTACTTCGGCAAGGGTCGTGACCATTACGATGTCGCGGGACGCGTCGCTCACGAAAGCCTCTTCAATGTGAAAGACGGCGGTTATCGCTGCCCCAGCTCGCAGCAAGGATTCTCGCCATTCACGACCTGGACGCGGGGACTTGCCTGGGCCGTGTGCGGCTTCTCGGAGCTGCTCGAGTTTTTGCTCGAGCTGAACGACGGCACGCGAATCGGGAGCCGTTCCCTCTCACAAGTGATCGAGGGGTTTCTCGGCGCCGCGCGGGCGACCGCCCGGTTTTACGTGGAGAACACGTGCACCGACGGGGTTCCGTATTGGGACACAGGCGCCCCGTTATTGTGGCGGATCCAGGACGCCCTCGAAAAGCCCGCCCAGCCATTCAACGAATGGGAGCCCGTCGACAGCTCAGCCGCCGCGATCGCCGCCCAGGGACTGATCCGGCTCTCGAATGTGGAGCTCGCTCTTGGGAAACGCGCGGCATCCCGCCAATTGCAAAAGGCTGGTTTGACGATCGCCCGCACCTTGTTCTCGGATCCGTATCTCTCCCAATCCACAGCGCATCAAGGGCTGCTGCTCCACTCGGTTTATCACCGCCCCAACGGCTGGGATCACGTGGCCCGCAAACAGCGTGTGCCGAACGGGGAAAGCTCCATGTGGGGCGACTACCATTTGAGGGAACTGGCCCTCTTGATCCAACGCCAGGCCACCCAGCAAAGGCCGTTGAAATTCTACATCTAGAATCCTGGCGGAACTAATTCCAAGGAATGGTGTTCGAGGAACTGGTGTTCATCTTCAATCTTATTCGGTGAAACCCCACCGCATCGCCTGCTCGATCGTGATCTGGATGGCCGTCAATGGCTGCTCGACGAAGCACTATCGGCACTCGGCGGACAAGGAAGTGGCATCGGCGATCGCCCGGAAGACTCCCTCGGTCCCCAACATGGACCCGCGTTTCACCATCGAACAAACCAATGCGCTGTCCTTGGAGAATCTCACGCTTTCGACAAATATCCCCAGCTTTCTTGGGACTGAAGGCGAAGTGGAGAAAACGGCGCGAGTGCTCTCCTTGGACAAAGCTATCGGGCTGGCGGTTCGCCACAGCCGCCTCTACCAAAACCGAAAGGAGCAGGTATTTCTCGAGGCCCTCGACCTGACTTTGGCACGGCACCAATTCACCCCCATTTTCGCCGCCGGCGCCGACGCCACCCACGAGGTCGGGACGGTTGAAGCCCTCGAGGCTCGTTTGGATCCCGTGACCGGCAGACTTGTTCCTTTGCTGAGTGACAACCTTGTTGAACGTCATAGCGTCCGCGGCAATGGCAACGTCAACACGGGATGGATGATTCGGGATGTTGGCCGTATCAGCACGGCTTTCACCACTGATTTCTTCCGGTTCCTGACAGGCGGCCCGGAAACAATCGCCTCCTCGCGCGTGGGCGCGACGCTGATTCGCCCGCTGTGGCGGAATGCGGGATTCAAAGCGGAAATGGAGAATCTGACCCTGGCCGAAAGAGGCCTGCTGTATTCGCTGCGGGAGTTCACTCGGTTCAGGAAACAGTTCTCGGTGGATATCGCCGCTTTTTATTATCGGGTGTTGCAGAGCCGGGACGCGGCGCGGAACACCTATCTGGGCTATCAGAACTTCAAGCGAAGTGCTGAGCGCACGCGCGCGCTGGTCAAAGAAAACCGCGTGAAGCTGGCCGAACTGGGCCGCTTGGAACAACAAGAACTGTCCCAGGAAACGCTCTGGATCTCCGCCATTCGAAATTACAAACTGGCTCTGGATAATTTCAAGATGCAGCTCGGGCTCTCCACGGAATCCAACATCGTGCTGGACGACCACGATTTGGAGCGCCTGTCGATCGTCCATCCAAACATGACCATGGAAAGCGCGATGGAGGTCGCGATGGCCTCGAGGCTCGACCTTCAGAACCTCAGGCAGCAGCACGAAGACACGGGCCGGGAAATCAAACTCGCGTCAAGCCGATTGAAACCCCAGGTGGATCTGATCGCCTCGGCCGGGTTTGAAAGCAAGCAGCAATCAGCCGCCAAACTCGCCGTGCCGGATATTGACCGTTATCGCTGGAGCGCCGGACTCAACCTGGATCCCGGCTTGGATCGGAAAGGAGAGCGGAATCTGTACCGAAGCGCTCTCATCCGGCATGAGCGGTCGGCCCGGGCGATCGCCGAAGCCGAGGACAGCGTCAGACTCCAGGTTCGCGAAGATTTGAGAGCCCTCGACCAAGGAAAGCGCAGCCACGAGAACAGTGAGCTGGGCGTGAAGCTCGCGGCCCGCCGCCTGGAGGAGCAAGATCTCCTGGCTGAACTGGGCCGTGGCCGCGCCCAGGACCAGGTGGACGCGCAAAACGATCTCACAGCGGCGAAGAATCAGCGCACCCAAGCCCTCGTCGAGCACACGGTCGCCCGGCTGCGGTTCTGGGAGCACTTGGGCATTCTCTTCATCAAAGAAGGCGGTCAGTGGCGGGAATTATCTGAAAATGGCGAAAGCCAACAACCCTGAACCCATGTCAATACGAAGCGTTTGGAAAATAGGGGCTCTTCTCGGGGTTATACTCCTTGGGGGGGCGTTCCTGAAAACACGCACCAAGCCCGCCGATATCGGGAGCACTTTCGCCGCACGCCGCGGTCCGCTCGATATCACGGTGCTCGAAGGGGGAGGCATCGAATCGGAGGAAAAGGGCGAGATCAAATGCGAAGTCAAAGGAGGTCAAGGCATCAAAATCCTGAAGATCGTGGAGGAAGGATATCAGGTCACCGAGCAGGATGTGAAAACCAACAAAGTCCTCGTCCTGCTCGATTCGGCGGATCTGCGCACCAAGATCTTGCAGCAGGAAATCGCTTTCGGTTCGACCGCGGCATCTCTCGTCGACGCGCAGCAGGCTTACGACATCCAATTGAACCAAAACCTCAGCGATGTGAAAGCCGCCGAGCAAAAATCGGCGTTCGCGCGGATGGACTTTGACAAATACCTCGGTGATCGAGCTTCGCAGGATATTCTCGAAGAGCTGGATCTCGAACCCAGCCTGGCCGTTCCAACACTCGGTCAGACCAACTCCGTTCTAAAGGTTGCCGCCGGATCGCCCGCCTCCGCCGACGCATCGGCGGTCAAAGCACCCGCGGCGCCAGGGGCCCGCTCATCGGGAAGCATCGACTTCTCGAAATACGCGGACATCAACCTGCTCGGCGACGGCGAGGCCAAGCAGAAACTGCGCGAGCTGCAAGACGCGGTTCAAATCGCCCAAAAAGAGCTGCAGCAAGCCCAGTCGAAACTCGACGGGACGAAGCGCCTTTTTGAGAAGGATTTTGTGACCAAGATCGAGCTGGAGGGAGACCAGTTGGCTTACGAAAACTCGGTGTTGAAAGTCAAAAAGGCGGAGACCGCTCTCAACCTCTTCGCCAAGTACGAGTTCAAAAAGGCGGCCCAAGAGTTTCTTTCAAAATACGCCGAATCTCTCAGAGAGCTTGATCGCACGCGGAAGGGCGCCGTATCAAAACTCGCCCAGGCCGATGCCAAGCTTAAGTCGGCCCAGGCGCGTTCGTCGGTGGAGGAAACGCAGCTTTCCGAACTGAAGGAGCAACTCGAGAAGTGCGTCATCAAGGCGCCGCGGCCGGGCCTCGTGGTTTATGGATCGGGCGGAGAAACGCGGTATTGGCGCGATGAAGAGCAAATCCGCGAGGGCGCCAGCGTGCGCGAAGGGCAAACAGTGCTGACCATCCCGGACATGAGGAAGATGTGCATCAAGGTAAAGATCCACGAATCCTACATCAAAAAGATCCTGAAAGGGCAATCGGTGCGCATCACGCCCGACTCGTTCCCGGAGCGGAAACTGGAGGGCCTCGTCAGCCAGGTCGGCGTGCTTCCGGACTCCGAAAACTCCTGGCTGAATCCGGACATGAAAGTTTACCGATGCACTATTTCGATCGTCGGGCATCATGACTGGATAAGGCCCGGCATGAGCACCAAAGTGCAAATCGTGGTCAACCAATTGAGCGATGTCGTGCATGTGCCGCTCCAAGCCGTAAGCCCGATGGACAACAGGCGAGTTTGTTACGTGGTGCGGGGAGATCAACTGGAGCGGCGCGAGGTCGAAGTGGGTGAATTCAATGATGAATTCATCGAGATCAAAAGCGGGCTCCAGGCAACCGAACGAGTCGCCTTGCGCCCACCCGCCGGCAGTGAGGACAAGGACAGCGCCAAAGAGGGCAAGAAATCCTCCGAACCCGCGGAGACTCCCAAGCCTGGGGCGCCCGGCGTTTCCACGGCCCTCAAAGGGGGCAAATGACGCTCGGGAAACGGGCGCACTTCCGGGGCCGCATCCATGGCTGACCTTTCCACCCCATCAGCCATCGAAGAAACGCGGGATGGGTCGAAGCCAGCCTTCGATCGCCGGGCTCTTTTTCTGGCCCGGTTGTGGCGGGTGATGCGACTCGGTCTTCGCAGTCTTTGGCTGCATCGGCTGCGCTCGTTGTTGACGGTCTTGGGCATCGTTTTCGGCGTCTGTTCGGTGATCGCGATGCTGGCCATCGGCGAGGGCGCCAGCTTCGCCGCCCAGGAGCAGATAAAAAGTCTTGGCAGTCAGAACATCATCCTGCGCAGCGTGAAACCACAGCAAGAGCAGAAAGTCACCCAACAGAGCGGCCAGTTCCTGCTAAACTACGGGCTGACCTACGACGATATTCGAGCGATCCAGGCGACGATCCCCGGCGTGGTGGTCGTGGTGCCGGGACGCATTCTTCAGGACTTCGTCTGGAACATCAGCCGCAGGGTCGACTCAGAAATCGTCGGCACCGTCCCGTGGTATCCGGAAATGAGAAACCATCCGGTGGCGCGAGGACGATTTTTTACCGATCTCGAGATGGAAGCGAAGGCCAAGGTCTGTGTGCTCAGCGCTGAAGCGGCCGAAAAGCTGTTTCCACTGGACCTGCCCCTGGGGCATTCGGTGCGAGTCGGCGCCCGATACTACCAGGTGATCGGCGTGATGGAGCGCGACGCGGGTCATACAGGTGACAACGAGATCAATCAAAACGGCGCGCCCGCGGTGGAAAGCCGCATTTATCTGCCCTTGGAAACGCTGAAGACACATTACGGCGATGTCATCTTCAAGCGGCGAGTCGGCAGCCGCGAGATGGAGAAGGTGGTGCTGCACGAAATCACCGTCAAAGTCGAGGACCGAGAGCAAGTGATCAATGTGTCACTGGCGATCCAGGATTTGTTGAAGAGGAAACACAAGAAAACCGACTATCGAATGATCGTGCCGCTCGAATTGCTCAAACGAGCTGCTGAGACGAAGCGCATTTTCAGCATCGTCCTCGGCTCGATCGCGGCCATTTCCCTGCTGGTTGGCGGCATTGGCATCATGAACATCATGCTCGCCAGTGTGACGGAACGAACACGGGAGATCGGCATTCGCCGCGCCATGGGCGCCAAAAGGCGCGACGTGGTGCTGCAGTTCCTGGCGGAAACGGTAATCCTCTCGGGCGCGGGCGGCATCCTCGGCGTGGTTCTTGGCGTGGCCATCCCGAATCTCGTGACGCTATTCTCCGGCCTGCCAACGATAGTGACCTTGTGGGCTCCACCTCTGGCATTTTCGATTTCCGCCTTCGTGGGGGTCGTTTTCGGCATCTACCCCGCTCTCCGGGCCGCTCGGATGGACCCCGTGGAGGCGCTGCGCCATGGGTGAATTCCAAGGCGCTGCGGCTCGTGCCGTTGGAAACCGCCGGTCATTTCTGGCACCAGCCGCGCGAGGTCGCGCTCGTCATCCTATCAGGGCTGGCTTGGGGTGTTCTCCGATACCGAGCCCTGGTCACTGAACGCGGGCTGGGTGCCCTCGCTTTTCTTGCGTCCGAGCAATTCCTTCTCCAATTCCGCAACGCGCCGCAAGAGTTCAGGAAGTTGTTGAGCCGCGAGCATCTGCCGCTTCATTTGTCGGTCAGGCGCCGCCGGGGAGCCGAACCATTTCTCGCCATCCGGGACATGGCTCATCACGCCTGACTGAGCTGAGATGATGACCCGATTGCCAATCTTCAAGTGGCCCGCAATGCCTGCTTGCCCGGCAACCGTGACATAGCTGCCTAGTTTTGTGCTTCCTGCAACACCCACTTGGGACACCAAAATGCAATGATCCCCCGTGACCACGTTGTGCCCCAGCTGCACCAGGTTGTCGATCTTCGTGCCGCGCCCGATCACCGTAGGCCCCAAAGCTCCACGATCCACCGTCGTGTTGGCCCCGATTTCCACATCATCGTGGACCAGGACGTGCCCCACCTGAGGGACCTTCCTGTGGGCTCCTCCATCCAGCACATACCCAAAACCGTCCGAGCCAAGGACGGCTCCAGCGTGGATTCGGACCCGATTGCCCACCAGAGTTCCGGGGTAAAGGGTGACCCGGGGAAACAAGTGAGTGTGGGCGCCCAAGGAACAATGGTCTCCGACATAACAACCCGTCTCCACAATCGAGTTGGGACCGATCTTAACTTCCTCTCCGATCGTGCAGAATGGGCCGATGAAAGCGCTGGCGTCGATCGACGCGCTGGGGGCGACGACCACCGTGGCGTGGATGCCCGGCTTGAATTCGGGCTCTGGAAAAAACAAGGGCAAGATCTTGGCGAACGCTATCCTTGAATTGGGGACGTGAATCAGGGTTTTGACGCCCCCGGAATACAGGGTATCCACGAGGATCGCCGACGCGGCGGTTTGCTCGGCCAGACGAAAGTAGGTCTCGTTTTCGGCGAACGTCAGATCCCCTTTCTTGGCGGCGTAGGCGGGTGAGAATCCCAGCAAATCAAGATTCGAATCGCCGACAACCCGGCCTCCGACTTGCCGTGCAATCTCGCAGACCTTCATTGTCCCTTTTGTTGGTTCACGATGCGGTTGTTTTCTCCCAAAACGATGACGCTCGGACTCCAGGAGGCGGCGGCCGTTGGATCGGCCCACGTGTAGCTCATGATCGTCAGCCTGTCGCCCGCCTTTCCGAGATGCGCGACGGCGCCGTTCAAGATGACATCGCCAGAACCCCGGCGGCCCTTGATGGCGTAAGTTTCAAAGCGGTTGCCATTCGCCAAATTGCCACAAAGAATCCGCTCGTAGGGCAGCATTCCCACCGTCTCCATCAAGCTCTCGTCTATGGTCAAGCTACCCTCGTAATCGAGGCAAGATTCGGTCACTTGCGCCCGATGAATTTTGGTTCGTAAAACCTGTATCTGCATAGCAATTCGTTGACTTGACAAATGGCGATCACTATAAAGACCGGCCGGGCCAATTCAACATCTCTTTATAGCATGTCCAAGACACTGCGAGTCGGCATGATAGGTTATCGTTTCATGGGGAAAGCCCACTCAAACGCCTGGCGTCAAGCCCCCCATTTTTTTCCGCTCGCGGCGGGTGTCTCCATGCACACCATATGCGGGCGGGACGCCGGCGCCGTTGAAACAGCTCGAGCCCAACTCGGATGGGAGAACGCCTCCACGGACTGGAAAGCGGTCGTCCGGTCGCCGGACATCGATATCGTGGACATCAACACGCCCAATGATTCCCACGCGGAAATCGCGATCGAGGCCGCCAGGGCGGGCAAGCATGTGCTCTGCGAAAAGCCCCTCGGGATGAACGTCGCGCAGTGCCAGGAAATGGTGGATGCGGTGAAGAAGGCGAAAGTGGTCGCGATGGTTTGCCATAACTACCGGCGGATACCCGCCATCGCCCAAGCCAAAAAAATGATCGAGGAAGGGGCGATCGGGAACATCTTTCATTACCACGCGCGCTACGCCCAGGACTGGATCGTGGATCCCGAGTTTCCACTCGTGTGGCGATTGCAGAAAGGAGTCAGCGGAAGCGGCGCCCACGGCGATATCAACGCGCACATCATCGATCTGGGACGGTATTTGGTGGGCGAGTTCAAGGAGGTCTGCGGGCTCATGAACACATTCATCAAAGAACGACCGCTGATGGATCAGGGAGGAAAAGGCGATGGACTGGGCGCCAAGGCCACCAGGAAGATGGGCAAAGTCACCGTGGACGACGCCGCGCTGTTTATTGGGCGTTTCAAGAATGGCGCCTTGGCGAACCTCGAAGCCACGCGGTTCGCGCTGGGCAGAAAAAACCACATCGCGATCGAGATCAACGGCTCGAAAGGCTCGCTGCAGTTCGACTTCGAAGATATGAACCGCTTGAAATTCTTCGACAATACCCAACCTCCGGATCGCCAGGGATTCAACGACATCTTGATCACGCAGCCAGGAGGCGTGCACCCCCATGTCGGCCAGTGGTGGCCTCCAGGTCATATCATCGGCTACGAGCACACTTTCGTGCATACCATCGCCGACTTCGTGAACGCGGTGGTCAATGGACAATCCGTTCAACCCACGTTTGAGGACGGCATGAGGAATCAGCGAGTGCTGGAAGCCGTCGAAGAATCCGCGAAAACCGGGCATTGGGTGAAAGTCTAATGAAAAGCAAGATTGGAATTGGCCTGATCGGCTGCGGCGGGATCGCCCTCGCGAATCATGTTCCGGGGATTGCTCTCAGCCCCGTGGCCAGAATTACCGCGCTTTGTGACGCCGACGGCGCCGTTCTAAATCGCGCGTCGGAACAAACCGGCGTAAGTTCCAAAACGAGCCGCTACGAGGAATTGCTGGCGATGGACAGCGTCGATGCGGTCATCATCGCGACGCCCAATTTGTTCCACGCCCCGATCGCATTAGCCGCCATCAAGGCTGGAAAACACGTTCTCTGCGAGAAACCGATCGCCATGAATGCGCCGGAAGCCGCGGCCATGTGCGACGAGGCGCGAAAGGCCGGGGTCCGCCACATGACGGCGTTCACCTACCGTTTCGTGCCCGCCATGCGCTATATGGCGCATCTTCTGTCCACGGGAGCGATCGGGGTCCCGTACCATTTCCGGGCCCAACGCTTTCAAGATTGGGGCATGCGCTCCATTGGGTGGCGTCAAGTCGCCCGCATGGCTGGAAGCGGGGAACTGGGGGACATGCTCTCCCATCGCATCGATTTCGCTCATCTTCTCTTTGGCGGCTTCACAGAAATCGTGGCGTCGCTGCGGAAGTACATCGATGTGCGAGAAGGCCAAGCTTCCGACCTCGACGATTGGGTCTCGATACTTGGCTCGTTCGAGAACGGCGCGACCGGTGTGCTCGAAAGTTCGAAGCTCGTCACGGGAGGCGGCGAAGGGGGGCGAAGCCGGGATCTCTGCGAGGTCAATGGGAGCGAAGGCAGCTTGGTTTACGAATTGGGAATGCCTTTCCATATCCGCGTCGGTAAAAAAGGCGGGTCCGGTTTCGAAACCGTTTCTCTTCCGAAAGAGTTTCTAACCCTCCCCGGCTCCAATCGGGATCCCCATGCCACGGATCCGCTGGTCGGATTCCGTTACGATCAAGACGTGGAATTCATTCAGGCCATCCTTGAACAACGGGATTGCAGACCCTCTTTCGTCGACGGCCTCAGGGCCCAAATCGTCATGGACGCCGCGATGGAGTCTGATCGCACAAAACAATGGGTCAAGATTCGGCCTTGTTGAGTGCCTGGTCTTTTAATTAGTGAGTTCCTCTGATTTGACAGCATCCTCGGGATAACTTATACCCGACCGTGGTTTCCGTGCAGCGCACAAAACGTTAAATTCTATCTATTATGGCAATATCTGTAGGCTCCAAAGCTCCTGATTTCAGTCTCAAATCGAAAACCGCGTCGGGGCTTTCCGACGTGACCCTGAGCAAGAACGCGGGTGTCAAGAACACGGTCATTCTCTTTTTCCCGCTGGCGTTCACCGGAGTTTGCACCACGGAGATGTGCGACATCAGCGGGGGCATTCAAGCGTATTCAGACCTGAACGCTGAAGTTATCGGGATCAGCGTCGACAGCCCTTTCGCTCAAGAAGCGTGGGCGCAGAAAGAAAAGATTTCCATCACCCTCGCCAGCGACCTCAACAAAAAGACCGCAGAAGCCTATGGCGTGCTGCTCCCCGACCTTGTCGGCCTGGGATCAGTCAGCGCCCGAGCCGCGTTCGTGGTCGATAAAGGCGGCGTTGTGCGTTACGCCGAGGTCACCCCCACTGTTAAAGACTTGCCGAACTTCAGTGCGGTGAAGCAAGCCTTGGCCAGTTTGACCTGAGTTTCAGATCTCTTGTTCGGCCACCGGCCGGCGCCTGAATTCTAAAAGGATTCACGCCGGCAGGTGCGCCGCCAAAAAGTCGGCGATGTGCATGACTTGAGTCGCACGGTTTTTAGCCGACTCAAGTCCGGCTTTCATCTGCAGCAAGCAGCCCGGATTTGATGTGACAACGATATCCGCCCGGGATTCGAGGATGTGCCCGATCTTCCGGCGACGGAGCCGTCCGGCCATTTCGGGTTGGGTGAGATTGTAACTCCCCGCGCTGCCGCAGCACACGTCCGATTCCGACATCTCCACGTAGCCGCCGCGGGCCACATGCCGCACGAGTCTTCTCGGAGCTTCCGTGATTCGTTGGGCATGGGCCAAGTGGCAGGCATCTTGATAAGTGACTCTTCCAAATCGAGGAGGCAGCCAGTCGATGCACTCCGGCTCAATCATTTCGGACAAATCTCGAGCTTTGGCGGAAAAAGCCATCGCTGACGGCGCCCATCGAGGATCGTTCGAGAGCAATTGGCCGTATTCCTTCAAAGTGGATCCACACCCGGCCGCATTGATGACCACGGCCTTCAAGTCAGGCGCGTTGAACGAGCCCAGATTATGGGCGGCGCACCGTCTTGCTTCCGCCATGTTCCCGCCATGGGCAAAAAGCGCGCCGCAGCAGCCCTGAGCCTCCGGGACGACGACGTCAAAGCCCGCCCTCTGCAACAATCGTATCGTGGACCTGTGGGTTTCCCTGAACATCACGTCCATGACACATCCAACAACCAACGCGACCGTGCCTCGCGAAGGGTCTCTGGCAGTCTGCGAAAAAGGAGGAAGACTCTCTTGTGCAGGGCGATGCGGATCGACAAATGCCAGGGGCTCCCGCAAGCCAGCGGGTAGGAATCGATCCATTGCCGCGGCCTTGATCCAACGGGCGGGCGTCAGGGCAATTTCCATGCGCTCGGGATGCGGCAGAATCCCTTCGATGAACACTTTGGTGAGGAGGGTCTCCATCCACCCCCGCGGAACTGAACGGTTGATGTGCTCGCGTGTCTCCTCAAGCAGTTCTCCGTAACGCACGCCGCTTGGGCACGCGGCTTCGCAGGCCCGGCATCCCAGGCATGTGTCAATCGCACTCGCGCTGGCCTCTGTGACCGGCACGGCGCCCTTGTCCATGGCGCGCATCAAGTAAATGCGCCCGCGGGGCGACAGATTTTCATTACCGGTTTCCAAATAAGTCGGGCACGACGCCAAGCACAAGCCGCAATGAATGCAGGCGGAAGCTTTGCGGTTGTCGAGAAAACC
Source organism: Verrucomicrobiales bacterium (assembly GCA_005805305.1). GTDB lineage: Bacteria > Verrucomicrobiota > Verrucomicrobiia > Limisphaerales > F1-80-MAGS106 > F1-80-MAGS106. The sequence continues at coordinate 44,262 of SYMW01000008.1, forward strand.
GCCTGGCCGGTCAGTGTTCATAGCAGCGGAGGCAGCGATGGTAAAATGTGGTTCGGATCAAACGCCATCTTGGCTCGTGTTTCCAGTCGTGTGCTGGGCGGCTCGTGCCCAGGGTCTCTGATTTCCGCGGTGTAGAGAACGCCGTTTCCCGCCCTGGCCAAAAAGGGCATCGAAGCGAGGCCGGCAATCGCTGCCGCCAGGCCCGTGGGAACTACAGACACCCGCCGCGTCATGAGGCGTGAGCGCGAGATCCAGAAATCGCGGTCGTAAGAAAGGTCCGAAGGCTTCGAAAACCCAAGCGCAGCCGCGTGATGCGCTTGCCACGCCACCTCCGCCTCTGTTCCGGAGAAGCCCAAGACCACCATCATCCCATTCCCGGACGTCAGGGATGGTCCGCCACGCCAACAATCGATGATGGACGGGCGAAGGCTCGAGCTCCTAAGGCTGGCGAGGACCGAACTCAGTTCATCGACTGAAGCGCAGTTCTTTCCGAAGAACAGCTCCGCTCGTGGCCGGGGAAGGAGCTTGAAAGTCGCTTCAACAATGATTCCGAGAGCGCCGCCCGCTCCAATGAAGAGTTTGCCCAAATCGTAGCCGGCCACGTTCTTGACCACTTTTCCCCCGGTACGAATCAAGGATCCGTCCGCCAGCGCCACTCGAAGCCCAAGCACATAGTCGCGAGCTTTGCCAAACCCGAACCGCCGCGGTCCATTGAGATCATGATTCAACACGTCGAGCACAGTCAGTGTTTCGGGAAGCGCGGGATCCAGGGGAACCCACTGGCCTCGTTCCCCCAATGCGTGTTGCAGAGTGTCCAACCGCATGCCCGATTGAACCGTGGCGGTGAGATCCTCCGGACAGTGCTCGACGATTCGGTTAAAATGGGACAAGTCCACGCACTCGACCGGGGTCCGCTCGCGCGAAGCCTTGGCGAGTTGAGTGCCCAGCTCGATCTCGGTCAGGGGTTCGAGTCGCATGGGATCAAACGGAAATCTGACGGCGAGGCGCGAAATCCATGCAACGTTTGCCATTCGGAAACATTTTGTGAGGATTGCAGCGATGAAGGGGATCGAACATCCGGCGCAACGAGCGCATGGCGTCGAGATCGGGCTGGGAAAATTGTTTCTCCATGAAATCCGCTTTTTCCACACCGATGCCATGCTCTCCTGACACACTGCCCCCGAGTTCGAGGCAGCGCTCGAGAATCCGGTTCCCCGCCTGGACTGCGCGTTTGACTTCATCGGGGTTGGATTCATCGTAGAGAATCAGGGGATGAATGTTGCCATCTCCCGCGTGAAACACGTTGGGAATCCTCAATCCAAATTCCGCGCTGGTGTGCTGGATGAACCGCATGATCTCGGGCAGTTTCGAGCGCGGCACGACTCCATCCTGAGTCAGAAAATTGGGGCTCAATCGGCCGATGGCGCCAAATGCCCGCTTGCGGCATTTCCAAAGATCGGCCCTCTCCTTGTCCGTGCGGGCGCGGCGCACTTCGGTGGCGCGATTGGCCTTGCAGAGCCGCTCCACTTCCATCGCCTGTTGCTCCAATCCCTCCTCGAGCCCGTCAAGTTCCACGATCAGCAACGCTCCCGCATCCAGGGGGAACCCGAAATGGTAGGCGGCTTCAACCGCCTGGGTGATGAGCTGATCCATCATTTCAAGTGCCGCCGGCACAATCCCCGAAGCGATGATGTCGCTGACGGCTTGGCTGGCATCATCGACGGAAGCAAACACGCCCAGGAGGGTTCGCCAAGACTGGGGAATTTGGCTCAAATTCACAACGACGCGGGTGACGATGCCAAACATGCCTTCGGAGCCGATCACGGCGCCGCGAAGATCAAGACCGCCTGTCTCCTCCCCTCCTTCCAGAGTCGTTCCCAGCCACACGATCTCACCGTCTGGGAGGACCATCTCCAAACCAAGCACATGATTGGTCGTGACCCCGTATTTCAGCGTGTGCGGCCCGCCGGAATTTGTGGCGACATTCCCTCCGATCGTGCAAGCCGTTTGGCTCGATGGATCGGGAGCGTAAAGGAGGCCTGCCGAACGTACCGCGTTGGTGATCCAAATGTTGACGCAGCCGGCTTCCACGAGCGCTCTTCGATTTTCCAAATCAACCTGCTGCACCTGGTTCATCCGCGTCAAAGAGATGACCACCGCGTTTTCTATCGGGAGGATGGCGCCGCTCAAATTCGTGCCCGCGCCCCGGGGGATGAAGGGGGCCTGGTGCTTGTTGCAGCAGCGAACGATCTCCGCCACTTCAAACGGGGAATTTGGCAAGACCACGATCGATGGAATTTTCTTCTCAAGAGTGTAGGCATCGCATTCATACACAAGCAATTCCAAGGGATCGGAGAGGATTTGAGGGCTCCCGAGGATCAGCCGCAAATCCGCCAACAGAGCCGATTCATCCTGTGTTGCGCGGTGCATGCCCAGCTTCATAAAGCCCCGCGAATTATTTGGCCACACCTTTATTCCGGGCCTTGGGACTTTCTATTGCCGCACGCCGCGAGGTTGGTCTAAGTTTTCAGAATGATATCGATCAACCCTTTCAATCCACCGTCGCGCTTGCTGATGGGCCCCGGCCCGAGCGACGTGCCTCCTTCGGTTTTATTATCGATGGCTCGCCCCGTTTTGGGCCACCTCGACCCCGTCTTTGTCGGGATGATGGAGGAACTGAAAGGGATGCTGCGCGAGGTCTATCAAACGGCCAACGACATGACATTCCCGGTCAGCGGCACCGGCAGCGCCGGGATGGAGTTTTGCCTGGTGAATCTGATCGAACCGGGCGATGAAGTGATCATTGGTGTCAATGGAGTCTTCGGAACTCGCATGGCGGACGTGGCGAGCCGCTGCGGAGCGAAAGTGATCAAAGTCGAATCGCCCTGGGGCACGATCATCACGCCGGAACAGATCGCCCAAGCCCTGGTTGGGCGAAACCCCAAACTGGTGGCCGTGGTGCACGCTGAAACCTCCACCGGCGCGCTGACACCCGTGGAAGAAATCTCGCGGCTGTCGCGCGAGGCGGGAGCGCTCTTCGTTCTGGATGCCGTCACTTCGCTCGCGGGCTGCCCCGTGCGGATCGACGCCTGGGGAGTGGACGCGGTCTATAGCGGCACGCAAAAATGCTTGAGCTGCCCCCCCGGGCTGTCGCCGGTATCCATGAGTGCCCGCGCCGTGGAAACCGCGGCTCGTCGCAAATCCAAAGTCCAGAGCTGGTATCTGGACGTGAACCTGCTGGCGGCTTATTGGGGCCAAGACAGGGTCTACCATCACACGGCTCCCATCTCCATGAATTACGCCCTGCACGAAGCGCTCCGGCTCGTCCTGGCGGAGGGCCTCGAATCGAGATGGCGCAGACATGAGCAAAACCACGGCATGCTCAAGCGCGCTCTGGAAGCCATGGGCCTCTCGTTCGCCGCGCAACCAGGTCATCAACTGTGGCAACTGAACGCCATCAGCGTGCCCGAAGGGATTGAAGAATCCGTCGTCCGCCGCCGCTTGCTCCTTGAGGACGGCATAGAGATTGGCGCTGGCTTGGGGCCGTTGAAAGGCAAGATCTGGCGCGTCGGCCTGATGGGCGCCACGTCCACGGGAGCAAACGTGCGCCGGTTTGTGGCGGCTTTCGGCCGGATTTTGAAAGACTGCGGAAACCGCTGCGACGTGGCGGCCGCCCTCAAAGAGTGCGCTTGATCCTCAGGGCAATCCCGTCGGCGCCCCTGAAAATTGGAGGCGTCAGTGGGTACGACCCTCTTATTTTGAGGAAACACCGCGGAGATAAGAAAGGATCAATTCGGGCAATTGGGTGCTGTAACCCCCTTCCAAAACGCTCAGCATGGGAATGCCGAGTTTTGCCAGGGATTTGCCGATCCACTCGAAGTCCTCGGCCTCAAGGGTTTCCTGGGCCAGCGGATCGCGTGCGTAGGCATCGAACCCGGCGGAGACAAGAATGAGCGCGGGTTTGGCGGCGGACATGCCCGCGATGGCTTTTCCAATGATCTTGCGATAATCCTCGCGAGGGGTGCGGGGAGGGACGGGAAAATTAAAGCAGTTCTTGCCCACGTCGGAAGTGCCCGTTCCAGGATAGCACGGGTGTTGGTGGATGGAGTAAAACGAGGTGTTGGGGTGGTTCAGCAAGATGGCCTCCGTTCCGTTTCCGTGGTGCACGTCGAAATCGAACACGGCCACGCTTTTCGAGCCGGTTTCAAGCGCCTCGAGAGCCGCCACGGCGATGGAGTTGAAGTAGCAAAAGCCCATTGCGTGATTCCGCGTGGCATGATGGCCGGGGGGGCGCAGAAGGCTCAACGAAGGCTCCCCGGCGCGCGCGCAATTCAAGGCCCGCAATGCGCCCCCCACGCTGCGTTTGGCGTGGATAAAGATGTCCGGATGATTCGGAGTGTCATTATCGAATGGATCACGGGCGGCTTTCACCTGAGCCACATGCTCCGCCGTGTGAGCCCGCAAGATGGTTTTCTCGGGCGCCTCGCTCGGCTCCAGCCACTCCAGCGCGAGTTCGGTCTGGGTCTTTAGGTGATCGACGGTCCTCGAAATCCTCGCCGGCCTTTCGGGATGTCCCGGCGATTGATAAGTCGTGCAGTCTTTGTGCGTGATGATTTTCATCGAGAACTCCGTCGGTGGCCGCTATCGCGCGATCTCGCCACGAATTCTTTCAAGCAATCTCCGCGTGGCCCAAACACCCTCGAGCTCGCTGAGATTCCGGCCTTCGTATTCTATCCCCACGTACCCATGATAACCGGCCTTGAGCACGATCTTCAACATCCGTCGATAATCCGTGTGGATCTCGTTGCCGTTGAAGTCAAAATCATGCGACTTGGCGCTCACGGCCTTGGCAAAGGGCATCATTTCCTCCACCCCCTTATAGCGGTCGTAAACCTTGCCGTTCCCGAGGTCGAAATTGCCAAAGTCAGGAAGCGTGCCGCAGTTCGGCAAGTTCACGAGCTTCATGACGCCGGCAAGCCAGCTCCCGTTTGACGAGAGGCGTCCATGGTTCTCCACGAGGCAGTTCAAACCGAGCGTCGAACAGTATTGGGAAAGCTGGGTCAGGCCGTCGGCGGCTCGCTTTTGCTGGTCCTCGAAACTGCCGACTCCTCGAGTTTCCGCGTTGACTCGGATGGAATGGCATCCAAGAAACTTCGCGGCGTCGGCCCATTTGCGATGGTTCTCCACCGCTCGCGCGATTCTCTTGGCATCCGTATCGCCCAGATAGCCTTCGTCATCGCACATGATGAGCAGTATTCTGACCCCCTCGCCATCAGCTCGGCTCTTGAACTCGGCGAGATAGCGTCGATCCCGGGCCCGGTTCTTGAAGAACTGATTGACGAGCTCGATGGCGTCCACGCCGCACATGAGCTTCGCCGTTTGTGGGAACTGCATGTGGGTCGTGCGGTTCGCAAGGAGAGACCGGTGAAACGACCATTCGGCGAGGGATATCTGAAAAGGCTCCTGGCGTTGAGCCATTAAAGACGTTCGCCAACCAACGGCGGTGGAGGCCAGAGCGACTGTCGAATGGGCCAAAAACGAGCGCCGATCCAGTGTGCCCCCAACGCCGACTCGCGTCCTCGGGCGAGTCTTCGGGTTCAATTGCGGTTGCGTGTTCAACAGGCGCGGTGGTTTCGCCGATCAATGCGCGGGCGCCGAACCTCCTCCGGCGGCTTGGGGCGCCTTCTTGGAAGGCGGATGGAAAAACAGCGCCAGCGCGATCGCCGCGATGAGAGCCGTCGCACAGGGCAGGAGGAACAATCCCTTAAAATCCGTGACGCCGTTTGTGGTGAACATATTTTGCAGCAACCACGGACAAATGGAATTAGCCACCAGCGCCCCGACCCCCAAAATCATGACGTTAAACAGCCCCTGCGCGCTCGAACGCACGTCCTTGGGAAAGTGTTCGTCCACGAAGATGTACACCGTGGCAAAGAAGAAGGCGTAACAAATTCCGTGAAGGACGTTCACCAGGACGATGAGCGCTTTGTGCTCGGGGAGAAACGCGAACACGGCAAACCTGCCCGCATGCCCCAGGATCCCAATGACCATCGTCTTCTTCCAACCAAGCGCCTTCAGGCAGGCGCCCAGGACGAACATGGTCGCAATTTCAGCCAGTTGTCCGATGCTCATGACGGGCATGATCCAGTTGCCGGGAATCCCCACTTGCGCACTCCCCAGAAAAGTGCCAGTCCAGTTAAAATAGCAGTTGTGGACGAAGGCATCCACGAACGTAATGATCCATAGAATGAGGACGAAGGGATGCTTCAACAGCCGCGTCGCCTCAAGCCAAGCCAGGCTTTCCGACCCCTTCGAAGCCGGCTTCGGCGGAGTGTGCGGCAGGATCAAACTGAAGAGCGCCAGCAGAATGGAGGCAACTCCCGCGACGATGAACGTCCATTTCGTTGCCTGTTGCAATGCGGGCCCGGTCAATCCGGAAGCCAGCACGGTTCCAAGCCATTCGACGAACCCATTCGGATTCGCGGCATTCACTTTTCCCCAGTCAACGAGAATAAAAGTGAACGGCCAGGCAGCCAATATCCATCCGATCGTGCCTCCCATGCGGATAATCCCGAATTCGTTCTGGGGATCCTTCATGTTCGCGAACGCAATCGAATTAGTGATGGAAATCGTGGGCACGTAAAGGAGGCAGTGGACAAGCATGAGCAGGAAGAATGGCCAAAATGTATTGACGAAGCCCAATCCGAGCATTGCCACGCCTCCCACCAAATGGCTGAAAGCGAGGAACTTCTCAGCCGCGAAATTTCGATCCGCGAACTGGTTGCTGAAAAACATGCCCACGATGGCGGCGACGGGAAAAGCGTTCAAAATGAATGCCTGTTCCGTCGGCGAGAACCCCAAGCTCGGCAAGTAGCCGAAAATAAGGGGCAGCCAAGCGCCCCAAATAAAAAACTCCAGGACCATCATGAGGAAAAGCTTCAGTCGAATAGTTTGATTCATAGGCTGTGGGCGCATGCTAGTGGACTTCGCCCCAGGGAGGCAAGACAGGAACTCACGACGCTGCGCGGGGCAGTGCATCCGCAGGTTGACGGTGAATTTGGCTGGCAGCCCGGAGCGCGGTTGTGTGCGAGGCACCAGCCGCAGCAGGTTTGGCGTGATAGCGAGCCTGAGATGCTGCTGCGACTGGCTTTCAGCACAGTCGCGCTCCACCGACAACTCGCGGATGCACCATGCGCGGGGTTCCGCTCGTGAAAGCACCGGCGAACCATCCCCGAAGGCTCAAGGCTGGCTCTTTGGGAAACAACCGCCTGGTGTTGCGTATCGCGGAGAATCCGGGGAAGTTTATACAGAAATCTGCGGAGATTGAGTATGGGTCGAAGGGAGTGGCGTTGGATTTTTCGCGCTGAACAGCTCCGTCAGAAGCGTTGGCCGCGCGACAGTGGGGCCGCCCCAATTTCTTTGCTGCTAAGGAGGGCTCAAAGTTCTCCGACCGCCCGTTCAACCTTGGACCTTAAAACGGCAGCTGAACCCATTGAAGATGCGCAACAGCCTGGATGACAAAGGCTTGAGGAAGAGGGAGGCATATCCCTTGTGGATCTGGCGAGTGATTCGGAAAGATTTTATCGCCAGGATCTTGCGAAGATTCACCATGGGCAACTGCCGTTTTATGGTTGGAGGCTCTGCCTCCTTGTGCTGCCGGTTGGGATGTTGCCAGCCCCAACCAGAGTTCTCCCAGCTTACCTTCGTTTCCCGTCCCGTCGTGTCACCCTCGCTAACCCCGCCGGAATCAACAGCGCCAAGGCGACGATTTGATGACGATGCGTGGCTGCCTTCGCCGTCTAGGTGGCGGCTTGGCTTACCGGATCTAGCCATTTCGAGTTTGAAATGGTGATGTTGCATCCGCGAGTTGTCGGTGATCGGGTCGGGTGCCGGGGATTGCGCCCCGGCACCCTCCCACACCACCGTACGTGCGGTTTTCCGCATACGGCGGTTGAACGATGCAGCCCTGTTTACATGGTGGCTGCTAGGTCTGAC